>PCAH01000106.1 GCA_002730485.1 Dehalococcoidia bacterium | reverse complement strand
CTTCTTGCCCTCCAGGGGCATGGCTTCGTTCTCTTGGTCATAGGTGCTGTAGTAATAAGGGGTTACGGCCTCAAATTCCGCCGCGCAGGTGTCCACCGTCTTGTAGACGGGTCTAAGGTTCCATTCATGCCGGAGGTCTCGCACCTGTTCTGGCAGCATAGCTGCCAGGGTGCCCACCTGGTCATCAGAGAACCCCATCCGTTTTGCCGATCTAAGGAGCGTGGGTGTGAGCTCTTCAGCCAGCAGCCGACGCTCCATTTTCACGATGCGCTCAAAGGCGTTCAGGAACCAGGGTTCGATCTTGGTGTAGTCCGTGAGTTCATCGACCGTGGCTCCCCTCCTCAAGGCAGCCATCACACCCCACAACCGTTCATCGTTGGGGCCAAGGGGCAGATCGTCCAGTGAGAGTTCTCCCTCAGTGCGCCAGGAAGGGTCTTCCCAAAGCAGGTTGTGGCCGCTCAATTCCAGGGACCTGGCCCCTTTTTGCAGTGCGGCCTCAAACGACCGCTCAATGACCATCACCTCTCCGGTGGCCTTCATCTGAGTGGTGGTGCGACGGTCCCCGTGGGGGAACTTGTCAAAGGGCCATCTGGGAATCTTGAGCACACAGTAATCAAGGGCCGGTTCAAAGGCGGCGGTGGTCTGTTTCGTCACCGCGTTTTCGATCTCATCCAGTTTCTTGCCAACGGCGATCTTGGCAGCAACTCTGGCGATGGGATAACCCGTGGCCTTACTGGCCAGGGCTGAACTCCGACTGACCCTGGGGTTTACCTCGATGACGTAGTAAGGCGACTCCGGCAGCCATTCCTGCCCAAGGGTCTCAGAGACCCGGGGATGGGGCTGCAAGGCGAACTGGACGTTGCACCCGCCCTCGATACCAAGTCCCCTAATTATCTTGAGGCTGGCGGTCCGCAGCATCTGGTATTCATGGTCGCTCAGGGTCTGGCTGGGAGCCACCACGATGCTGTCGCCCGTATGGACGCCCATGGGATCCAGGTTTTCCATGTTGCAGATGGTGATGCAATTGTCGGCGCTGTCTCGCATCACCTCGTATTCGACCTCTTTCCAGCCGACAAGGGAGCGTTCCAACAACACTTGGGAGATGGGGCTGGCCGCCAATCCGGTGCGGGCAAAGGTCTCGAATTCTTCTTGGGTATTAGCGATGCCGCCACCACTGCCGCCCAGGGTGTAGGCGGGCCGAACTACCAATGGGAGGCCCATCTTCTCGGCGGCAGCCAAGGCCTCTTCCATATTGTTTACGCTGAGGTTTTCAGGTTCCGGTTCGTTGATCTCATGGAGAAATTTTCGGAAATATTCGCGGTCTTCAGAACGACGAATCGTCTCCAAAGGAGTACCCAGCAAGCCCACGTTATGCCGTTCCAGGACTCCGGCATCTGACAATGCAACGGCCAGGTTGAGACCGGTTTGGCCGCCAAGTGTGGGGAGGATGCCATCTGGCTGCTCACGCTCGATGATCCTTCCCAGAACCTCGACGGTGAGGGGCTCGATATATACGCGGTCGGCGATGCCTTGGTCGGTCATTATCGTGGCCGGATTGGAGTTGACCAGGACGGTGGTTACACCCTCTTCCCGAAGGGACTTGCAAGCCTGTGTGCCGGCGTAATCAAACTCTGCTGCTTGCCCAATGACAATGGGGCCGGAACCGATCACGAGCACTTTCTTTGGCTTGTCGGGAATGATTGCCTCCCTTTCCGCAGTGCCTGCGGCTACGGCCCCATTTGGGGTCTTAAATTTATGCCTTTCGATGTTATACCCGGCTACGCCTTTTGGCTATATAACCAATCGGCACGGCCGGGTATCGCTTCAATTTAGTTGACGGTCAACCTCTTTTGATTGGCCGCTGCTATATGGTTGGAAGCAGACACGGTAGTTCTATCAACTTACGTGTATGCAAGGAATTTAGTAGCTGAGAAACGAAGGAGCCAAAGAGTTTGCCGTCCCAATCGGCTGCATCCTCCCCGTGAACCGTCTGCACCATCCGTGGTGGAACCTTGAGGTTCACCACTCCAGGACCGTCTGGTTCAACTTCGATTCTACCCAAGGGAAATAGAGGTTGTCCCTCCATCTCTGGATCCACGGCATTTACCACCAGGTCCCAGTGTTTCCCCAGGGTTCCTTTTCCTGCTCTTAATTTATAAACGTACTCACCGCAAGAATAGTTCGACGTTTCCTCTTCTAGAAAAGAGGCCACACTCTCAAAATCAACCGCCACCGCCACATCCACACCACCCTCCAGCAAAAACATGGCGAATGAAGACATTAATAATCCTCCAGAAAATAACGCGCCTGTTAGGGTCGGGTTTTGTAGTTTGGGCTTCTTGTATTGCCCTAATCTTGGGTTGCCGTTGGGGTCAGTTGCATCCTCCTCTTGGTCATTGAGCGCTGATCCTTTCCAGTTATCACGCTCTAATTATTCTTATTTGGCTTCCGAATAGCCTGGTGTCCAACGGACGTTAACCCTTGAAATCCTCGATCATTTCGATGAACTGATCGAACAGATATTCGTTGTCCCTGGGCCCGGGTGAAGCCTCGGAGTGATATTGTATGGTAAAAAGCGGTAGGGATTTATGGCGAAATCCTTCCACAGTTTGGTCATTTAAGTTGATATGTGAGACTTCCAAGCCTGAGGGCAATTTCTCAGAACTCACAGCGTAACCATGGTTCTGCGCGGTTATGTAAACGCGGCCGTCAGCCAGGTCTTTCACCGGGTGATTTCCGCCTCGGTGTCCAAACTTCAGCTTGAAGGTATCAGCCCCAAGGGAACGGGCGATTATCTGGTGCCCAAGACAGATCCCCACCACCGGAACCTTACCCAGCACCTGCCGGGTATTGTCCACCACGTAGTCCAGTTGTTTCGGGTCACCTGGCCCGGGAGAAAACAGAATCCCAGACGGCTTCATGGCCAAAAGTTGTTCTGCGGGGGTCGCCGCTGGCACTATGGTCACCTGGCAGCCGCGCCGCCTCAGTTGGCGCAGGATGTTGTACTTGAGGCCGCAGTCAGTGACCACTATGTGGTGTTTGACCTCGGGCAGGTCTTCATCCCCTGGATTCCAGTCGTACTCTTCACTAGTGGTAACGGTGGCAACGTAGTCCCGGTCGTCGTACGCCGGGGAGTCTTGCAGCCGCTTGAGAGCTGTTTCCGGATCGCCGCTGGTGATTATGCCCAGCATTACTCCCTGGGAACGTAACCGCCTCGTCACCGCCCTGGTGTCGACCTCAGCTATTCCTGGGACGCCTTGGCTCAGCAAGAACTCGTGCAGGCTCTGGTTGCTGCGCCCGTGGCTGGGTTCTTCGCAAGCCTCACGGACGATGAATCCGCCGACTTGAACCCGTGACGACTCAAAGTCCTGGGGGTTGATGCCATAATTACCGACCAGTGGATAGGTCAGTGTCACCAGTTGACCGGCGTATGAAGGGTCGGTCAATACCTCTTGATAGCCGGTCATGCTCGTGTTGAACACAACTTCGCCGAGGCCGTCCACCTCAGCGCCAAATCCGATTCCCTGGTGTATGGAGCCGTCTTCCAAGACTAGATAGGCTGGCTCGTGCAATCTAGCGCACCCGTCCATATATAAGATTTTTCAGTTCGATACTTGCTGCCGCCAAGCAACGTATTATGCCCGGCCTCTGACTTCTTGGAACTTCAGGCCTGGCCCTTCATAGATGATCGACCCGCCAACGATGGTCGCCACCACCTGCCCTTTTAGTTTTGTGCCTTCCAAGGGCGTGTTCTTACCTTTTGACTCGAACTCTGACGTGTCGACTGTCCATTCTTGATCAGGGTCAAAGATGACTATGTCAGCAGTGGTTCCCGGCTGCAGTGTGGCCAGGTCGGTATAGGTCTCGCCCAAGACCTTGGCCGGTCCCAAGGTCAGGCGGTCCACCATGTCGGCCATGCTCAACTTGCTCTCGTGGACCAACTGCATCAGCGACCCCAAAGCGGTCTCCAATACGCTGATCCCGAAGGAGGCGTCCTGGTAGGTCACCTGCTTGCTGGTCAGGTCGTGGGGTGCGTGGTCGGTGGCGATACAATCGATCACCCCGTCGGCCAGTCCTACGATCAACGCCTCAACATCCCTATGAGACCGAAGCGGCGGATAGACCTTGGTGCTGGTGTCGTAGGCCAGG
Source organism: Dehalococcoidia bacterium (assembly GCA_002730485.1). The sequence continues at coordinate 14,648 of PCAH01000106.1, read as the reverse complement.
CCACCAGCTTCGGAAGTGGCCGCTCCCTTGCCTCCCAACACCCACTGGTCGGTGACCGTGAGGTGGTGGGGGCAGACCTCAGCGGTCACAGAAAGGCCGCGGTCCTTGGCTTCTCGCACCAGCGGCACACTGCCGGCAGTGCTGAGATGGGCAACGTGGAGTCGTCCGCCGGTGGCTTCAGCCAGGGCAATGTCCCGGGCGATCATGGCCTCTTCTGCCGCGGCCGGTATGCCGTCCAATCCCAGGTGGGTCGCCACTGGCCCCTCGGCCATAACCCCGTTGCAGGACAATGACTTCTCCTGACAGTGATTGCTGATGGCCAGACCCAGGTCAGAACTGTAGGTAAGCGCCAGTTTCATCAGGTTGGCGTCAAACACTGGGTCGCCGTCATCGCTGAAGCACGCAACACCGGCGCTGGCCAGTTCTTCCATCTCTGCAAGTTCGTGGCCCTTCCTGCCTTTGGTCACGCACCCAATGGGCAGTATCCGCACCGGGGAATCCTGATGAGCCTTCTGTTGGATGAATTCCACAACTGCGGCGTTATCGATGGGCGGGTCGGTGTTGGGCATGGCGCAGAGGGTTGTGAACCCGCCTTTGGCTCCCGCTTTGGAACCTGCGGCAATGGTCTCTTTATACTCGAACCCTGGCTCACGCAGATGGCAGTGTAGGTCAATGAATCCGGGGGCGACGACCAACCCGGTGCCATCGATGACCTTGGCTCCTTCGGGAATGCGGTCCAGACCCAGCCTACCGGTTGCCAGTATCTCTCCGCTGCCGATCAAGATATCGCCCACCCGGTCCAAGTCTCGGCTGGGGTCGATGATCCTGGCATGGCGAATAACTAAACTTTCCGTTTCCAAACACTTCTCCCGCGTTCCAATCTCTTGATGATTCCTATTTGGAGTTAAGCCTGCTGAGCAGGCCCGATGGTCACTTGGTAGAGCAGGGCCATACGCACTGCCACGCCGTTGGTCACCTGGTCTTCAATCACCGAATTGCCCCCGTGGGCAATGCTATTGCTGATCTCTATTCCCTCGTTCATGGGGCCGGGGTGCATAACCATGGCTCCAGGGTTGGCTCGGGCCAGACGTTCATCCGTGACCTGCCAGCGTCTGATGTACTCCCGCAGGCTGGGCAGGAACCCGGCGTTCTGTCTTTCTTGCTGCAACCTGAGGGCCATGACCACGTCGGCCCCTTCTATAGCCCGGTCCAGGTCGGAATCCACCTCCACCAGTGACCCAATGGTCGATCTGACGATACTACTGCTAGAGCGCAGCAAGTCCGGTGGCATCAGGGTGCTGGGGCCGGAAAGGACGACTTTCGCCCCCATCTTGGCAAAGCCCCATATGTCGGAGCGGGCCACGCGGCTGTGCAAGACATCACCGACAATCACTATCTTCTTGCCTTCAAGGCCGCCCAGTTTGTCCCGGACGGTATAGAGGTCCAGCAGGGCTTGGGTTGGGTGGGCGTGGAGTCCGTCGCCGGCGTTGATGATGTTGACCTTATCCAGTTGCTGTGCCAGGAGATAGGGCGCACCGGAGTGGGGGTGCCTAATGACAATGGTGTCCACACCCATGGCCTGAATGGTCAACCCCGTATTCAGGAGCGACTCGCCCTTCTCGGTGCTGCTGCCAGAAGCCGACATGTTGATGACGTCGGCGCTCAATACCTTGCCCGCCTCCTCAAAGGAGATGCGGGTGCGGGTGCTGGCTTCATAGAACAGCGTGACAATGACCTTTCCACGCAGGGCAGGGACTTTCTTGATGTCCCTTCCCAGCACTTCTTTCATGCTGCGGGTAGAGTCCAAAACCTCGGAAATCTCCTCTCGGGAGAAATCGTCCAGGTCTAAAACGTGCTTGCGGTTTTTCGTTCCGGCCGCCAGCGCTTCTTCTATATCTGGGGTGTCTATCGTTCGGGAGAGGCTCATATCAATAATTCCTAATTCTCTCCAATTATTCTTTTGGTCGATCTAAGGAAGCCGGTTGCCGCATCTTTATTCATCAACGTCTTCGTCTTCGTAGATATCTTCGAACATCAGGGCGACTTCGTCTCTGCCATCGGTTTCCAGCAGACGGACTTTGACCCGCTCACCGATGGCGGTGGGCAGGTTCTGCCCCACGTAATCCGCCCTAATGGGTAACTCGCGGTGCCCCCGGTCCAGCAGGATGGCCAACTGGATCTGCTGGGGGCGGCCAAAGTCGACCAGGGCGTCCATTGCGGCTCTGATGGTGCGTCCGGTATATAGAACGTCATCCACCAATACCACGCTCTTGCCCTGGATTCCGGACGGAATGTCCGTTGGTTGAAGCTTGGTTTGCGTCTGGGTTCTCACACCGAGGTCGTCCCGGTAAAGGCTCACATCCAAGGTCGCAACCGGCACTTCGATGCCTTCAAACTCCAGCAGGCTGGCGGCGATGCGACGGGCCAGGTGCACGCCCCCGGTGTGGATACCCACGATCACCAGTTCTTCGGCACCTCGGTTGTGCTCAAGAATCTCGTGCGCAACCCTGGTTAGGGCACGGCGCACGTCCTCTTGGTTCATTATCTGTCGTTCTTGCATCTGCTTACCTAACGAACTCTGGCTGTGTATCTAAGAAAACTGGCAGCTTACCTAACTGACTCTGGCCTTGTTTTCAGCCAATAAAAAAGCCCTTACCAACAGCTGGCAAGGGCACAAACGACTCACACAAAGGGTGCAGCGATGCAATTTGCGGAGTTTGGGGGTGCTCTACTTTGCCAGCCTCTCTGGACTGTCTTAAAAGTGTGGCCAAATCTGAATCAGACTGACCGCACGACCCGTTTATCTATTCGATTGTCCAATTATCTTAACAGAGCATGTGGTTTCGCAAAAGAGGCCACACGCCCAATTAAAGAACCAATTTTTTTCTAGGCAGAAACGCGTTTTCGACGGTTGGATACGTAGTCAACCAACAGGTATTCGCCCAGGTTGGCGGCGCTGCTGTAGAATGCCCGACCGTTGTTGATTCGGGTCATGCGCTCCACAAAGTTGACCAACTGATAGTTGTTCTCAAGCATGAATGTGTTGATCACAATATCTTCTTGGGTACACTTGCGGACCTCTTTCAAGGTCTCCAATTCCGTGCGGTGGCTAGGCGGGTAGGCGAAGAATGCCCGGTCGCCCTCCAGATGGGCGGTGGGTTCGCCGTCGGTTACCACCAATATCTGTCGGGTGCCGCCCTTCTCCTTGGAGAGCAATTTCCGGGCCAGCATCAATGCGTGATGAAGGTTGGTCCCTGATACCCAAGCGTTCCAGGAACACTTGGCCATCTCTTCTTCTTTGATCTCCCTGGCGTAATCGGAGAACCCCACTATATGGAGGGTGTCCCGGGGAAATTGACTGCGCATCAAGGCCATCAGCGCCAGTGTCACTTTCTTGGCCGCCTGCCAGTTGTTGAACAGGCCCATGGACCTGCTTTGGTCCAGCAGGAGGACGGTCGATGACCTGGTCATGTGTTCGTTACGGAAGACCTCAAAGTCTTCGGCGCTCAAACGCACCGGAACTTGCGGGCCGCCACGCAGAACGGCGTTTTTAACCGTGGCCTGGAGATCGACTTGGAATGGGTCGCCAAACTCGTAGGGTTTGGTCTCGCCCAACAGGTCGCCATTTGCGCCCCGGGCGTCCATCTGGTGGTTACCCATACGGTCTTTCCGTAGGTGGGTGAAGACTTCTTTCAGGGCCTTCTGGCCGATGCGCCGAATCCCCTGGGCGGTGAGGTCCATCTTGTCGTTGTTGGTGATATAGCCAGACTCTTCAAGCATCTTCTTGAGTCGTTCTAGCTCGTCGTAGATGCGGCGGGCGTCATCGCCAAGCAGGTCGGACAACTTTTCCGGGTCGATGTCGTTCATGTTTCCAGTGCGCATGGCCTCCTGGAGGGATTGTTCCAGTTGGTCCAGTTCTTGAAGCTCGCGCATCATCTCCATGGCCTGTTCCATGGTCATGGAATCGTCACCCAGGAAGGGATATTGGCGGCGCAGGTCGTCCATGGGCATCATCTGTTCCATGAGCGAAGCGAACTCGGCCATCTCACGCTGGGTTTCCGGGTCCAATGCTTGGGCTAAAGCGTCTTCCATCTCGCGGCGGGCTTCGGGCGACATGCTATCCAGCATGGATTGAGACTGGGCCAACTGCTGCTGCAACTGCTCCATGAGTTCTTCAAAACTCTGGGGCGGGTTATCGCCAAACATCTGGCCGAACTTGTCCATGAACCCGTCAAAGTCTGGCTCCTGTCCGGACATCTTGTCGCGGATCATCTCGTTCAGCGCGCGCATCATGTCCCGGGTGGCGGCCTGGTCTTCTTCCGATATCCCCTTGATCTGGTCCATCATCTGCTGGCCCATGTTCTGGGACATCTGGCTCTTGAGGGCGTCCAAAAGCTCTTGGAACTTCTCCTGGGCCTCGGGGTCCATGAAGTCGTACTCCATCAACTCCTTGAGCTGCCCGGCAAGTCCCTCTGGCAAGGCGTCTAACTTCTCGCGGTTGTTGTCTGCTCTCTTTTTAAGAAGGTCCAGCAGACTTTCCTGCTGGGTCTTGTCTTCACTTTCGTCGGCCTCTACCTGCTCGGTCGCCTCATCCACGCGGCGTTTGATGCCCTCACGTTCCAACTGGATGATCTCATCCATTCGCTCTTTCAGGTCATCAACCACGGAGTCCATGTTGTGCTGCTGTAGCTGCTGGCGGCGTTGGTTCTTGAGCTGCTCCATCAGTTCCCGGAGACCGGGCATCTGCTGACCGTCACGGTCCTGAAGTCCTTTCCGCATCAGATCGCGGAGCGCCTGCATGACATCGCCGTCTTTCAGGATGTCATCCGAAAGGAGGTCCATCAGCTGATCAGCGTCAAGTTCAAAGATCCGCTGGCTGCCGTCCCACTGGGAGTATTTGTAAGAGCGGTAGAGCATCGCGCCTTCCTCATTATCCGGAGCTGGGTCCAGATGATACGGTGCGGTTCAAGACCTAGATGATAGGCAGGTATTAGGCTCATGATACCTGGGAATTTGGAGCATTAGCAAGGAGCGTGGACCTGGCAGGGTTACGTTTCACCGAGTCATATTACCGATGCGCCCAGTATGTTCTTCAGGTGGGAGAGCGCCCACTCATGGGCGTCGGCATCGAAGCTGGCCACGCAGTCTGATGGCACCTCAACCTTGTAATCCCGGTTGCGGGCATCCGACGCGGTGTGCATGACACAGATGTCGGTACAAACCCCGCAGATGATTATCTTGTCTGGCGACTTGGCGGCCAGCGCGGACTCCAACGATGTGTTGAAGAAGCCGCTGTACCGGTTCTTGGGAATGACATTGCTATCGGTCACGAATTCTTCCAGCTCCGGTATCACGTTTGGTTCTTCAGTGCCCTTAACGCAGTGCACGGGGAACATCTCAAACTCAAGGTCGTCCGGGTCGTGGTGGTCAGAGACGAAGAGAATCTCAGAATCTGCTGATTTCTCCCTGCTCAGCAAGTCGTGGACCTTGGGAATGATTTCCCGGTAATTGGCGCTATAAAGGTTGTGGCCAGGCTCTAAGAAGCCTTTGACCATGTCTATCACTAGCACTACGTTTGGCATGAGTCTTCCCTATCTCGCAGGAGTTACGGGCGTCGGCGTGGACTCCGGTGGAATTGGCGGCGGTTCCTTCTTCGTTATGGTATTCGGCGGCAGGGATGGGTCAAAGGGCACACCATCCAAGATCAGGTCCTCAATCACCGCCTCGCCGGTGGTACCGACCGTTACTCTGACCTTCACGTCTGATGCTCTATCGATGATAAAACCCTTACCCTCCGGAATGAAAAACGTATCGATTCCGAACTCCAAGCGTCCCCGGTCGTTCACCGTGCCCCTGATGAAAACCTTGTCTGAAGACGGTCTTTCAAAGGTGTAGAAGTAGGCGTGCCAAACTCCCTCTGCCCCAGGGCTCAATCCCACGTATATCCGCTCCCCCCCGTGGGGTTTTTTCCATGCCCTCGGGCAGTTCGGCGATCTTGTAATCAAGTACGACGAAGTCACCTTGCAGGATGGATCTGGGATCGACCGGCGCAGTCTCCAGTATCACCGAAGTGCCGCTGCGCAGAGTGTCTTCCTTCACGGCGATGAAAGACAGCAGCAGGATGATCTGTCCGGCCACAGTGGCCCAGAACGCAATCTTCAGTGGCAGGCTCATCGCGGGCCTCCCGACTGTGGAGAGTCGGCGGTCCTGATGCGCTCAAGCATCTTCTGGCGGGTGCGTTCTACCAGGTATCCGCCAATCAGTAGGATCACTCCGGCGGCCACGAATATGAGCGAACGGTCCAACAGGTCCCAACTGTACTCAAAGTACCGGGCTACTATGTCGATGCCAACGAAGACCAGGCCGATGTTGACCCGGGTCTCACGACCGCGGAGATAACCGGAGACCAACACCCCCAGAAGGGCAACTGCAAAGAGGGCGTTTATCACCACTGAGTAGAACACGTCGGAGCCCGTGTTCACGCCGACCACAACATACGCAGCAGCCAGTGCGATGACTATGGCGATGCCTTCCACGCCGGAGAGTGTGAATTCATCTTCACTACGCCGATGCAACCAGGCGGTGGCAACTACCAAGGCTAGGATCAATGCTCCAGCGGTCGCAATCAAGAGGCGGAAGGCCAATTCCGATTCACCCTCTATGTAACGACCTTCCTCAAAGGCGTCGAACACGTCCTTGAAGGTCAGCACAAACATCGCCCCCAGCGCTGTTATCAACCCCACCAGTTGGAATACTTTCGAATAGGGCCTTAAGGCAAATATCTCTTCTTTAATCCGTCCAACGGACAGGATCAATAGGCCCAGGATCAAGTAAAGTGCCGCGCCCATGATTGCCTCGCCGCTGGAAACCTCGTCGATCCAGTCCGGCAATCTGAAACCAATAGCGAGCAACAGTAGAACCAACCCCAACAACTGAATGGGCTGGGACTTCACTATGTAGACCATGGGGAAAACGCCGAGGAACCAGAACAACATCAATCTGGGGTCGTTCACGTCCACGTTGTAGACCTGGCCCACCAGATGCACGCCGCCACCGTAGATGAGACAGGCCAAGAGGATCACCGCCGAGCCAACCCGGGCGTAGTTACGGTGATAACGGAGGTAGTAGCCAACGCCGTGGGCGGTGAGAATCGCGGCAAGTATGATAGCCAGTTTTGGCCAGCGATCGATACCATCCCAGTTGGCGGCAAAGAAGAGGATGATGCCCAGTCCCACCAGAACGGAACCGATGACGGCCAGTCCGGTGACCAGCCTGCCCTGGGCGCGAATGGTCTTGGGAGCCAGTCCTTCAAGGGAATAGCGGGCGCGGATGGCCTGGCTCTGATTGGCCGTGATGATGCCATCCGACTCCCAACGAGCTAGTTCGCTGGGCAGTCGTTCCAAGAACCGTTCGCCGTCTGACCCGTTGTTGGAACTGTTCTGTGCCATATCCATATCCTAAAGACGTCGGCCAGCCGGTGAAAGTTCCCACCGTACCAAAATAGATGGGAGTCAGGGTTTGAATCAGTCTGGATTACGGCTAAACAGGTGTGGCGAACTGGGCGTCTTCAGCGAGCATGCTGGACAGCCCCACGGCTTCGAAGCATGCCTCGAGGGTCACCATGTCGTCCATCAGGTGGGCGGTAGTGCCGGTCTCTTTCAACTGGGCCATCAACTGTTGCACCACATTGGTCACCGCCAGAAGGGCACTTCCTGGATAGATGACAATCTTGAAGCCGAACTTCTCCAGCTCCGTCGCTGAGAGCAGCGGAGACTTACCCGACTCCACAAAGTTGTAAAGCAGGGGAACGTTGATGTTCTTAGCGACTTGTTCAACTTCCTCCGGAGTTCTGAGCGCTTCCACAAACAGGGCATCAGCTCCTGCTTTTATGTACTCCTCACAGCGGTGCATGGCATCTTCCCAGCCGGTCACCGCTATGGAGTCGGTGCGTACGATTATCGTGAAATCATCGTCGGTTCTGACGTCCACCGCCGCCCTGATCTTCTGGACCATATCCTCGGTGGATACGACCTTTTTATCGTCCAGGTGACCGCAGCGCTTGGGCATCTCCTGATCCTCTATGTGGATAGCAGCAACCCCTGCCCGCTCGTACTGCCTCACGGTCCTTCTTACGTTCAAGATGCCGCCGTAGCCGGTGTCGGCATCCGCAATCAACGGCACATCCAGGATGTCGGCGATGGAACCGGCGTTGGCGATCATATCGGACATGGTTGCCAGTCCCAGGTCAGGGTATCCGAGCTGCGCAACGGAAGTACCAGCACCGGTCATGTACACCGCAGGAAAACCGGCCTGCTGTATCAACTTGGCGGTCAGGCAATCGTAGGCCCCGGGCGCTTGGATTATTCCCGGTTGTTGGAGCAGTTGGCGAAACTTGGTGGTGGTGCGCATGTAGGCCTCCGTTAGCTGTGCGGAATAAGTAAGGTTTGGTCACGATGGACGTGACGGCATTATACAAGGGCATTCTAGGGGAAGAGAGGGACCAATGGGGCCGGGGTACTAGGCGATCATCCCGCCGTCGATGGTCAGGACCTGGCCGGTGATGTAGCTGGCGCCTTCGCTGCAGAGGAATATCACAGCCTCGGCCACGTCTTCTGGGGTGCCAAACCTGCCCATGGGGATGTTGGCCAGTATCTGGGCTTGTTTGTCCTCGGGTATCTCTTCCACCATGGAGGTGGTGATATATCCGGGGGCCAGGGCGTTTACGGTGACGTTTCGGGAGGCCACTTCCCGGGCAACGGCCTTGGTCAAACCCACCAAACCCGCCTTGGCAGCGGCATAGTTCGCCTGGCCGGGGTTGCCGGAGAGCCCCACCACCGACGACATGTTGATGATTCGACCGGACCGCTGTCTAATCAGGTGGGTCATGACGTAGCGGGTGCAGAGGAAAGCGCCACGCAGATTTACGTTGATGACGCTGTCAAAGTCCTCGGGCTTCATCCGAATCAGCAGTTGATCCTTGTTGATGCCGGCGTTGTTGATCAGTATGTCGATATTGCCAAAGTGTTCGATCATCTTTTTGATGACCGATTCAGCGGCTTCTTCTTGGGAGACATCACCGCCAACGAGGAAGGCTTCCCCACCCGACTTGTTGATTCCATCGACTATCACGGTGGCAGCGTCTGGGCTGGCATGATAGTTGACCCCGACTCGGGCCCCGGCTTCTGCCAGGCGGCAGGCGACCACGGCCCCAATACCACGGGAGGCTCCGGTGACCAGTGCGACTTTGCCTGTTAGGTCGATACCGTTAATCAAATAACCTTACCTGCTCGCGCCGCTTCCGCTTGTGGCATTTATGGAGGCCAGATCAGCGCGCATGATATCGACCATGCCCAGTTCAACATAACGGACAGAGGTGCTGATGGCGGCCAGTATCTCGTCTGCTTTGCTGGAACCATGACCCAGAATCACTGGGCCGTTCACACCAAAGAGCGGGCCGCCGTTGGTTCGTGTGCGGTTGGTCAACTGGACCAACTCGGCGGCGAACTTACCGAGGTCATTCTCATCCATGGACGAAGCCAGGCGTTTCTTGGAATAGGCGGCAAATGCTGCTCCGAGTCCTTCCGTGAATTTAATCAGGATGTTGCCGACAAACCCGTCGCAGATGATGACCTCTGCTTTCTGGGTGAAGAAATCCATTCCCTCAACGTTGCCGACGAAGTCCATGTTGCTATCTTCAAAGACCTGATAGCTCTCCTGAACCTGTTTGTTTCCCTTGGTGGATTCCGATCCGACGCTGAGCAGGGCCACCCTGGGGTCCTCGATGCCCATATAGGTGCGGGCCCAGGTGACTCCCAAAGATGCAAAGTTGAGCAGCAGACCGGGGCGGCAATCGATATTGCTGCCTATGTCCACCAGCACGGTGTTGGGAGCCAAGCCCAAGAAAGGGCCACCCAAGCAGGGCCGTTCCAGACCTTCGAACAATCCCAGGGTCAGAACGGCGCTGGCCATAGAACCGCCGGTGGAACCCATGGAGACCATGACATCGGCATCGCCGCTCTTGACCAGCTTGGTGGCCACTAGCACCGACGACTTGGGCTTGGTGCGCATGGCCTGCAGTGGATGTTCGTCGTCGCCTATCTTCCCTTCGGAAGGAACCACACTGATCTTGATGCCAGTCGTATCGTGATTGGCCAGTTCCTGTTCAACGGGTTCTTGGTCACCAACCAGGATTATCTCGGCGTTGGTGGCTTTAGCCGCGAGGATAGCGCCTTTAACTGTTTCGACCGGTCCATGATCCCCACCCATCGCGTCCATCGCGACCCTGACTGGGTTTGATCCGTTGTTCGTATTATCTTGCATAGTGTTCCTTCCTCGTTTGACTGGCGTCCACCGGGGTATCGCCGGGCCATTCGTTAAAGGTCGCTGCCCCTGATTCGTTTTTAAACTAGTGGTCTATATTAAAACTGGCAGTGCCCGCTATCAGTTCCTGCCCGTTGTCGGTGTTTTTGACTCCCACCGAGTAGGTGCGCGACGAGTCGTCTTCTTTCGAAAGATTGCCCCAGGCCGCAACCTGGTCTCCCAGGTAAGCCGCTCCCTTGAACCGAACCCGCAGGCCTCCTGATTCCAACCAGGCTTTTCCGTGGGCTGTGGTCATCATCTCGGACACGAAGGCTAGGGTCAGCATGCCGTGGGCGATGATCTCGCCAAACTGGGTCCTCGCGGCAAATTCCGCGTCTAGATGCAGCGGGTTGTCGTCGCCAGACGCCCTGGCATAGGCGTTCAACTGCTCCTGGTTGATCTCTTTTGAGATAATCGTCAATTCGCTTTGTATCGGTTCAGCGTCCGACGCCTTCGGCTCGGCTGGTGCAGTTTCTGGCACATCTTTGGGCGGCACCAACACTGTGCTCTTGGAAATCAGAGCCACGGCTCCGTCAGACTCCACGGTGCAGACCACCGTGATAAATTCCAAACCAGCGCGGCGGCGGGGCTTTTCCACAAAGGCGCTTACTTTTACCCCGCTGCCGATGACCACCGGTTTTTTTGTTTCAACTTCTTGGAGGCTGTGAATAGCGCCGGGAGGGAGAGCCAGTTCCCGTAGCAATGAACCCAAGGCTGAAGCTGCCGAGTAGAGCGGTGGTGCGAGGCCGGTTTCTTTATAGATAGGCAGCGCGTCACCGACCGAGACCAGGTACTCGTCAACCGAGTCCTGCGTCGCATAAAACGAACCTAGGTCCAGATTACGCTCCGTCTCAAGCACCAATGCGGCCTGCCTCCTTGCCTCAAAAGGTACCGTACAATGCCAAAATAGGGGCCTAAGCCCCCGTCTCAACAGAGTATGAACCTGACCGGCACCTCGTAGCTAGGAATCTCCGGCAGGGCAGATTATAACTAGGGCCAGCATCTCCAGCAACGCTATGTACACCCAGCTTAGCCAGATTTGATGCGTATTGCCCAGGACAGATCCTCCGGTTCAGTGACCGGCTTAAAGGCTCAGCCGAAGTTCTCCACCGCCAGTCCGGCGATGTGCTCGCCGATGGCCAGTGATGAGGTCGCCCCGGGAGACGGCGCGTTTAGTACGTGGATAGCGTCACGACCCTGGATGATACTGAAATCGTCCAGCAATGACCCGTCTCTGGCCACCGCCTGGGCACGGACACCGGAACCGCCGCCGGCCAGGTCGGAATCTTGTATCTCAGGGATGAGGGTTTGGAGATCCCGCAGGAATACCCTCTTGTTGTAGGAACGCCAAATCTCGCCCATTCCAATCTTCCAGTATTTGGCGGCCATCTTCCAGAAACCTGGATACCCGAGGTTGCCCAGGCTATCCCCGAGGTTGAAATCACGTTTGCGGTAACCTTCACGGCGCAGCGCCATCACTGCGTTGGGGCCTGCTTCAACGTGGCCCTTTATGTTGCGGGTGAAGTGAACGCCCAAGAACGGGAACTCGGGGTTGGGAACCGGATAGATCAACCCTTTAACCAGATGATGGCTTTCCGGACGTAGTGTGTAGTATTCGCCCCGGAAGGGGATGATTCGAACACCGACTTTTTCGTCGGTCATGGAGGCCACCTTGTCGGCATGAAGACCAGCGCAGTTGATCAAGTGCTTGGCTTGGAGGGTTCCCTTGGTCGTCTCCAAGGCCACTGACCCGCCGGACTGGGTAATATTCCGCACCGTTGCTCCGGTGAATATATCCCCGCCGGCCTGTTGGAATTTATCGGCAAAGGCTGCGGCCACCTTGGTGAAATCGACGATACCTGTGTGGGGTGCCCACAGCGCTTGCACCCCGACAGTATGCGGTTCGATTTCTTTGAGACGCTCCGGACCGACGACTTCAAGGTCCGGCACGCCGTTAGCCGTTCCCCGTTCATACAGGTCCTGCAGGCGGCCTAACTCCGACTCGTGAATGGCGACGATGACCTTGCCGCATTGCTGAAATTCAATCTCGTTCTCTTCACAGAATTTGACCATATTATTCAGCCCGGCCACGCAGAACTTGGCCTTGTGAGAGCCGGGCCGGTAGTAGATGCCGGAGTGCATTACGCCGCTGTTATGGCCGGTCTGGTGGGTGGCCAGTTCCTCTTCTTTCTCCACAACGGCGACCCGCCATTGGGGTGCCCGCTCCAACAATTGCATGGCCGTGGATAGGCCAAGGATGCCGCCACCGATTATTACGATGTCATACTGGCTAGATTCCATCTAATTGCCTCTTAAACCTTGCTTGAGGATCCAAATTGCCGGTGCGTAATGTCGCACGAAATAATGCTTGCCAAGTTGTGGCTAAAGGGTAGTCCGACAAACTGGGTCGGTCAAGGCGGAGTAGTCTGGGTAAAACCCATTTTTCTTGACCCTTTGCCCTCTATGAAGTACTTTTGAACTCGGCTTGGCCCAGGGTCAGCGTATACCCTTAGGCTCTTTTAAAGATTCAACGATAGATTTGGGGGAAGAAACGCATGTTCTTCGGCGCATTTATGGAATTTGGCAATCGGGATGGGGTCACAGAGGCCCAGGCCTTTCAGGAAGGGTTCCGCATGGTAGATGCGGCAGAAGAGCAAGGGCTAGACGGAGTTTGGCTGGCTGAATTGCACTTCAACCCCACCCGCTCGGTGATGTCTTCACCCATCGTCATTGCCAGTTCCATCGCCACCCGCACCAAGCGTCTCAAAGTTGGCCTGGCCGTATATGTGCTGCCCCTGAGCAATCCGCTGCGTATCGCCGAGGAGGTGGCCACCGTCGATCACATCAGCGAGGGCCGGTTCGAGTTCGGCATCGGCCGCAGCGGGTTTGCCCGTTCCTACGATGTCTTCAGCATCCCCTATAGTGAAAGCCAGGACCGGTTTGCAGAGTCTCTGAAAATCATCCTACAAGCCTGGGAAGGCAAGGAATTCTCCTACGAGGGCGAATATTACAATGTGGAGAAAGCGACCATCTCGCCGGTGCCTTACCAGCAGCCCCACCCGCCGCTCCGTATCGCGGCAAACTCCGCAGACACGTTCATCCGGCTGGGCGAGGCAGGCCACCCGATCTTCGTCGGTCTGCGTGGCATGGACATACCTGAGCTTCGAGAGAACGTAGACCAGTACCGCAAGAGCTGGCAGAAGGCTGGGCACCCCGGGCAGGGCGACGTCTCACTCCGCATACCGGTGTACGCCGGGGAGACCCAGGAACAGGCAATGGACGAGCCATTCGAGAGCATCTCCGGTTACTTTGGCCGCATGGGCAGCCTCTATCGGGAACGGGCGGGAAAGGCCGGACTGGAAGTGACCGAACTGGCCGACGGCCGGGCCGAAAGACTGGCCGCCCTCAGCTACGACGATATGTTAAAGACCAAGATCGCCTTTGGCACCGGCGAAAGTCTGGTTGACCGGTTCACCCAATTGAAAGAAGAACTGGGACTGGATGGGGTGGTAGCCGAATTGAACCCCGGCGGGCTCATTCCGGAAGAACGGGTGCTGCGAAGCCTCAAGATAGTTACAGAGAAGGTCATGCCGGCCTTCAAATAATCCCGATCCCACCGTACCGACGCTTTATTCAACCGATTAGGAAGTGACCAAATTGAAACTAGCAGTATTGGACGATTACCAAGGGACAGCCAAGGATCTGGGCGACTGGTCCAGCCTGCCTCCCGGAACCACCGTTCAATTTTTCCAGGACCATATCGCCGATGAAGATAAGTTGGTTGAGCGGCTGAAGGACTTTGACATGGTGATGGGGATGCGGGAACGCACACCGTTCACCCGCACCATTCTTTCCAGGCTCCCCAAACTGCGGCTTCTGATGACAACCGGCCTACGCAATGCATCATTCGACATGGAAGCCGCCAACGACCTGGGCATACCGGTCTGCGGGGCCAGGGGGGCCGGTGAAGGTCCTACCGAGCTCACCTGGGGTCTGATTCTTTCTCTACTGCGCCACATACATGAGGAAGACAAACGGTCCAGAGAAGGCACCTGGGGCACCACCGTTGGTGTGGGACTGAAGGGGAAGACCTTGGGATTGATCGGTCTAGGTCACATCGGGTCGTTGGTCGCCAAGGTCGGCGCCGCATTCGACATGAACATCATCGCCTGGAGTCAGAACATGACTGCCGAGCGAGCCAAGGAGTGCCAGGCCACACTGGTGGACAAGGAGACCTTGTTCAGAGAGTCAGATATCGTGTCGGTCCACCTGGTCCTCAGCGACCGCAG
>PCAH01000105.1 GCA_002730485.1 Dehalococcoidia bacterium | reverse complement strand
TCTTCCGGAGTGGTGTAGAACTTGATTATCTCCAGACAGGCGTCGTTGATATCAAAGGGAGGGCGCCCCCTGGGAGGATCATCATCCAACCGGACCAGCGCTCCGGTGTCGATCACGGTCATCTGGGCGAGTCCTGGTTGATAGAAGATGTTTTGGGGTCTTAAGTCCAAGATCATGTAACCAGATTTCAGGTAGACCTCTTCCAAATCCAACAGCTGATTGTGGATCGGGTGGGGAGGCAATGAACCGGGTTTCACCAATGGAAATAGAGGGAACAGGTTCTGGCCCACACCTATCGGCACCCCCTTGAACTTGGACATCATGTCGCCTAGCAAAGGAATACCAGAGGCGCGGGCTTCCACCACCACCCGGTATTCGGTTCCCAGCTCGTCGCCGAAGAAAGCGTCGTGGACGGCCGGTTCGGTGTAACCGACTATTGGCGAGATCAGGTCCGTGGAAAATCCAACCTCGTCGTAAGCCTGCAGTATCTTCTCGGTACGGGCCTCGATGGCCTGATGCTGGTTACGGCTGATGGCCTGAGGCACTGGCCTTTTGATGGCCACCTGCAAGCCGGTTTCCCGATCAGTGGCTGCCTTCACGTCATAGTCGGCGCCGCTGCCGAGTCGCCCGGTAATCTCGTACCGTTCTAGGTCGACCTTCTCCAAGGATAATGCTCCTATTGAGGTTGGTTAGAAAGGGCTTGTGGGCTTTGTGCTAATCGGGGTTTGGTTGCCCTGGATAGCCAGTTGAAATCGCCGTTATTTGAGGCCAAATACACCGATTTTAAAGCCGAAACGATGGTACGCCTTGGCCTGGTAAAAAGCAACATTAAAACAGGCTCTATCGGTGTCTGAAACCCTGATGAAAACCTCTACTGAGTGGCAGGCTTGGTCGGGGCACGGTAGAGCAGTGTGGTCCACTCATCCTCGGGCCACTCACTGATCAGTGTGAAACCCAACGGTTCCACGGCGTCAGCGACTTCCTGCTTCTGGGTGTCCAAGAGCCCGGATGCGATGAACAGAGCTTCTGGCTTAAGGGCAGCAAGGATGAACGGACAACGGTCTACCACTCCCCTGGCCGAGATATTGGCCACTGCCAGGTCAAATTCTTCGTTGGGGGCGGTTGCGTGGGGGACCGAGCCCTGGCCCAAGCGGACCTGCTTGGTGATGCCGCTCCTTCTGAAGTTTCTGCGGGCGGCAGACACTGCTTGTGCGTCAATGTCCAACGCGGTGACCGTTTTGGCACCCAGCTTCATGGCTGCCATGGTTAAGATACCGGACCCGGTTCCCAGATCCAGGATCGTCATGCCAGGGGTGATGTGCTGTTCCATGGCTTGGAGGCAAGTGTCAGTGGTGGGGTGGTAGCCGGTGCCAAAGGCGATCCCTGGATCGAGTTCAATGACTATGTCGTCTGGTTCTGGTTCAAGGTCCAACCAGGTGGGTTTGATGACCAGGTTCTTCCCGATGCGGAGAATCCTGAAATGAGACTTCCAGGCATTTTGCCAGTCTTCGTCTTCCGGCAATTCGCGGACCTGCAGTTCGCCGATGGGTTCTATGGAAGCGATCAGCCTGATGCCTACGTCGATGCGGGCCATCCGTTGCCTGGAACCAGTGGTCACATAGGTACGCAACAGGACCTCGCCCTTTCCAGCGAGTTCGGTGCTCAGCCCTTTTCCGTAACGACTGAATAGATAAGAGACTGGCTCCACGTATTCATGGGGTACGGTAATGCTTAATTCTTGCCAGGCCACCGGCCCTCCTCGTCCTGCGAGATTGCTAGGAATCCCTACAGGTAAAAAGACCCGCAGGACCAGCGGTCCTCAGGTCTTTCATCATGGTCTGCTTATCTTTGGTCTACGTGCTGCTGAATCTGATTGCCAGAGGGAACCCCATGGGGTGTCAGCTCAATTTTTCTTTGATCTTGTCAAAGATTCCCTTGTCGTCTTCGCTTGAGGAATCGCCATTGTCAGAGTTCCCGTTGGAACTGGCAAAGGACTCCGCCAGTTCTTGGAGCAGTTCTTGTTGGCGCTCATCCAAGGAACCTGGAACCCGGACATTTACCATGATACGGAGATCGCCACGGCGGTTGCCGTTTAGATGCGGGACACCTTTCCCCTTGATACGGAATTCGGAGCCGGGTTGCGTTCCCTTGGGGAGCTTGAGGTCTTCGTCCTCGCCGTCCAGGGTGGGGATGGCTTTGTTAGCTCCTAAGGCGGCTTCTGCGATATTGATCGGCAGGTCGTAGATCAAATCGGAGCCTTCCCGATCAAAGAACTGGTGTTCTTGCACGTCGATATAGACGTAAAGGTTACCGTGGCCGCCGCCTTCGCTTCCGGCGTTACCCTCACCGCTGAGGCGGACTTGCATCCCATCCTCAACACCAGCGGGTATGTTCACAGAGATCTTGCGGGTCTTGCGCTCTTTGCCGCCGCCCCGACAATTTGTGCAGGCGGTCTTGATGATGGTGCCCCGGCCCTGGCAGCTGGTGCAGTTGGTTACCTGGGTGAACTGTCCAAACACGCTGCGTTGGGCCCGCCGCACCTGGCCATGACCCTTACAGGTATTGCAGGTGTCCAGCGATGTGCCGGGTTCGTTCCCTGCGCCGTCGCAGACTCCACAGTCTTCAAGGCGGGTTAGCTCTAGTTCACGCTCAGCGCCAAAGACCGACTCTTCAAAGGCCAGGACAACGCGCTGTTGTAGGTCGCTTCCACGTTGTGCTTGACGGCGACCCGAACGATCGCCAAAGAAGGAATCGAAAATATCACCGAAGCCGCCAAAACCGTCGAAGCCGTCAAATGGTTGACCGGAGCTTCCGTTCCCGTTTACACCAGCTTTTCCGAATTGGTCGTATTGGGCTCTCTTGTTGCGGTCAGAGAGCACCTGGTAGGCCTCGTTGATCTCTTTGAACTTTTCTTCTGCGTCTGGGTTCTTGTTGCGGTCTGGATGGAACTCCATGGCCTTCTTGCGGAAGGCCTTACGGATGTCCTCTTCACCAACGCCCCGAGACACACCGAGAATATCGTAATAATCCGTGTTAGGCATTTATGAACACCGTTGTGTTCTGTTCTCCAAGAAGGATTTTGATCGCGTTCAACCGCGACGCAAATGATTAGAAAGGAAACGATAAGGAAGTATCAACCCATTATAGAGCAGGCCAGATGGACGCTCAAGAGCGTCTATGCCTGGCTCAAGGATACCTGCTTCATTGCAATGGGTTAATGATGCGAAAAAGATCTACGCAGAAACAGGTTAAAGCCATGTCGAATCGGTTAGGTTTATGGTACTTAAAGGAGCGGTTTTCGCCTTGACACCTTCAAGGCATCTGGTTAGGATGTTAATCAGGAGCAATAGCTCCTTTTTTAGGCACACTAGGCGGAAAGGAATAGGTGATCCCTTTGGAGATAATCATCGTCATCCTAGCCGTCCTGGCGGCCGCAGGGATTGGTGGTGCTACCTGGCTCGCTCTCAAATCGCGCAAAGACGCGGCGCTGGCACAAACTGCCGGAGAGAACGCCAAAGGCATCGTAAACCAGGCTGAAGAGGAGAGTAGAAAACTCCTCTTGGCGGCCCAGGAAGAGGCTTTAAAACTACGTAACGAAACAGAGAACGATCTTAAAGATCAACGCCAAGAGTTCCACCACATGGAAAGCAGACACATGCAGCGGGAAGAACAATTGGAACGGAAAGTAGAAGCGCAGGAAGAAAAGGAGCGAGAACTAGCTGTCTACGAAAAGGAAATTGAACAGTCCCGGATAGATGCCGAAGACCTGAAGGCAGAACAATCCAGGGCCCTGGAACAGGTGGCAGGTCTCAGCGTTGATGAGGCTCGCGAGCAAGTGGTCAAGCGCGGCGAAGAAGAAGCAGTGCATGACCTGGCCAAGAGGTACTACGAACTAGAGAAAGAGTACAAAGAAAAGGCCAACGAAAACGCGCGGAAGATAATCACAGTCGCCATCAACCGACTTGCAACCGACGTAGTTTCTGAAGTCACGACTTCAACGGTTTCCCTGCCCAACGATGAGATGAAAGGTCGTCTCATTGGCCGCGAAGGGCGCAACATTCGTACACTGGAAGCTCTCACTGGTGTGGATGTCATCATCGACGACACGCCCGAGGCAGTCACCGTATCTTGTTTCGACCCGGTCAGGCGTGAAATAGCACGATTGGCCCTGGAGAAACTGGTTTCAGACGGGCGCATCCAGCCCGCCAGGATCGAAGATATGGTCAACCGTGCCCAGGAAGAAATTGACCAAACCATATTGAAGGCTGGCGAACAGGCCACCTTTGATGCTGGGGTCAGCGGTCTGGACTCGGAGTTGATCCGATTGCTTGGTCAACTGAAATACCGTTATAGCTACGGCGAGAACGTGCTTAAACATTCCATTGAAGTCTCTTTGCTTTCCGGAATGCTGGCAGCGGAAGCCGGAGCCAATGTCCAGGTTGCCAAGATGGGCGGCCTGCTACATGACATCGGCAAAGCAGTTACCCACGAGGTCTCCGGTCCCCACGCTGAGATCGGTGCCGAGATTGCCCGGAAGCATGGCATCAACCATAGTTCTTATCGGGGTATCTTGGAGCACCACAGCGACGACCATGAGACGGTCGAGTCGTTCTTGGTGGCCACAGCAGATGCCATCAGCGCATCTCGGCCTGGCGCCCGCAGAGAGTCCCTGGAATTGTACGTCAAACGGCTCAAGGAACTTGAAGAGGTTGCCACCAGCTTCAATGGTGTGGAAAGGGTCTTTGCCATCCAGGCGGGTCGCGAAGTTCGGGTCATGGTTAAACCAGACGACCTGACCGACGTTGAAGCCGCTGGGCTGGCCCGTAACATAGCCAAGAAGGTTGAGGAAGACCTGGTCTTCCCCGGCCAGATCAAGGTGACCGTGATTCGGGAGACTCGGAACGTCGAATACGCTAAGTAACGACTAGTCCGAGCTACAATTAGCCAAACAAAAAAGAGGACCTGGAAGCGGGAGTGTCCGGCTTCTGGGTCCTCTTTTTAATTTGATGGTCACAACTACAAACGATTAGGTAGCCGCTCAGCGTATTTCAGTATATGGATCAATTGACCCCGGTTATTGCGTATACTGAAGGCAGGTGACATTCACCAGTCGCCGGACAGGCTCAAGAGCTAACCGTGACCTTCGAACAATTAGATAGGACAGTGAAACAGATTGGCTGCGACTATAGACCTGCACCTGCATACCCTGGCTTCGGATGGCCGTCTTACCCCCACCGAGTTAGTTCAGATGGTGGCAAAGAACGGCCTTAAGACTATTTCCATCACCGACCATGACAGTACAGAGGGCCTGGCCGAAGCGTATGAAGCGGCCAAGGAATTCCCTGATCTGCGCATAATCCCGGGCATCGAAATGAGCGCCGATATACCAGGTGACGAGGTCCACGTGTTGGGTTATTTCCTCGATTATCATGACGAGGAATTTCAAGCTACGCTTTCAGAGTTTCGCAGGGGCCGTGTCGACCGGGCACAGGTCATGGTGGAGAAACTGGAAGCGCTGGGCAAGCCAGTAGAGTGGGAAAGGGTCCAGCATTTTGCTGGCGATGGCACAGTGGGTCGCCCCCACATCGCCTTGGCGATGGTTGAGGCAGGTTACTTCAAAGAGCCCAAGGAGGCCTTTGATGAGTATCTGGGGAACGACGGTCTGGCCTACTATGACCGTCCCAAGTTAGCCCCGGCCGCAGGCGTGGAGATGATCAAGAAAGTTGGCGGTGTTCCGGTTTTGGCCCACCCGACCTTTATGAACGACATGGAAGCTGGGATCGCCAACCTCAAGAAAGTCGGTCTGATGGGCATGGAAGTCTATTACGCTCAATATGACGATGACACAGTTAGACACCTGGCCCGATTGGCGAAGGAATATGACCTGATTCCGTGTGGTGGCAGCGACTACCACGGGCTTGGTAACTCGGGTGAGCCACTTCCGGGTACTTTGGGGCCGCCTGAAGAGACCATCAAGCTGCTGGAAGAGGCGGCGGAAAAAGCCAAGGTAGAACGGGCCTAGGTCGTTAACAGAGCTGGACCATGGACATACTCGCTCTTTACATAGGCGCTTTCATCCTGGGTTCCATACCCACGGCCTACCTCATCGGCCGCGTTGTCAAAGGAGTGGATATCCGTGGCTACGGCAGCGGCAATGTGGGAAGCGCCAATCTCTACGAACACGTCGGCAAGAATTGGGTCTACCCGGTGGCGGCGGTAGAGATATTCATCAAGGGTGCCCTTCCAATCTGGGTGGCGTTGTACGTGTTGGACATCGACCGCTCGTCAGCGTACCTGATTGGTCCTCCGCTGCTTGCGGTTGCCGGAAACAACTGGTCGATCTTCTTGAAACTCCAGGGCGGGCGAGGTATCGCCGTTGCCGGAGGGACACTTGTCGCCCTATCGCCGTTCCTGGCCATCGCCTGTGCCGTAGTCGCGATCGGTGGCTGGAAGGTCACCAAGAGCTCGGGTTTGTGGGTGCTCATCTCCCTGACGCTATTGCCCCTGTGGTCCTACGTGATATTGGACCACCTTAACCTGGTCTGGTATTCCCTTGGGCTTTTGGGCCTGGTCGTGCTCAAGCGGCTATCGGCGAACTGGATGCCGTTCCCAGATGACATCTCCCGGAAGAGGGTGTTATTGAACCGGCTGGTGCGTGACCGAGACGTGGCAGACCGTACGGGCTGGGTGAGAAGGATCCCGGAAGGCTCTTCCTGAATCCAACCAATCAGGCAGAGACTTTCTAGGGATATTAGAGAAGATGGAACGACCAACAGACACCGACCACGAACCACTTCAGATGGAACACTGCGCCTGGCATCCCAGCGTTGAGACTGGGCTGTCGTGCAGCCAATGCGGGAAGAGCATCTGCACCCAGTGCATGATTCAGGCTTCGGTTGGCATCCGTTGCCCCGATTGTGGCAAGGGCGTGAAGATGCCCACATTTGACGTCCAACCGACCTTTTACGCCCGAGCGATTGGCGCCGGCGTGGGTATCGCAATCGGTGGCGGGATCCTCTGGATAATCTTCAATGCGATCTTCGGCGGCTACGGAATATTGTCATCTATCCCCGTCCTGGCCATCGGCTATGCGGCTGGAGAGCTAATCAGCAAATCGGTGAATGCTAAACGGAGCAAAGGACTGGCCTACATAGCTGCCGGTGCAGTTATCGGGGCTTTTATCATCGCCTTGCCATCCAGCCCGGCGTTGGCAAGCATCTGGGGACTAATCGTCCTGGCTATCGCCATCTATAGCGCCGTCCAACGGGTCAAGTGACTCCCGCCAGATTCGCTCCACCGTCTGACCCAAGACGTCGCCACCGAAACCCCGCCTCTGCAAGAATCCGCCCAGCTTGCGCCTGAATTCCGTGCCGTCTGCCACGGACAGCTTGGAGGCGTATTTGGAGCCTGCTTTGTAGGCATTGGCGGCAGAATCAAAATCCAAGAGAGCGTCTTGAATCACTTCTCTGTCCACACCCAATCGACGGAGTTCCTGGCTGATGATAGCCGGTCCTCTGGGACGGGACCTTTCCCGCTGCTCGCGCCATTGTTTGGCGAAGGCGGCATCATCAACAAGCCCCTGGTCACGCAGGGAACCTAGGGTCTTCTCGATGGCGCCATCGGTGAACCGGCCCTGTAGACGACGCTTCACCTCGCTCTCGGACCTGGACCGGTAGGAGATAAGTCTTAGCGCGGTGTTCCTGGCCTTGGTGTAGGAAGGGTCTGGATCCTTGGGCATTTTGCTGGATAGGGCCATGGACAATCGCTCCGTAAATCCCGTTCGACTTACTGGACTGGGAGTTACTAAGCAAAAACGGCCGGTTGAGTGGTGGGAGCTGGGTCCCCAACGCGGCCGTTCTTACTTTGCATCTTAGTTGCGTTTGTTAAGCGGGGTTACTCGTTGTCATCCTGTTCCAGGCCATTATTGGCCAGGAAGTCTGCCACCGAATTTGGCCCACTGGCCAGACTGGTGTCGATGGATTCTGAGGATTCCGGTTCTTGTGCCACAGGTTCATCCACCGGGCTGCGGAGTCGGCCCTCAATGGACTCGGCTATCTCAGGGTGTTGGATGAGGAAGTCCTTGGAGTTTTCTCGACCCTGGCCCAACTTGGTCTCACCGTAGGAGTAGAATGCTCCGGACTTTTTTACGACGCCCTGGTCAACACCGATCTCCAAGATATCTCCCATCTTGCTGATCCCCTGGTTGAACATGATGTCGAACTCAGCCACACGGAATGGGGCCGCGACCTTGTTCTTCACAATTCGGGCCCGCACACGGTTACCCATGACCTCGGCGCCCTGTTTGATGGACTCCACCCGGCGGAGGTCAACGCGGACCGAGCTGTAGAACTTTAGGGCCCGCCCGCCAGGGGTGACCTCGGGGCTGCCGTAGGTTACACCAACCTTTTCCCTGATCTGGTTGATGAAGATTACCGCGGTTCTGGAGCGGTGGATGCTGCTGGTCAGTTTGCGCAGTGCCTGGGACATGAGCCGGGCCTGCAAACCCACGTGGGTGTCACCCATGTCGCCTTCGATCTCTGCCAGGGGCACCAGAGCGGCCACGCTGTCCACCACCACAGCGTCAACTGCTCCGCTGCGGACCAGTTGCTCGGTGATGTCCAATGCCTGCTCGGCGCTATCTGGCTGAGCGATGAGAAGGTCATCCAGATTGAGTCCGCAATTTGCGGCGTAGACGGGATCGAGGGCATGTTCTACGTCGATATACGCGGCGATCCCACCAAGCTTCTGGGTTTCGGCCATGATATGGATGGCCAGAGTCGACTTACCTGCTGACTCTGCACCAAAGACTTCGGTGACCCGTCCTCGGGGTATGCCACCGATGCCCAGGGCGATGTCCAACGCAAGTGACCCGGTGGGGATGCACTCTGTGGCCAGAGTGTCACTGATCTCGCCAAGACGCATCACTGCGCCCTTACCGTAGTCTTTCTCGATACGGCCTAGAGCCGTTTCCAAGGCCTCAACCTTGTTCTTGTCGGCCTTCTCTATT
>PCAH01000104.1 GCA_002730485.1 Dehalococcoidia bacterium | reverse complement strand
GCAATCATCAACGTGATGGACCGAATCGAAGCCTCTGTGTTGGACGCAGCCCCCAGACTGAAGGTACTGAGCCAGGTGGCGGTGGGTCTGGACAACGTTGACCTTGCCGAAGCCACCAAGCGAGAGATTCTCGTCGGCTACACTCCAGGCGTTCTTGCCAAGTCGACCGCCGACCTGGCCTTTGCCCTGCTTTTGGCCGTGGCCCGCCGCGTGGTGGAAAGCGACAAATGGGTCAGGGAAGGCAACTGGAAGATATCCCATCACCCCATGTTCTGGTTGGGTTCAGAGGTGAATGGCAGCACCCTGGGCATCCTGGGCCTAGGCGGGATCGGGCTGGAGACAGCCAAACGCGGGCTGGGCTTCGACATGAAGGTGATCTATCACTCCCGCACCAGAAAACCGGAGCTGGAGAAAGAACACGGGATTAAATACGCCTCGTTGAAACGAGTCCTCACCGAGTCTGATTTCATATCGATCCACGTGCCTCTTACCCCGGAGACACACCATTACATCGGCGCTAAACAGCTTAAGATGATGAAACCCTCGGCAATCTTGGTGAACCTGGCCCGTGGCGCTGTGGTGGACACCGAAGCGCTTTATAAAGCCCTGCTCAAAGGGCAGATCGCCGGGGCGGGCCTGGATGTCTTTGACCCGGAACCGGTTCCTCCAGAGCATCCGATCCTTGGCTTGGACAACGTGGTGGTGCTGCCCCATATCGGGAGCGCTTCCAACCGCTCCCGACGCGAGATGCACCTTCTGGCGGCCAGAAACCTAGTCGCGGGGCTACAGGGTGAACGGCTGGAAGAGTGCGCCAACCCAGAGGTGTACGGCCCGTTGGGCATCTAACGCCAGGGCGGAGGCTCCAGCCCCACTTGGTTACTCAGAAGAACCTCACTGCCTCAGAAAATCGTTCACCTGAAGCGCGATAAGTGCGCCGTCTTTTTCCAGGTAGACCACCTCAACCTCCTCTCCGATTTCCCTATGCACCAGCAAATGGGCAGCATCTATCCCGATCGGCCCTTCAGTGGTGAACTCCCACACTTTCCCGTCTATGTCTCGCACCTGGAGCATCTCAATCTCGAGTGGATTTCGAGCCAAGGCCTCAACCACATGTCCGGTCACAATCTGTTCAACGGGAACAACCGTGGGTTCAGGAGTCGCTGTTGGAATGTTCGTCGGCCTTACGGTTGCAAGTGGTGTGGGTACAGCTGTAGGGGCAATCGTGTGGGTTTGGGGCGGAGTCGCAGCGGGGAGTTCTGCGTCCAAATCTTTCAGCCCTGGTGGTTCCCGAGTCGGCGCTGCCGGAGGCGTGGACGAGGCTGTCTCTGTACCTGTCTCGCAGCCGGCAATAACCACAGCCAAAATGCAGAAAAAATCGTCCAGGCATCGGGCATGTGCTGCATTCTCCGGACGGGACCACCGTTGGACATGGGTGAAGAGACCGCAGTGAAAGGGAATCGGCCGAGGAAGGTTGCTGGCGGAGAGGGCGGGATTCGAACCCGCGAGAAGCTTGCGCCCCTACACGCTTTCCAGGCGTGCCCGTTCGGCCGCTCCGGCACCTCTCCAGCATGGCGGGAAATTCCCGCCCACAGGACCCGGAAACGACGCGCCACCGGGAACCCTAAGACTCAGACATTATAGGGAAGCCCCCACCAGACTGTCCACAGACACAGGCATCAATTCTGCCTTGCTCCCCTTCAAATATGCCCAGGTACTCCCCTATAATGTTTTCTGAAATCGTGATCCAGCCCAAAACCGATTAGGAGTACGTAGAACCATGGCCGATCCAGGCTTTGTTAAAGTTGCGCAGGTCAGTGAGCTAAAACCCGGCGAGATGATGGGAGTGACTGTCGATGACGACCAGGTGTTGTTGACCAACATCAACGGAGAATTCCACGCCATCGATGATGTATGCTCCCACGCTTATGCCTGTCTATCAGACGGAGACCTCAACGGAAAAGAGGTTGAATGCCCCCTGCATGGTGGTTCATTCAATGCCATCACTGGAGTACCAACGAACCCGCCTGCCAATGAGTCGCAGCGCATTTTCCAGGTTCAGATCGAGGGTGATGACATCTTCGTTGCCCCTCCAACCAGCTAGGAACTAGCCCTTTCCCCGACCAGCAGCAGAGATGACTAGTCGATGCCGGGTATCCGGTCCAGAACATTCAGGATCTGGATGCCCGGCGCAGGCCAATAGATCATCCAGACCTTGCCGCGTATGTTTTCAGCAGGCACTGCGCCCCAGGAACGTGAATCGTTGCTGTGGGAACGGTTGTCCCCCATAACGTAATACTCGCCTGCCCCCAACTCCACCTTCCTGCCGTTGGACATGTCCTTCTCCGCCAGGTAAGGCTCGTCCAACTCAACCCCGTTCACATAGGCAGCACCGGCTTTGACTTCCACCGTCTCGCCCGGGAGGCCGATCACCCGCTTCACAAAGTCCTTCTTTGGATTACGCTCGATCGGGTCAGGGAACAAAAACACAACAACCTCACCCCGCTCCGGAGGGTGGATCGCGTAACGGACAGAATCCTCGTCAGCCTGCCAGAAGGGGATGATACTGGATAGCCGCCCCATATCTATCCGGGTGTAGACCAGCCGGTTGACCAACAGGAACTGGCCATTCTCCAGCGTGGGGTCCATGCTGGATCCGTCTACTTTGAAGTTGCGGACCGTTGCCTGCAGCAGCATGAAAACCACCACGGCCAAGAGCACCGCTTCTATTATCTCTCTACCAACGCGCGCCAAGGATTCTAGGCTCCACCAACGGGATATTTACGAGTGATCTTTAAAAAGTATAGCACCCGGCCCAGGTTTGAATTAAAGCCGTTTGTGCCTGGTTGAACCGTCTGCTACAATCTGCGCCTAGACCAACCGGTCTTGAATCAACCCCTAATTTACCCACGAATCACGGAGGAATCAGCCCATGAGTTGGCGTTTTGAACTTCTGAACAAACCCTACGGCAGCGTTACCGAAGGCCCCGTCTGGGACGGCGAGAACCTGCTATTCACCCACATCGCCGCCAGCCGCATCTACCGGGTGGACCATAATACCGATGAGATAACCGTCTGGCGCGAGGGCACCAACCGCACCAACGGCCTGGCCCACGATGAACAAGGTCAACTCTTTGGCTGCTGTTCCGGCGGCCGCGCCATCCTCCGGTTCGACCCAGATGGCAACAACGTGGTCATCGCCGACGGATTTGATGGCCATCAACTGAACACTCCCAACGACCTGGCCGTTGACCGCCAGGGACGCATCTGGTTCACCAACCCGTGGAACGCCACCAACATCGATGAAACCGAGATCGAAGAGCCGGGCCTCAGGGCCGTGCTCTGCGCCACCCCACAGGAAGACGGCAGCTACTCCGTAGCCAGGGTCGAGAGCGACAGCACCATGCCCAATGGCATCCTGGTATCCATCGACGGCAAGACCCTCTACGTCGCCGAAAGCAACAGCGAGGATGCCAGCATCGACCGGGAACTGCGGGCCTACCCCATCAACGATGACGGTTCCCTGGGCCAATATGACACCCTCCACGCATTCGGCACCAACAAACGCGAGGCCCAACGCGGCATCGACGGCATGTGTCTCGACGCCGACGGCAATATCATCGCCACCGCCGGTTGGCCATCCTCGGGACCCGGCCCGCTGATCTATGTGTTTGACCCCAAAGGCAGGGTCATCGAAACCCACCCGGTGCCTTGCATCCGACCCACCAACTGTGTGCTGGGCGGGCCAGGACGCAACATCCTGTACGTGACCAGTGCTGAAGGTCACCTGTTCAAAGCAGAAACCGACCTGACCGGCTGGGCGCTATTCCCGTAGCCGCCACCGGCACAGCCGGGTTTCCATACGATACGGTTTTCCACTAATATGGAAGCAACTGCTGGGCGGTACTTGGGTAGATGTATCGCCCAGCCCAATTCACCCAACGAGAGCTAACAACATGACTCTGCGAGGAAGAGGCAACCTCACTAGTGCCGGGTTTACCCGGGCGCATCTGCGCCAGGGCGGAGGACGCGGCAACGGCAACGACCATTTCGATGAGCTCATCGGAGCCACCGAACTTGTTGTGTATCAAACACCCAACAAAAAACCCAAGGGCTTTGAATCCTTGAAGGCTTTCTTAGCCGCGGCGGAATGTGAGCTGTTCCTCACTACGGACATTCCTCCGGAACTGAAGAACTATGAAGCCTTCCGTATCACCTATAAAGCAGGGCAAACGATCCCAGATCCGATTCTCCGTCGGTGCCACGCCTGGGCCCACGGTCGGAACTTCCTCCACAGTTTCTTCAAACCAATGTACGGAAGCAAACCTAGAGGCCAGTAAGCCAATCAAAAGGCCCGCTGAAGATTCAGCGGGCCTTTTGATTCCACGGGTATTTGCTCCTAGTTTCTTAAGCCGTTTATGGCCGCGACCAACGCATCCGGGTCATAGCCAAGTTCAACCGCTTTATCGGCATCCTCCTGAGCTTCGTCATCCCTACCCAAAAGGATATTAGCCAATGTCCGGTTGTAGTAGGCGTTCACCAGGGCATCATCCAATTCTATGGCCTTATCCAAGTCCCGGATCGCCGAATCCAAATTGCCCATATCCCGGTGAACAAAGCCTCGGTTGTTGTAGGCCACTGCCGATCCGGGGTTGAGCCTGATCATCTCGGTAAAATCTTCGATGGCCGACGCCGATTCCCCCAGGTCAGCCTTGGCCAGCCCACGACTATTCCAGACCAGTGCTTGCTTGGCGTCTATCTCAATAGCTTTGTTGAAATCATTCACAGCCTGCGCCAACTGGCCCAACTCGCGATAGATACGCCCCTCAGGTAATAGGTCTCGGCAGCATCACCGGGAGTTTCAATGGCCGCGTTCAAGTCCTCCAATGCTCGTTCAGATTGGCCCAGCTGGTAATAGACCAACCCCCTTTCCACCAGAGCAACGCCAAATGCAGGGTCGAGCAGGATCGCTTGATCCAGACTTGCCAGAGCCTCCTGAAATCGCCCCAACTGGCGTAGCGCGATGCCCTGAAGTTTCAAACTCTCTTGGGTAAAACCGGAATCCAACTCCGTTACAATCAGTAACTTCTCCAACGTGACCAGAGCGGCCTCCGGTTGGTTCAGCCGGATCAGGTCCTCTGCCAGTTCGTTTAGAAAGACCCGGCTATTCGGGACCATGCCCACAACTGCCTTACGAAGCTCCAAGGCTTCCGCCAACAGCTCCTGGTCTCCCGTTTGGAGACCTAAGTCCATTGCTGATACAGCCAAGGCCCGTCTTGCCCTGAAGTCATAAGGCCGCTGGTCTACCCACTTCTGGTTGATCTGATACGCCCGTTGTGACTAACAAAATCGCACCGTCTGGGCGTCATCTGAAGCAGGACAACCTTCTATAACGACTCCATCTGGACTTGATTGCAACACTTGAGACCAACGGTTGTAATAGATTGGAACGTCCGGTGAGATGCCGATTGAATCGCTGATGGATGACATAGCGTGATCAAATGAGCCCTGATCGAACTGGTAGGCCGCTTCGTCCAGAATCAAAGCAGAACGGACGTAATCGACGTTCTTAGTCCAGGTCACAAAGGCCAGCGCCGCGATCAGCCCAACAGCCAGAGCCCATCTCAACGGTGCCCATGCCATGACCTGGGAGCCGTCCATTCCTGGGGACCGAGATTGTCTCCCGCCAACCGCTTGCTGATTGGCGGGTTCTGCTTTATTCACACCCAAGAAAATCGCTGGCAACGCCACAAATATCGCCAGCAACACCCAGAAGATCAACAGATCTGAAACCCGGGACACGCCAACCATCTGCTCTAGAAACCGGCCCGCCAGAATAGCCAGCAGTCCGGCCAGCACCAATCCATGAACCACGGTCAGGCCGGCTCTCTGTCGCAGCCAGAAATAGACCCCCAGACCGAACGCGGCAATGAAAATGCCCACAGAAGCAAGCAGCCCCACAAACCCAGTTTCCACAGCCTGGTGCAGGAAGAAGTTGTGGGCGTGGCCGACCTCCTGAGGCAATAAGCTCGCCGCTGTTCGTGCCGGACTCACCAACAGATAAGTCGAGCGAAATTGGTCTGGCCCGTATCCGATGATGGGCCGCAAAGACGACAGACTTAGCTGTTCGAAATCGAACCATGGACGGTCAACCACCATTTCCCAGGTGGTGTCCCAAATCTCCTTGCGCCCGGCAAATCCCCCGCTGGAAATCTCACCGCCGACAGAAAAGATCAGTTCACTGGTATCTGAAGGGTCCAATGACCTGCTCGCCGATTGTTCTTCTGCCGCATCATCGGCGATTGACTGGAGCGGCGAAACCAGCACAGCTACAGTTACTGCCAGGCCAATCCCCAACACCAGCCCCGCTCTACCAACTGTTCGCCAGCCGACAAAGACCACCAACAAAACAAGAAATGTGATCAGGGTAGCCAGCGTGCCTATCCATGGCCCTCGACTGGCAATGAACACCAGTCCAAGTAACTGAACGCTCAACGCGACCACACCAACTGTCGCCTTGACAGCAAAGCCGGTTGCGGCCACGTTCCCAAGCAGATATCTGGTTGCCGCCATGACGGTCACGGGGATGGTCATCAGCAGGACAGCCCCGGCGAAAATCGTCCCGCCGAATGTTGCGGTGGAACGGTTGTGCCCCAATGGCTCCATCAGGTCCAAGAAGTCCCAACCGTAGTGCTGGAAGACAGCGTAAAGACCCGAAAGAAAACCCATCACGACGATAGCCCCAACCAGCCGCCACAGTTGGTTCTCGGTCTTGATATGGGTTGCTATCGCGGCAAATACCAGACCGAACGACACGGTGGTGTAGGCGCTGTAACTATCCTGACCAGGGACGTCACCCCACAGACTCACGACAGGGGAAGTGGAGAGGGCGGTGCTAAGCAGCAAACTGGCGAAGAAGAAGATTACGGCGGCGGTCAACCAGCGCACCGGCTGAGCGCCCAGCCACTCTGCCAACCCCTGATGCCAGGTGAGCGGTCTGGCCATCCAACGCGGGAAACTCGGCTTTGCTCCCCCGGAACGCAGGGCCCACTCCAGCAGCCAGAGCATTGCGATGAGCCCGGCGCCCGTCCGCAAAACGGCAATCTTTGGCAGCTCATACGAGCCTATCACTGACGACCATTCACCATAGGAGCGGGCCAGGAACACCAGGGGCGCCAACACTATCAAGACCAGCCAGAGGGACTCCATTGCCAGGTTGATCCAAACTAACTGGCGCTCAGTGTCTCCGGCGAACCGCGCTATTCTCCTATCGGCGTTCATAATCCCGTCACCGAAGTCGAAAATGCCGGAATTTGCATCCCAAGCAACGAATTTATTTCCACAGAACCTACTTGCGAGGGTGGTTCGCTAGGTGATCGTCGGCTATCTCATTGAACGTTTTGAACTGGACTCCGTCGTGAGAAAGGATATACGCCGCCAGCCGCTCCAGCATCAACAGAACCTGGGGGCGGCCACTCACGTCGGGATGGATCGTGATCGGAAAAACCGCCTCGTCATACTCTCGATAGACAAAGTCGAATTGATCGCGCCACATCTGCTCTATGTCTCGGGGATTGGTGAAACCGTGACTGTTGGGCGCGTTCTTGATGAACATCATCGGGGGCAGGTCATCCAGATACCAGTTGGCCGGTATCTCCACCAGGTCGGTCTCTTCGCCGCGAACCAAAGCGTGCATCCAGTGCTCTGCTGGCTTGGAATAATCGATCTTGGTCCAGCGATCACCTTTCCTCACGTAATAGCACTCAAAATCGCGGTGCATCAGGCTATGGTCATACTTGATCCCGTGCTTTTGCAGCAGTTCGTTGGTGATGTGACTGAACTCCCACCACGGGGCCACGTATCCGGTGGGCCACTTACCGGAAACTGCGGTGATCAGGTCGATACACTTGACCAGGACTGCCTCTTCCTGCTCCGCAGACATGGCGATGGGGTTCTCATGGGAGTAGCCATGCATGCCGATCTCATGGCCGCCGTCGACGATCATCTGACACTCGGTCGGGAAGGTCTCAATGGAATGGCCTGGCACGAACCAAGTTGTCTTGATGCCCAGCCGGTCAAATAATTTCAGCAGACGCGGAGTGCCCACCTCACCGGCGAACATGCCCCGGGATATATCGTCAGGTGAGTCTTCACCTCCGTAGGACCCCAACCACCCGCAAACGGCGTCCAGGTCAACGCCAAACGCACAGGAAATCTTCTTATCAGCCACAGTAATGCCCTCCATGTCCTGAAATATTCAACCAACGCCGCTAGAGTATACAGACCCGAGTTAAGAACGCCTTCTACTTGGCTCCAGACTCCCATGTAATCAACAGTTCACGCATGTCGGTGCGCCATAGCGGGACAAACCCAGCGTCACTCGGAGCAAACAGCACATCAAGATTCGACTCGATAATTGGCCGTGCCCGGTCCCTATCCTCCGGTTTCACAACCCGGTCGTCCAGGATTAGCTGTACGGCTTCTTCTTGGGTTTGCGGACGTTGGTTCTCCCACCATGGCAACTCCGGCATCACGTGAACGTCGGGAAGTATGCCCATGTCCCACAGCACAGCCAAAAGTTCTTGCTGGCCGGGCAGTATCTTCTGCTCTTCACCGTAGATCAGTTTAAAGAGCTTGGCGCGGCGATTGGGCGGGGGCTCGCTCCAGATGGTTATCATGATCCGACGAGCCTCTGCGACCTCAAGCTGGTGGATGAAACCGACTATGTCGCTCACGAAGTAAGTAACGTCCGAGGTGAAAGCTACGTCTCCCCGCGGATTATCCGCCTCAGCCAAAGACGACCCGATGAGTTGGGCGTTTTCTATGCCCGCTTCAAGAGCCGACGTCCCAAACTCGGCAGCCATCCCCGGCGACGGCTCGATATTGATTACCCCACGGCACCGGAGGGCTAACGGAAGGCATACCCGGCCGGGCCCCGCCGCCCACATCTACCAACGTGTCTTCTCGGCGGACGTACGACGCGATGATGGCTAGGTTCTGGTCCAGCTCCCGACGGGGATCAAACCGAAACTGCCGCGCTGCCTCCCTACCCCACGGGTCACCCGATGGTGAAGGCTCATAGATCCGAGCGTTCTGGGCCTGTACCGCTTCCAAACGCTCGGCATATATCTCAGATGGCGAGGCCATAGTTGACTAATTGGGCGCTTGAAGCATGGGCCAGAACTTGTGGGCCGACTTACCCATCATCCACTCCAAGTCGTCATCAGATATCCAGGCCAGTGCGGTTTTGCCCAACGTCACCTGCCCTATGTAGCCGCCATCCCGCGAGGATGGGAAATTGGAACCCCACATCATCCGTTGGGGAGTGAAAGCCTCAATGACGCGCCTGAAAAGGTCTTTTTCGGCATCGTTCAGGTCGGCGTAGGGACCGAGGCTGGTGCTGGAATAACGGAGGTGGGCATTTGGCAGTTTAGCCATCGCCTCTAGAGCCTCGGTCATGCCAGTCTTGTCATCAGCGCCGCTCCAGCCGGCAAAATGGTCCGGCGCGAAAAGGACGTTGGGATGCCGCCCAGCGATGTTCGTCATGCGGTTCACTCGGTCCGGCTGGCCGCCGCCGCCAATGGATATGGGCACGTTAAGTTCTTCTGCACGCGTCCAAATGGCGTCGCAGCTAGGATCATCGGCATCGGCCTGAGTCTGAAGGCGCACTCCGAGCATGCCGTGCTCATTCACCCAGTAAGAAAGCTTATCGGCGGCATCAGATGCTGCGGGGTCTAGGATTCCCACAGACACGGTTCGGGGTGCATACAACTTGGCGCTGTCGCACTGGTAGATGTTATCCAGACCGTAGGTGGCATTGGGCTGCACCAGCGTGGCACATTCCACTCCGGCTGCATCCATCTCCGCAATCAAGTCTTCAACATCGTTGCTGACCTCAGTGGACCAGCCCCTGGCGCCGGGGTCGAGGGGATGCTTGGTCTTATCACTGCTGACCACGTGAGTATGCGTATCGATAATCATGAAAAAACTCCTGGGGGAAATTTACCGCACAGCCTACCACGCCTGTTCCCATGAGGGAACTCGGAGTGTGAGCGTCCAATCCGTCATTCTCGCGAACGCGGGAATCCTGGAAATTCTGCAGGATAGGCGTTGGCTGACGAAGGCAACCTGGATTCCAGCCTTCGCTGGAAAAACGGGTGGGTAGATTACCCGACGAAACACACCAACCGTTCGTCCTGAGCCCCGTCGAAGGGCCCGCATCAGTCATTTTCGAGGTAGGACTTGGTCTTGGCCAACTGGTGGTTCGACAGGCTCACCATGAGCGGAGAAGAGGCATGCTTACCCAGTGAATGCCTTTAGCAACTAACTAGCGCGGTTACGCACCGGCCAGGTAGGCAAACTTGTCGTTTGCCGGACTCTGGATGCGGTGGTGCTCGATGAACGATGCAGCGTTCTCAGCAACCTGCTCGCCGTCGAGGTCGGCCACC
Source organism: Dehalococcoidia bacterium (assembly GCA_002730485.1). The sequence continues at coordinate 12,415 of PCAH01000104.1, read as the reverse complement.
AGCGCCAGTGCCATATCGATCCCCGCTGATACTCCAGCAGAGGTGATGATGCCCTTTCCGGTACTCTTGTCCACCAGATCCACCCAGCGGGGCGTCAGGTCCCAGGCGACATTCTCTCCCAAGGTTTCTATCCAGGCCCACGCCGTCTTGTTGCTGGTAGCCGCCCTATTTTGAAGGATGCCGGTCTGGGACAGTAGGGCGGCGCCGGTGCAGACTGAGGCTACAACGTCGGCCCGGGCACAAGCATCTGACAACGAGTCGACAAACCCCTGGTCGGCGACCAAGGCCCTGGTTCCACCGCCGCCGGGCACCAGCAAGATATCAAAATCAAACTGGTCATTGATTCCGTGCTCTGCCATCACCACCGGACCCGCACCGCCTGGCCCAGTGGCCACCGTGCCTTTTTCTCGACCGACAAAGATCACTTTGTAGAGGGGTTTGGTGGCGTCCGGTTTGGTGCCGTCCTCGTCCCGAGGAGTGCAGGACGAATTGAAAACCTGCACCGGACCAAACAAATCCAAAGGGGCCATGCCCTCAAAGATCAAAGCAGCGACGGTTCTCATGGGTGATACCTCATGGGTTATATCAGGCTGAAGTCAACCGAGGAAAGAAGCTTATCACGTCACTGGACGAGTCACTCAGGGAAGCCAACCGTTCGCCCCTTAGGCTTCTGGCCGTCTGCAATCAGCACACTCCGAAGCATCACGCCCACACGACCCACGAACTGCTCAATGGTCCACCCGCGCTCCAACACCAGGTTCTCGTAGGTGTGCAGCGAGAGGACGCCCCAGGCAAAGTCGGTCGCTTCGTCGACACTCCAACCTTCAGCCAGACTCCCCTCTTCTTCGAGCCGCTCCATCAACCGCCTGACGTTGGCACGACGATAGGCCATCCGGTCTTGCCAAACCGCTTCGACGGCTTCGTCGGACTTTCGGGCGGAGTAGACAACCCGCATGGCATCGTAGATTTGCGGTTCGATGACCCCGTAGGCTTCAACGCCGAGATTGAGGGCTTCCACCGCCGTCGCCGCTTCCATCCCTTGCCGTATGAACTCGGGGACGTTGATCAGCTCGTCGGAGTATTGGGCCATGGTCACGACCAATTCCGACTTTGATTTGAAGTGCAGGTAAAGCGCCTGACGCGAGATACCCGCAGCCCGCGCGACTTCTTCCATACCGACGCCGTAGTAGCCCTTATCCACGAACAATTTAAGTGCCGCATCGAGGATATTTAGCCGTGTTTGATCTCTTCTACTTGACATGGTATCAATTAAAATATAGTTTGCTTGACACTTTGTAAACTTTTACGCATGCGCAGATGCATATGTGCCGAGCAATGAGGATAAACATTGATGGATAGCCGTAATAGTACTGGGAACTTACTGGGAATCCTAGCCCTGTGTGGCATTGCCGGGCCGATAATCTTCGCCGTCTTGGTCACCATCGGCGGATTTATCTATGATGATTACAGCCACGCTTCCCAGGCGGTGAGCGAACTGGGCGGGGTGGACGCCGAACATGCCTGGCTACAGCGAGTCAATTTCTTCATCATCGGATTTGCGTTCATCGCCCTTGCCATCGGCCTGCATCGCGGTATCAATGATGAGAACCGGTCGATCAAAGCCCCGGCGCTAATCTTCATCTTCGGAGTTTCTGCTGGAATAGCTAACGGCATCTTCCCCTGCGATTCCGGATGCGACGGCTCAGACTTCAACGGATTCATGCACAACCTGACCGGATTGTTCGGGTTCGCGTGCGCCATCGTCAGCGTGTTTGTCATCTCACGAAGGCTGAAGGGAGACCCAGACTGGAACTCCGTGTTTACCTACTCACGGGTCTTCAGGTTCTTGGTCCTTGGGGGGGTTCTTTCGTGGTTCATCATCTCCAAAGTGATAGGAAATGAGGATGTGAATGGGGTTTTCCAGAGGGTGTTCATCGGGGTGTGGTTAGTCTGGGCCGAGATCATGGCCCTCAGACTGTTTGCGCTTTCGCGGGAGTAGGAAGGAGAAAAAGTGGTGGGCCCGGTTGGGATCGAACCAACTACCAGACGGTTATGAGCCGTCTGCTCTACCAGTGAGCTACGGGCCCGAGGAAAGACGAAGGCGCACGGCACTTCGCCATGACTAGCTTAGTCTTGAGGTTTTGGGAGTGTCAAGGAAGGGCGTAAGGGCCTGCCGCCGACTAGACGAGTCCCAGGTTTTGCAGATAGTCCGGGTCCCAGTCAGCCAGCCGTCCGCGCTGTAACGCCTCTTCTTGCGGTATCCGGGGTGTGGCCTCGCCCGTGGTGGGCACGGTGGCTATGACGGCGTCTGAGACAAGTTTCTCGTAGGTGTCCCCGTCCACCCCCAGCAAACCCTGCAGAATGTCCTCATTGTGCTGGCCGAAGGTGGGCGAAGGTCCCTGGATGGCCAACGGGCTGTTGGAGAACTTGTACGGGCGGCCGATGAACATCCTGGAGCCCATCTCACGCTCTTTGGGGTAATCCACCCGCTCCAGGAAACCCCTGCTCTTGAACTGGGGGTCGTAATGGACATCCTTGCTGTTCAGCACTGGCCCCGCCGGAATGCCAACACCCTGCAACGCGTGCATCAGTTCGTACCGGTCAACGCCCGAGGTCCATTCTTTGATGATCTCGTCTATCTTGTCGTGATTCTTCTGCCTGGATAACAGGTCGGCAAAGTCTGGGTCCTCGGCAAGTTCAGGCTTGCTCATCAACTGGCACAGTTCAGCCCAACCCTGATCGTCGCCCACCGATAGGGTGATCCAGCGGTCATCGCCCAAAGCCGGGTAACAACCCTGGGGTGCGCGGTAGGGATGGCGATTCCCCATGCGGCCGCCCTCCCGTCCGTTTACCTGGGCGTCCATGATGTACTCGGACATGAACATGACGCCCGACTGGTACATGCCCAGGTCGGCCCATTGACCCTGGCCGGTCTTGTTGCGGTAGCGCAGGGCCGAGCCGATGGCGAAAAGCGCGGTCCAGGTGGATAGGAAGTCGACGAACGACGCGCCAGCCTTGGCGGGGCCGCCGCCAACATGGCCGGTGATCCAGCAGTGGCCGTGGGTGGCCTCCTGGGTGGTCGCCTGGGCCGGATAGCTGGAGTAGGGTCCGTCACCGTGACCGTAGCCGGTGTTCGAGACCATGATGATGTCGGGTTTGATCTTCTTCATGTTGGGGTAGTCCAGGTCCCAACTGCGCATCACCCGGGGGGTGAAGTTCTCCATGACGACGTCGCTGACCTTGATCAGGTCACGGAAGTAGTCACGTCCTCGGGAGTCGGTCATATCCAGGGTGATGGACTGCTTACCACGGTGAATCAGGTTGTAGGTCGACGGACGGTTCCACCAATCATCGCCCAGGTCATTCTCCGGAAAGGCTCCGGCATAGCCGCCAGTGCGGGTGACATCGGGGCGTCCAGGCCCTTCTACCTTGATCACTTCCGCCCCAAAGTCAGCCAGCAGGCCGCCGGCGTAGGGCAGCGCAAACACGTAGGTGGAGTCGATTATTCGGATGCCTTCCAATGGTAAGCGGGCCATTTTTGTTTCCTTTAGCTTGGTTGGGTATATCGGGGCATGGTCTACGTCGAGAGGTGCCCCCATCCTAACCTTCCCCCTGCGAGGGGGAAGGGACTCTTCTTGTCTTAGATGACGTCTAGCTGTCGTAGGCGGACGAAGTCCTCACGGCTGTATTCCAGGCCGTCTATGTAGATCTCTGCGTTGTGCTGGCCCAGGGTGGGGGCTGCGCGGAGGAACTGGTACGGGGTCAGGCTCAGGTTGAACAGCACCGCTGGCACCTTCACCTTGCCGATCGCCGGGTGTTCGATGTCCCGGTAGAAGTTCCTGGATTCCAACTGCGGGCACTCCAGCAGTTCCGACGGGGTCTGCACCAGACCAAATAGCATCCGGGCCTGGGCTGCCTTGGTGAACAGATCCCATTTGCCCCGTTCTTTGATTGACTCCAGCACCACCTGGTCCAACTCGGCCGTGTTTCTCAGCCGTTGGGCTGGTTCGGCGAACTTGGGCTCCATTAGCTGTGGGTCGCCAAAGAAATCTGCGATGTCGGCCCAGCTGGCCCCGCCACCGGTCTGAACGATGATCCAGCCGTCTTTGCAGGGCATGGGGTGACCAAAGTTACTGCCGGTGGCCGGACGCCTCGGCAGCGTGCCACCCATGAATGGGTACATTGTCTGGGTGGCCATGGCGCTGGAAGCGACGCATTCCGTCACGGAGACATCTATATGCTGACCCTCGCCGATCTCTCCGGCCAAAAACAGGGCCATGGATGTTGAAGCTGCGCCGTTGAGGCCGCCCTCGTACTGGGCCTGGAAGCCGCCGTGCTTCAGCGGTTCTCTGCCTTGCACACCACTGATGCTCATGATCAGGCCCATGGCGTAGTTGACCACTTCCTCGCCCTTGTATTGGGCGTAGGGGCCGGTCTGACCATAGGGCGTGATAGAGGTCATTATCAGGGCCGGGTTTTCTTTGGCGAGGTCTTCATAACCCACGCCCAGGTCGGCCAGATAGCCGGGGCGGTAGGATTCTATGACCACATCCACATGGGGTACCAGCTTTTTGAGGATGTTCCGGCCCGTGACCGTCTCCAAGTTGAGGGTTGCGCCCTTCTTGTTGAGGTTCATCAGGAGGTAGAACAGACTCTTTTCCGGGTGCGGGTCGTCGCCAAAGAATGGGCCCATACGACGCAGTGACGCACCGGTGGGTGGTTCTACTTTCAGGACGTCGGCGCCGTAGTCGGCCAGGAGCCGACCACAGAAGGACCCGGCGATGTCCTCGCTCAGGTCCAGTACTTTCACACCGTCAAGGGGGCCATGTGCCAAGGGTGTCGGTAACGGAGAGGTCTGGGGCGATTGAGTGGAAGTCACAGTGCTCTCCTTAAGCTTCAATTTCACCGGAACCCATCAACCGGATTCCAGCCAAGCCTGGCCGAAAAGGCCAGCGAACTAGGGCAGTAAATTCGGACGGATTGTAGCCGACACCAGCGGCAGAGGCAATTGCCGGTTAGCCCCCAAAGTTCTTCGACAGTTTCGCGTTGAACTCATCCTGGGTGAAGCTGTGCTGCTGGGTGCCGAGAACCCGCACGGCATAGTGACCAGCCACGTTGCCCATCTGCACCGCGCGTTCGATGGGGAGGTCGGCGATCAATCCCTTGATCAGGCCACCCCGGAATGCGTCACCAGCACCAGTTGGGTCTACCGCATCCTCAGCAGGCACCACCGGGACCGACACCGTGCCAGACGTTGTGATGATGTCACAGCCGTCGCCGCCTTTGGTCACGACGATAGTATCCACGGTCTCGGCAACCTGGTCTCGGGACATGCCGGTGGTGTTGGAGATCAGTTCCATCTCATAGTCGTTACAGACCAACATCTTGGATTGCCTGATGGCCGTCGCCAGCGGTTCCGGCCCCCAAGCCGGTAGGGACTGGCCAGGATCAAAGATCGAGTAGATGCCGCGCTTTTCGTGCTCGGCGGTGTATTCAGCCATGTCTCCCAGATTACCCGGGGCCACGATGGCGAGGCAGTCTTTGGGGTCGACCGATGAGAAATCAAAGCCTGATTGTTGTTTCATGGCACCGGGGTTGAACCCGGTTATCTGGTTGCTTGAAGTATCAGAGGTGATGTAGGCGCCGGCGGTGAGTTCCTCTTCTACGATGCGGATATCCGCCGTTGGGACGCCGATCTGTTTCAACCATTCAAAATAACGGTGGTAGTCCTGACCGATGGTGGCCAGGATGCGGGGTTTCTCCCCCAGCAGAGAGAGCGAATACGCGATGTTACCCGCCGTCCCGCCAAAGTTCTCGGTGAGGCTGTTCACCGTGAAACTGACGTTTATATTGTCCAGTTGGTCCGGCAGGATATGTTCGGAGAACATGCCGTTGAAATCCATGATGCGGTCGTAGGCCATTGATCCGGAAACCAGGATGTCCATTTGTAAGGTCCCTCGCTCTTTTCTAACTGTCTATTTTTCTGTATTTAATCGACTAGCAGTCGTACTTGCCAGCTATCTCGTTCAAGAATTCCACTTTGTCGCCAATACCCAGGCCCAATTCAGCCGCCTCGCCGCCGTTGATCTCAAGGACAAATTTGGCCCGGGACTCGGGCGAGTAACGCGGCAATTCGTCCAACGGGGTCTCTGGGTCTGGGAAGGGAACGTTCTCTGAAACGTCCACAACCTCGCAGTTGGAACCGATCCAGACCATATCCAAGGATATCTCCATCTCCCGCATCCAGAAACGGAACCGCTCCGGCTTCTCAAAGATGAACAACATCCCAGTTCCGGCGTCCAACGATGCCCGCCCGGAAAGCCCTTTTATCCGCTGTTCCGAATTCACCGCCAATTCAACCGGAAATTCCAGGTCTTCCACCCGGACGAGCGGCCCGGTATTGGGCATTACATCGGGGGTTGAAGCAGTGGTTGTGCCAGAGGCCGACGGGCTGGTCGGTGCCACAGCCGGTGTTTCTGTTGGCGTGATGTTCGGTGTAGCGGTGGCGGAACTCCCGCAGGCCAGTGACAGGGCCAGCAGACAGATGGCCAAAGCCATCGCTGTGCAACGGTTGCTGGCTAATCGGCTGACAGGGCGAAGACGCTCCAATTCATTCCCCTGGTTTTTCCGATTTGTAACCGGTAATCCGGCTTCAAATCCGGCTCATAAAGGGCTTCATAAGTCCGAATCCAATGTTATCCCAGCGTTACTAAATTCACAAGCAGAACCAGCTTCGTCGATGCCTGACCAAAGCGCCGCAGAACCGCACCAAATCTTGGCAACAACCGCGCCCAAACAAAAGCTCCCTTCGGGAGTTTGTTGACTAGTTTGGGGGGCTGGGTTAGTCTGAGGGCGTCAAATCACCGGAGGAAAACAGCTATGACTCAGGAGTCCCAACCCGACACACAGTCGGTCCTCACGCCAGAGGTAAAAGCCATGATTGGCGTCGAAGGCGAGTTGATCGAATCCTGGGGAACTGTGGACGTTGAGTACCTACGCCGATTCACCCAAGCCGTGATGGACCCAGACCCACGGTACTGGGACGAAGAATTCGCCGAGAGCACCCACTACGGCGCAATCATCGTTCCTCCCATCATGGTCAGCTACATGACCCAGCGCATCCGGCCCGAAGCAGAAGACGCCATCACCGCGGCCTTCAAAGAAAACCCCATGTCTGACGGCATCGGCTCGGTGAAGCGACCAGGCGAGCTTCCCCCGATCCCCACCCACCTGGTGCGGACACTGAACGCCGGAAACGAGATCGAGGTCTACCAATACCCAAATATTGGCGACACCATCTTCTTCCAGAACCGTTACTACGACATTCGCGAACGGGTTGGTCGGGACGGAAAGGCCTTCCTGATCATCACCCGTGAGATTACCTACACGAACCAGAAGCAGGAACTGCTCTGCATCACCAGACAGTCCTCCATTCGTCGTTAACCAGTAATAAATAACCCGCCTAGAGCTTATTCGAGGTTGTCCCAATGAGCGCCCCATTAGAAGACTTGCTAAAAATGACGCCCGAGGAGATTCAGTCTCATAACGAGCGTCCCACCGCCGATGAATTGCGGAACAAGACCCAGACCTACTACGAAGATGTGAACGTGGGCGACGAATTGCCCAAGTACGTCTACAACCAAACCCCTACCCACCTTTTCCGGTGGAGCGCGGCCATCGAGAACTTCCACCGGATCCATTACGATTTGGATTTCGGCATGAACCATGACAAGAACCCCAGCATCCTCGTTCATGGTTCCTGGAAGCAGAGCGTGGTGCCCCAATACCTGAAGGACTTCACCCTGCCCAAAGGCTGGCCATGGAAGGCCTCCTTTGAGCACCGTGCCATGCTGGTGCCCGGCGACACCCTGATTGTCTGGGCCATCGTGACCAACAAGTACGAGAAGGGCGGCATGGGCTTCATCGAGGTGGACCTTGGCATGAAGACCCAAGACGGTGTGGAGAGCATGCCTGGCAGCGCCACCGTGGTGCTGCCGCTGAAGGGCGGCATCGACATCCCCTATCCTTTTGTAGCTCCCAAGGATTAAAGAGCTGACAGCCAGAAGCTATCAGCTTTATCAACGAGGTAATTTACCGACATGGCCCGATTTCTAGCGATACACAATGTTTCCGGACTCACGGAAGAACAATTCCGGGAAAAACTGAGCGCCGTCAGCAAATGGCGTCCCGACCGCCGGACCACAATCCTGAAGGTCTACGGCGACTTGGAACGCGGCAAGCTCGTAACCGAGTGCGAAGCCGTGGAACAAGAGCACTTCGAAGACTGGATCAAGATGACCGGCTGGCCAGCCGAGAGTATATTCAACGTGGATCTGATCATGCAGGTGGGTAATATCTGGAAGCTCTAGCCTCCTAACCACCCGTTTTTACTTGTCCCGACCCAGCGGCCGCCAGCGGGCTGGAGGCCAGCAGCAGACCCAGGCCCGCCCTTTGACCTTCTCCCCGGCCACCGGCCCATGATTCCTGCTATCAGTGCTCTTCGCGCGGTTATCCCCCAGCAAGAAATACTCGTCCGGCCCGTTGAACCACTCCTTCTCCTCCTCGTCCGTCACTCCGCCAACATAGTCCTCTGCCAATAACTGCCCGTCTACGTAAACCCGGCCACCGGCAATCTTGATGTCCTCACCCGGCAGGCCGATCACGCGTTTGATGGATGTGCCACCGGCAGCGGTAGGACGCTCAAACACAGCCACATCTCCCCGCCGCAGCTTATTCCAGCTAAACCGCGTCCGTACCACCAGGACCGATTCCTTATGCCTGAGAAACGGCAGCATACTGTCCCCCTCAACCCGAAACCGGGCCGAGAAGGGTATGTTTATCAGACCGTGGAAGAAGGAACCAAGCACCGGAGCTAAATCCTCTGTTTTCAAAAGTTAGACAGACTGGGGCGGTTAAATGACGCCGCGATTGGAGAGGTCAGCCAAGGTGTGTTCTTGCAATCCCAATAGGTCTCGATAGATCAGGTCATTGTCGTGGCCCACGGACACCGAGCCACGCCATATCTTGCCAGGTGTCTTGGAAAACTTGGGCACCACCCCGACGCCCTTCACCTTTCTACCCAGCTGTTGGTCATCCCACTCCACATGGACATTACGGGCCTGGTAGTGAGAGTTCTCCGCCATCTCCTGGGCGTTCATTATCCCGCTGCAACCCACCTGGGCATCGTTAAAGGTTTGAACCACCTCATCAACGGTCCGTTCCTCCACCCAACCCCGTAGGATCGCATCAAACTCGATGCCCTGGGGAGATTCGACCTCCCGGCGCGCCGAGATCCATTTCTCATCCTCCGGGTCCAGGCCCAGCACTCGGCAAACCCGGGAGTAGACTATCGGCCCGATGGCGGCGACAACCACCCAACCGTCTTTGGCCTGAAACGTGTCCCAGGGCTGAGCATTACCCGCCTTGTTGCCCGCTCTCTCCCGCACCATGCCCAATTCGTGGTACGCCACCATCGTTCCGGAGAGGATGCGGTGCACCGCCTCGTATTGGGCCAGGTCGATCACCTGCCCCTCTCCGGTGCGTTGCGCGTGGATATACGCAGCCAGCGATGACCACAGGCAGAACAAAGCGGTGATGTAGTCGGCTGTCCAGGGGACGGCCCGGGACGGTGGGGCAGGGTCTGGGCTTCCCATCAGGTTCATCATGCCGCCGAAGGCCTGCGCCGTAAAATCGTAGGACGCCCGCTTTACGTACTCGGGGTCACCGTCCTGCCCAAAACCGGACACATGGCAGATGACGATGCTCGGGTTGGCCTCGAGTATGGTCGCGTCGTCCAGGCCCCATTTGTCGTAAGTTTGGGCTTTGGAACTCTCCATCCATATATCGGTCCGTTTGATCAGATCGAGGAATATCTCCTGGCCTTCAGAGGTGCTGAAATCCAGGGTTGTGTAGAAGGTGTTTCGCCGGTCCTGGACCCAGGAGCTGGCAATCTCTTCTCCGGTTGGGCTGTCGATGGGGAACTCGGCATGCCGCCAGTCCTCACCCCCGCCGGGCCGTTCGATGTGGATGACCTCGGCGCCCATCTCGGCGGCCATGGCGGCAGCCACCGGTTCGGCCACGATGGAACCCGTGGACAGGACTCGTACGCCCTGCAAAGGGCCGAATTGATCCTGGAGTAATGACCGGCCATGCGATTCCATTGGATACCTCCCAACTGATTAGATGGAGATTGGATGGGAATAGCGGGGACTTAATATACCAGCACGCAGGTTTGTAGAGGAGTGTTTTTCAGACGCGCCCCCGTCCGGCCAATCCCTATAGACTAAACCCAACCTCTAACCTAGAATTAGTCGAATTCAAATTCAGACCCAAAACGAAACGCGCTTTAGCGCCGCCGCCGCGCCTGGAGGGCAATCATGGAGAATGGGATCATCCGCGTTGGGCTCATTGGGGCCGGCGCAAACACCCGCCTCAGACACATACCCGGCCTTCGAGAACAAGAAGGCGTTGAGATAGTAGCCGTGGCCAACCGCAGCCGCGAGTCCGGCGAGGCCATCGCCAGCGAATACGAGATACCCACGGTCTACGACAACTGGCTGGAACTCATGGGGGCCGACGACATAGACGCCGTCTGCGTTGGCACCTGGCCCTACATGCACAACACCCTGGTGCTGTCCGCTCTGGAGAACGACAAACACGTCCTCACCGAGGCCCGCATGGCCATGGACGCCCAGGAAGCCCACGAGATGCTGGATGCTTCCCGTCAGTCCCCTCACCTGGTCACCCAGATCGTGCCAGCTCCCCAGACCCTGCAGGTGGATCAGACCGTCCAGGACCTGATCGCAAGCGGCGAACTGGGCCAACTTCTGGCACTGCGGCTCAGGGTCTGCGACTACCACGGTCGGGCGGATCGCTCAGACACCTTCATGAACACTGAAGGCCTCCTCCATTGGCGACAAAACCGGCTGCTCAGCGGCTATAACATCATGGGCATGGGCATCTGGTACGAGGCGTTGATGCGCTACGTCGGCCCAGCCACCAAAGTCATGGCCATGACCCATGTCTTCACCAATCAGCGCAAGGACGATGACGGCATTATGCGCGGTGTCACCATCCCCGACCACGTAAACGTACTGTGCGAGTTCGCATCCGGGGTCCAAGCAGACCTCAGTTGGAGCACCGTCACCGGCATGCAGACCGGTTCCGAACTATGGATCTTCGGCAGTGAGGGAACCATCAAACTTGAAGGCCCGCCCTTCGACAAAGTGTGGCTTGGCAAACCGGGAGATACCGAATTCAAGGAACATCCCGTCGCCGACGCCAAGCGGGGCAAGTGGCAAGTGGAGCAAGACTTCATCGACTCCATCCGTGGTAACCGAGCAGTCACCCATACCCCCTTTGACATGGGGGTACAATACATGGAATTCACTGAGGCAGTTACTCGCAGCGCCCAATCGGGCCAGGCGATCCACCTGCCTCTCTAGGCGATTCTTCCAAAGCACAAAAAGAAATCATCAGGGAGAGCAATCATGGCTTCAGAAGGAATCAGACTCGGTCTCATTGGCGCCGGCAAGAACACCCGAGACCGGCACATCCCCGGTTTCCAAAAGGTCCAAGGCCTGGAGATTGCGGCCGTGGCCAACCGCAGCCGCGCCTCAAGTCAGGCAGTAGCTGACCAGTTCAACATCTCTGGGGTCTACGACAACTGGCAGGACCTGCTGGAAGACCCAAGCATCGATGCCATCTGCATCGGCACCTGGCCCTACATGCACCGCACCCTGGTCCTGGCCTCCCTGGAAGCCGGGAAACACGTGCTCTGCGAAGCGCGAATGGCCACCACCGCCGCAGAGGCCCAGGAGATGCTGGACGCCTCCCGGGAACGACCAGACCTGGTCACCCAGATCGTCCCGTCTCCCCTGACCTTCAAGATCGACCGCCTACTTCAGGGCAAGATCGCTGAGGGCTACATCGGCGACATCATTGGCGTGAACGTGCAGTCCCTTGGCAACAACTTCATGGATCAGGGCAGCGAGATGCATTGGCGCAATGACCGCGACCTGAGCGGCTATAACATCCTGAACATGGGCATCTGGTACGAGGCCATGATCCGGTGGGTTGGCCGCGCCACCAAAGTATCAGCCATGACGTCGATCAACGTGAACCGCCGCAAGGATGAGAACGGCGATCTGGTAGACATCAGCATTCCCGATCACGTGAATATACTCGCTGAACTGGCCAATGGTGCCCAAGCCAACATGCAGTTCAGCGCCGTCACCGGGTTGTCTTCAGGTAACGGCGTCTGGATCTACGGCAGCGAGGGAACACTCCACGTGGACGGCGCACAGAACGTCTACGGCGGCAAACGGGGCGACGAAAAACTGGAGGAGATCCCGAACCCCGAGGCGGGACGAGCCGTTTGGCGGGTGGAAGAAGAATTCTGCAACGCCATCCGCGG
>PCAH01000103.1 GCA_002730485.1 Dehalococcoidia bacterium | reverse complement strand
GCTCCCCGGATTGCAGTACGCGTTTGAACAGGACGGCATCGGTGACCCCCTCAATCGGATCACACGGAATCTCCGGATCCTCACCACTCATCCACGGGCACCGATCGCAGTGGGTCGGGTTCTCAGGACACATACCTACTCGCAACGTCTTGATCACGTCTGAGCCACCCGGATCGCTGATGTAGCCGCAGACAGGAATGCGCACGGCTCGCAGCCGGTCCATCGCTGAAAGAAATGCCTGCAGTGTGGAACGCCGGAAGGCGAGCGGCTTTCCCTCGAGCATCCAAAGAATAAGCGTCCCATCCGACATCGCCACCGTAGGCTGACTTCTCTCCTCCGCTTCAGCGAGCTCGGTCAACTTGGTAAACTCCATTGCCATTCGCCTGTGACCAACCTGTTCGCGCGTGATGACAGACTTCCGCCCGGACCACTCCTGATAGAGATCAGCATCCGCGTAGAAAAGCGCCGGCTCCGAATCGAGTATCGGCCGCTCTCCAGTGCCGTATGTGATCACGACATATCCCAGATTGACCAGAAAACAGGTCGCCACCTCGTTCCGATCGGGAAAGATCTGCGACCCATCCGTGGCGATCACCGTCAACGCCTTCGGCCTCGTCGGCAGACCTTCGGTCGTTGTTACAGGGTCGATCGGCCTCGCAACCAGCCAGGACATCTTCGCCTTCGCAACCTTGTCTGCCAGCAGTTGAGATTCATCCCTCCACCTCGCCCATTCCTTCACCGCACGCCCAACACGATCGGCATAGTCGTCACTTCCTGATTTCCGATCCACGACCATCGCATCGATCTGTCTCTTCACAGCACCCAGGTTCAGCACGAGATCGCCTCAATTGTGTCCGGAATTAGTAGTAACGCTCGTGGTAGATAGATGGCGCCGCACAAGACGCCTGAAGCCGCGGCCGCTCGAATCACGGGTTGGAATCTCCCCTGCTCCCCACACTCTGCCTCCCTGCCCGAATGATGACGGCAGACTGTTCAGGTGCCGCCTGCCTCCCCGTCTGCCTAGACAATCGCTTCGTAGTAGTACTGCCTCCCGCCACCTTGAACACTCCCATCTCGCGTCCGGCAGACCAAACCCATCTTCTGCAGCGCGTTCAGCCTGTTGCACGCGATGTTTATGTTCTTTCCAAGCCGCTGGGCCAACTCCGCAGACGTTCCGTGCCGTGCCTTCAGCATGACTTCGAGCGCCTCCCGCATCGGTGTCTTGAGGACACCCAGAATAAGTCGCTTCTCGTCTTCCAAACATAGCGCGGCAAGATCACGAAGCTTCAGTACAGCTTCAAGAGTCTCCCGGATCGATTCATTTGCGCCCTGGATGAACACATAGCGCGTCCCGAGCTCCCCACTCGCGATCCGCATCAACAGCTTGCACAGAAACTCGTCCGCCGCTGAAATATCCACGAACTGGATTATGGAAAAATCGAGAGGGGTGGCCGAATCGGGAGGGGTCTGCCTGAGGTGTGCTGTCATTTGATCGAGAAGCCGTTCTCCGAGAGCGCGTCCGCTGAGGATGCCGGATTCCGACTGAAGCTGATAGGCAGAAGACTGCACGAGCATTGCCAACCGTCCTGAGAAGGCTGATGAAGAAGCATACCTGCAAGTGAGGGGGTACTGTCTAAAGAACAGCAGTTTAATTGAAACCAATTAAGATACGTCTATGATACGAGCCGTGTGCGACCAAGTCAAGACTCTGTTTAGGCACGATCCACTCAACATGTTGATCATACAATGCTTATGTCAAAACAGAACAGATGTCTGAGGGTACGGATTCGATTGCGTGCGCGACACCGAACGGCAATCCGTGCAAGCGCACGTAACTGCCCAGATGCTCAAGTGTATAGCGCACCCGATCTGGCGGGATGCGATCGAAGGGAACGCAGCAGTCGACCAGCGCACGCTTGAGAGGCCGTATATCCTGCTGCTGCAATTGCGCCGCAATCAGGATGCCGGGGCCCACGAGATCGCCGTGAGGAAGGTGTTCGTCGACGTGATGCTCTGCGGAGTAGGCAAAGTAGTGTTCACTGCCCTCTTCGGGACGAGAATGTCCAAGCTGGTTACAGAGCTGCACCTCTAGCGCGAGGCAATCCACCAACTGTTTCAACCCCGCTCGGTCTCCTCTCCCCGCTGCCTCCGCACAGTCGATCGCCGCACCCAGAATCGACGCAGCTGTCCCGTCTGCCCAGGCTTCGTAGTGCGTCGCTTCATCGAGCTGGCCCTCGTCGCGGGCGAACCGCCAGTCCCAACTCCCTGTCGCGATCGAAAGCAGATCACAGATTCCGGCTGCCCGGAGCGACCGCGGGGCCTCAGCCAGCACGTCCAGATCGATGATAACCTTTTCGGGTGGCCCGGTCTCTACATACTTCACGCACCCATCTTCTCGGACCCCCGCCGCCCACGTAAAGAACGCATCGACCGTCATCGCCGTAGGCATCGAAACGACCGGAAGACCCTTCACCTTCCCGATATATTTAGCGGCATCGACTGCCACGCCTCCACCGACTGAATAGATCACATCACCGACGACATCTTCGGCCAGCGATTGCCAATGCGTCTCAGTCGCCTGTCCCGTCACCACCTTTGCCGAGTTCGTGAATCTCAAACGCCCTTTAACAGCCTGGTAGGCTTCCTGGCTCACCACAAGGGCAACATCCCGGTTCTCTTCGATCTCCTCAAACGGGAGGATGTCAATTCTCGGAAGTGGCCAGATAGTCATGAAGTCTGATTCCTTGGTAGGCTCATCCGGGCCTCTGGACCGAGCCGTGCGTGACGAGAGATGGCTCAAAGATCGATTGGCCACGTCGGCCGTCTGATCTTCGTATACGGGAATAGGGAAAGGTCGAGCGAGGTGAGCCCGGAACCGTCAGCAATCACGATCTCCTTCGCGATACCCGCGAAACCTGCTCGAAAATGTACAGCCGATTTGACAACCAGGATGTCGTTGTCGAACGGGTCGATCCCCGCGGATCTAAACTGCTCAGGGTCTCGTGTTTGTACTCGTTTGCTGCATACAATGACATCGACGCCGCTTACACGGATAACCGCAGATGTTCCGATATCCCCCCAGGCGCCGCGCGACATGGGTCCCTTATACTGGAACTTTCCATTGTAGATCAGTCTGACTCGACCTTCGATGTCGATCGGCTCACCGTGCATGTCGTCTGTCTTCGCCCCCAGCGATATCTTGATCATCTCCCCGACACCTGCTTGAATCGCCTGCCGCACCACCTCCGGATCGTAAATCGTACCGATCGCCGCTCGCTTCACGCCCTGTTTCAGCAATTCTCTCAGAACTTCTACCGCGTCGTTCGCGCTCCCGCCACCCGGATTGTCCGCCATCTCGGCGATAACGACTGGTCCCTCAGGTGCTTGCATTGCCCTGGTTACGGCTTCCGCGATGGGAGTTGCGCGATAGGTGAACGCTTCGCGGCCTTCCCACGCAGCGGACGCCAATCGCTCTGTCTCCGCGTCGGCAATGGTCTGATCGCTGTCCGCATAGGTAAGTACCGCGTAACCCAGCGATGGCACATCTGCGAAAGGAAACCCCGCAAAAAGCGAAGTCGTCAGGATCTCCGGGGGTCGATCGACCCGCAGCGCGTCCTTCCAGAGGTCGGCATACAGACCCGACTCCGTGTGACACGTGCCTACGGGTGGCATCATCGCTGGCTTGTTCAGAGAAGCAACGGGGTGGACTTCGTCCCTCGAAATTCGCACGATCAATTCACCCGCCTCGACACCCCTCTCACCCATATCCGTGTGTGGATACTTCTGGTAACCGATGATCGCTGTCGCCTTCGCGACCATCAGCTCCGTAATGTGCGAGTGCAGATCCAGGACGACGACGATCGGCTTGTTCCCTGCGACTTCACGAACGCGCCGGATCGTCTCTCCTTCACCATCGTCATACCCATCCGCAACCATCGCTCCGTGGAGGCCAAGCAGAATCCCGTCTGCGTCCGGGTTGGCGACAAGTCCATCGACGATATGACCAGTCATCACGTCGAACGCTTCACGCGTTACCAGACCTGAGGGCGTGGCGTGTGCGGCTACCGTCAGTATCGCCTCATCGCCACGCCTATCGATCACCTCGAGGAATCCCCCAAGGACGGTCGCGTTCCCCGAGTGGGCCTTCCGGATTGCTTCAGGATTCGACAGGTATTGCTGAGCGCGAAAGGCATCTACGTCAGTCAGAACCGTCGAGAACGTGTTCGTTTCGTGTGCAAAACCGCCAACAACCCACTTCATAGGATCTCCCATCCAGCCTGTGCATTCCGCAGGGGAACTTCATCGGTACCACTCATTCCATCAGGATGCCTTCAATATCAAGGCACTTCCTCCGGAGGCTTGCAGGTCACAGGTGATTTCGCTGCCTGCCGACTCTGTCACGGCAACAACAGCGTGGCCCGTCGCGTCATCAAAACGCTCGACTTTCCATGAGCTCCCGTTGAGCTTCTCCAAAGAAAGCGTTACGCTCCGCGCCGTAGCTCCGTTGAGAACACCCACATACCACGTGTCACCCGATCTCCGCGCGATTGCCGCCCACTTTCCCAGTTCTCCGCCGATGCCAACACTGTCATCCCAGACCGTGGGCACGCGATCGAACCACGTCAGTTCGGGCATTGTCCTGGAATCGAAACGACTCGGCTGCGCATACCAGTAGACAAGCTGCAAGGGACTGTAGAATGCGGCCGCGATCGCCAGCTGATGGGCGCACGTCGTCTGCAGACGGGATTCTCTGTAACAGATCGTGTAATCCGCCGCACCGGCGACGAATCGGGTATACGGGAGCAGGCAGTTGTGGGATGAATCCGGGAAATGTTCGTTCCCGCGCACACCCTCTTGTGTGAGCAGGTTTGGATACGTGCGACTCAGACCGGTAGGGCGGTGATTGTCGTGGATGTCCACCATTAGATGGTGGTCTGCACATCTCTCTACCGCGTCGTACAGCCAGGAAGTCCACCCGGCGGGACCCACATTCACAAACCCAAATTTGATCCCCGCGATACCCCACCCTTGGTAGAGTGGCAGGATATCGTCCAGATATCGTTCGAGATGGCGACGATTCACGTAGACGAACACACCAATGCCACGCTCGCGACTGTAGTCGATCACCTCTCTCAGATTCAGTCCTGCCCAACCGGGAATCTTGTCCGTCCGATCTGGATCCGGATCGACGCTGCGCGGATCCGAATGATCGTCGTATTCGTGCCCGTACCAACCGGCGTCATACAGGATGTGCGACATCCCGTGAGCGGCTGCGAAGTCCACGCACGCGATCCCCCCTGCTGTCGACAGGGTCACCTCTCGAATGGCCTTCCCCGGTACGATCCAGTCCGTATTCCGGATCGCGTTCTGTGGGCATAGACTCGCGATCTGTGAGCCCACCCCCACCAGATCGTTGATCTCATCGGCGTGCAGTACGACACGCCAGGGGAGAACCGCTCCCGGTTCGAACGGCGATACGCCTTGGATCCTGGCCGTGAGAATACCTCGATGAGACTCCGCATCGAGCATCATCCTCCCGCTGTTTCGATTCCCGGCCTCTTGTACGACTGCGTAACCCCCGCTCGGCAGCTGGATAAGCAGCGGACACACGGTTGGGTCAGGAAGCGCATTTACGGGCGTTGGGTGATACGTATCCTCCGGCCACGCCTGGCGATACGCAATACTGCCGGTCGGAAACTGAAAAGCGGTCTGCTCGTCAATCAGATTCCAGATCTCTCCGCTGGAATCGACACGCTCATACCGTAGTGCGGCGCCGCCATCGAAAGCGCGCAGCCAGATACGTACAGTTCGCCGAGGAGGAATCGTCTCCGTAACATCAACGGCAAACTCCTCGAACCGATGTGCAACCGATGCGTGCTCACCATACACGGGCTCCCACGTCTCGACCGCGACTCGTTTGTCCACCACGGCCGTGATCTCGAGATTCGCACCCCAGGGCGGCAACCCGTCCGGCGCGAGCCCCATACGAGATGGCTCGATGAGTTCACGTCCATCGATCCTTACACGCCAGAACAGGCTGGCACGTTGTGGGCCGTCATCATCGAGCCACAACGATGCTTCGACGCGCTCATTCGGTGAGCGGACGGAGTAGGTCTTCAACACAAGATGTCCCCTGGCTATAGTGAGTTCAGGTGAGTTGACCGAACATCATGAATGTATCGGGTAACCCGGTCAACCTGAGGCTAGCAGAATGTTGTGCGCAGGATATATGAGAGCGACTTGATATCCGACAAGATTCGTGCGATCATCGGGGGCGCGATCCGAACACGCACGACGAGAATCGAGGCCAAGCTTAAGGATGCGATTGCGCTGCATCCGCCTCGCATAGCTTTCGATCCCCGAAGTGTGGCCGATCTTCACGCGACCATTTTCGAGGGAGCATTCGTCATGACTCGCACTCTGCCGGACGCGGATATCATGCTCGACCAGCTCCGGCACGATCGCTGTGATCTCGAACTTCTGTTCGGCGCCGAGATCAAGACCTGACAGCGACCGCGTGTCCCCCTCGGACAACGCTTCAAACGTACACACATTTCTCACGTTACCCACTCATCCTCAGAAGGCTCCGAGGTCGGGGGTCATCGAGAAAGGATTCAGACAATGCCCTTCAAACTGGGTTACTGTGCGCTGCGATGGAGAGAACCAGAACTCGGGAAGGCACTCGAGGCACTGAAGCAAGCCGGATGGGACGGTTGGGAATGCAGGCTCCCTCTGGACTGGCTGGGTACGCCGGCTCGTGTGCGGAAGATCTGCGACGACACGGGCATGCCCCTCGCGTGCTTCTCCGCACAGGGGGCCCCTGAAAACCCGGATCACTCACATCAGGAACGTAACAGACGACGCATGGATTTCGCAGCAGAGGTCGGCGCGGACTGTTTCCTGTATATGAGTGACCGGAAACCGGAAGACCGTGCCGTAACCGAGGACGACATTGTCAGATCCGCTGAAGCAGCAGATGCCTGGCAGGACTACGCGTCACAGGTTGGGCTGGAGCTCACCTACCACATCCATACAAACCTGCTCGTGGACTCCGTCGAGGAATGGAAGACGTACATGGCCAACCTGAAGAAGGCCAAGCTCTGTATCGATGTCTCCCACGCGGATCTCTGGGGTTACGACGCCGTCGAATCGCTCCGCGACTTCCGATCGCAGCTCAACTACGTCCACCTTCAGGACTATGCCGATTGCACCGTGCGTGAACCCGGCAACTACAACCCCAGCTGGGTCGCGGTCG
>PCAH01000102.1 GCA_002730485.1 Dehalococcoidia bacterium | reverse complement strand
CCCTATTATCCAAGCAACCAGGTATCTACCGGACTATGCCCGCAGACACCATCCGATACGCCAGCGCAGCTAGTTGACTCCACAGGACCTTACCTGGAGAAATCTCCGTGCGACGGGGCCAGGGAGACCAAATCATCCGATTCACGGACGTGGAGATTCGTAATGTCAGTATTAGGCGTTGATTTAAGGGCATCCAAGAAGAAGCCCTCTTCCATAGCAATCTTAGATTCAGAGTCCCATCTGACCCAACTTGGCAGTTTCTTAGAAGACGATGAGCTGATCAAGTTGGTGCAAGAAGTACAACCCAATGTGGTGGCCATCGGTGCGCCGTTGAACCTACCATCCGGCTTCTGCTGCTTGGATCCAACCTGTGAGTGCCGGTTCTCGGTACCCAACAGAAAGGGCCGGTTGCTGGAGCTTGAGTTGGCCAAGATGGGTATCAGTTGTTTCTATACCAACAAGGGTTCCATCATCAGGGACTTGATCTACCGAGGAATCCTTCTCAGCAAGATACTTCAAGAGGCGGGCCATAGGGTCATTGAGGTCTATCCTCACGCCACGAAGATGCTGCTCTTTGGCGATAAGGTTCCGCCGAAGAACAGCGCGGTCAGTGTCAGCTATATGATCGGCCATCTAACGCCCCTGGTCTCCGGCATGGAAGAACATGCCGACGACCTTGATCGCAACACGTGCGATGCGATCATAAATGCCTACACCGGCCAACTACACGCTCAGTCGAACACAGATATCCTGGGCGATCCGGAGGAGGGCATCCTAGTGCTGCCTAAACTACCGAACTAGACCGGTACAGGCCCCACAAACAATTGAATAGAAGACCCAAGGTGAATAGAAGACCCAAGGCCGGATTTAACAACCCGACCTTGGGTTTTTCTTATTTGAGCCACCTCTCGAGTGTTTAATAGATTGGGGCCAGATGGCCCTCTTCCTACGGGCACTATGAGGCTTGTTCGTATTGTCCCGCCAGCCTATTGTTTAATTGGAAACAGTTTCGCTAAACAGACGCGAATTGATTCCCAAAAAGTGAACCCAGATGAGTTAAGGAGGCGTGGAATGGACCTACACATATACGGACGCAACCTGGCTATCGACGATAAGACCCGAGAACATGTGGAGAGCAAGCTGAACCAGATTGACAGCCATTTGCCGGGTCTTACAAACGCCACCGTGGAATTGGCCCACGAGCCCACCCGGTTGCAGAACGACCAGATTGTGGCACAGGTAACCCTGCATGTGGGCAATACAATACTGAGGGCCCAACAGCGAGCCGCAAATACGACAACAGCAGTCAATTCTGTAACCCAGGCCCTGGACCGCCAGATAAAGCGCTTCAAGAGTCATACTTATCGCAGCGAACGCAGCCGTCAGTTGAACCGGGCTGACGACCGTGAATTGGACGCCTCTATCGCTGAATTCATAGATCAGGGGCAGCCAGTTGAGCCATCTCTAAATGGAGTTACGACGCTTGAAGAACACCTAGACGATGGTCAGGTGGTCAGGTTGAAGCAGTTTGAGATGGAGCCAACCAGCGTGGAGGAAGCGGCAGCCCAGATTCAGTTCTTGGGCCACTCATTTTTCATGTTCTTGGATTCTGAGACAAACATGCACAGCGTCCTGTATCTGAGAGGAGACGGGAATTACGGGATGATCCAACCTAAACCGGAGTAACAGCAAAATCAAAAAGGCCCTCCCTTCCAGCAAAGGAAGAGAGGGCCTTTTTTGTTTGGATCGATACAATCATCCCCGACCGGGAATCGCGTTTAACCCTACTTGCTGTCGTCTTCGTTGTTGCCGCCCATTCCCATGAAATTACCCAGCATGGAGGTGAATTCCATGGGGAATATCCATTTGGTGGATGGGCTGTCGCCCAGCGACTTCAGCGTATCAAAGTACTGCAGGCTCATGGTGCGCCCGTCGGCTCCGGCCGCCACGCTGTTGATACGTTCCAGGGCCTCGCTGAAACCTGAGGCCCTGAGCACGGCAGCTTGCTGTTCACCTTCAGCCTTGAGAATCTCAGATTGGCGATTGCCTTCAGCAGATAGGATCGCTGCCTGCTTCTCACCCTCGGCAATGTTGATCTGAGACTGTCTTGCGCCTTCGGATTCGGTAATCTCCGCAGTCTTGATAGCTTCGGCAGACTTCTCCCGTTCCATGGCTTGTTTGACTCCGTCCGGCGGGTCAATCTCGTTGATTTCCACCTGGGAAATCTTCACGCCCCACCGTTCGGTATTCTCATCCATACGGATCTGGACTTCGTCTCTAATTCGCTCTCTTTCTGCCAGGGCCGAGGATAGAGTCGTGGCACCGATGACCGCTCTTAAAGTAGCAAACGCCAGGTTCACCACAGCCAACTCAAAGTTTTGGACCTCAAGGACTGCACGCTCCGCATGCTCTTCCATCACCCGGTAGTAGATTACAAAGTCCATATCCACCACCACGTTGTCGGCGGTGATGTACTTTTGTGTTGGAACGCGTGTGACCCTCTCCCGAAGGTCAACCTTGGTGCCGTGGTAGACCAGGGGGATCAAGAACCGCAGTCCCGAACCCTGGGTACCCACGTATGTTCCAAATTTCTGTACAACTAATTTTTGGTACTGCTGAACCAGGACAATTCCTGCTGACATGACATCCTCTTAGCGCTGCGCATTAATCGAATTCGAATCAGACTGAATCACATACGGATGGGATCACGATTCTGGATTAGCATGCGGCGTTACCGTCAAGGTTAGCCCGTCCACACTCATCACTTCCACTGCTTCGCCGGTGGCAATCACCCTAGCATCATCACTTACCGCTGTCCACGTCTCATTACCGACCAGGACGATCCCCCTGGGCGCCAATTCCGCAGTGACCGTGCCCTGCACACCTATCAAACTGTCTATTTTGTCGGGCGGCCCTTCTTTCCGCGACTGGTAAGCCGACCGCGCAACATAGGCCACTGCCACTCCGATAACGCCACCACTGCCGTAGAGCAACCACCGATTCACGGTAATCGACGGCAGGGTTGGGGATGCATCGCCAAACTGATTAAACAACAACAGGCCACCTACCATCAGACTGACGATCGCGCCCACACCCAAGATGCCAAACCCGGACACAGCAACTTCCAGAACGATCAGCACTACGGCCAGCAGGATAAACACCACTCCGGCCCAGTTGACCGGCAGGTTGCCCAGGGCCAGGAACGCCAGCAACAGGCAGATCACCCCGACCACCCCCGGGGCAACCAAGCCTGTGTTGAATATCTCCACAACTATGCCCAACCCGCCAACCGTCAGCAGGATGAACGACACGTTGGGATCCGAGATGAACTCCAGGAAGTGCTCCAGTATATTCTTGTTAAAGGAGCGGGTCTCCAAGCCTGTGGTCTCCAGCACAGCCGTACCCGAGGCAATCTCAGCGCTAAGACCGTTCACCTTGGCCAACAGGTCATCCACATCGTCTGCTATCAGGTCCACCACATTGTCGACCAGGGCTTCTTGGGCGGAGTATGAAGCCGCAGACCGCACCGTTGCTTCCAGCTTATCTTGATTACGACCCCGAATCTGGGCGATGCTCCTAATCAGGACTGCGGTGTCATTCTCGATCTTGCTGGCCAGTGTGTCTTGCAAGTCGTCACCGGTGGCAGAGATCGGTGTGGCAGCTCCAATATTCGTCCCTGGAGCCATCACCGCAAAGTTACCAGCGGCCGTGATGAACGTCCCCGCAGAGCCGGCCCTGGCCCCCTTGGGCGAAACGTACACCGCAATAGGCACCGGAGTTTCCAGGAGTAACTGTACTATCTCTCTGGTTGCTCCTAGGAGCCCGCCAGGAGTATCAAGCTGGATGATCAATAAGGTAGCGTTATCTTCCTCAGCTTGCTCGATTGCCCGGGAGATGAAGCGCTCTTTTACGGAATTTATGATTCCGTCCACGTTCATGATCAGGACGTGCGGATCTTTGTGTTCATTGGCCTGGGCCAGCACCGGGCCCAGCATGCCGACGACCAACATGGCAATGAAAATGAACGAGAGGGAAAGGCGGGCCATGCGGAGCCGTTGAGTCAGCAAATCCACTCCACCGTACTGGTTTCGGGATCGCTAATGAGGCTGGTGGCCAGGTTGCTTTTGGGGCTGGTGTTAGACCGGGGTGCCTGATTCTGCCATGGAGGCTTCGGAGGCGAATATCTCTGCTAACTCCGGCACTTTCGCCATCCGTGCCAACAGGGGATTTACCAACTTCAGCACGCCGCCCAATGTGGGGTGGCCCATGATCTTGCCAATCATTGAACTGTGCCAATCGAATGACACTTCCGGCGAGGCAGCCAATTCAGCGACGAATCCGTTGCTACTGGCTTGGTTGATCAACGAGCTTACGTGGCTGTCGCCCAGATACTCAAATGCCCGCCGGGCGGAGTATCCCACCTCTAATTCCGTGGAAAGTAGGTTCTTCCACTCTTTCTGATAAGCCCCCAATCGGTTCGCGGATAACTTATCTTCACTGAGGGCCTGTTCCAGCGCTCCGGAGGCGATCTCGCTGGCCAGCAGTGAGTAGAATATCCCGCCGCCGGTGGTGGGTTTTACCTGTCCTGCGGCATCTCCAACAACCAGTACCCGGTCCGTATAGGTTTTCTTTAGGGGTCGCAGCGGAATCCCCCAGCAGATGGGCTTCTCTGCTACTTCTATGATCTTTCCTTCGGCTTTTCGGGCAGCCATGAACCGAGAAAACATCTCAGGAGCGTTCTTCCGCACCATCAAGCCGGCCAACGCGTATCCGGGTTTTGTTGGAACCAACCAGGCAAAGAACCCCGGGGCTACGTCTCGCCCCAGATGGACCTCAACCTCTTCAATTCCCTCAGTCTTCACCGTAGCCTGTATGCCGACTACATAGTCGGCCGGTTCCCCCAACCCAAGTTGACGGTTCAATTGTGAGCCAAATCCAGCGGCTAGGACCGATGACCTGGAATCCAGCTTACTTGGACCGTTCTGGCCGTCGGTGGTTACAGTAACCCGGTCTTTGTGTTGCTCCAGGCTGACTACCCGGTTGCCCAGGAGATACTCGGCTCCGTGGGACCTTGCCTTATCGGCAAACGAGGAAACGTAGGCTACCCGGTCAACCACCTTGGCGACCGGGGTTGGTGTCTCAAATCTGACAAGTTCAGAGGAGGGGGAGATCACACTGGCTGCGTCAATCTCGCGGTGGACCATAGACGGGTCGATCGGATAACGGCGGAAACATTCCTCACCGACCAGACCGGTGCAGAGTTTATCACCGATATTTTCCCGGGAATCGATGACAGTTACGCTAAAGCCCTTAGACGCCAGCGAGAGGGCAGCATTGTTGCCAGCGGGGCCAGCCCCCACAACGATCACGTCCTGCAAATTGAGCGTACCTCTATTACCCCGAACCCAGAGTTGATCACCGCCCAGGGATTATTCCGTTAGCCAATACCACGAACGATACAAATATGGCATCCAAGTTCGCCGGTCATCGTTCAGCTAGCGTGGCCTAGCTATTCTATCAGGCCAAAGGCAATGGGAAGACATAATATCAACCGATCTTTGGACACGTTTCACGCCTTGACAACGCCTGGCCGGAGTGTATAATTTTGCCCACCATATAATTGGTCAGACCAATTTTATTTTAGGCCGTTTGAAGCTGCAACTTTGATTCCCGAAACGTCACAATCTGAACTGAACAACTCGGAGTTAACCAACCTCCGTGGGCAACGCCTCCATGAGACTATCGTTGAGCGGTTTCATTCTCTGATTCAACAGGGAACCTTGGAACATGGCGCCAAATTGCCGGCAGAACGAGTTTTAGCCGAACAACTCAAGGTCAGCAGAAGTTCGGTCAGGGAAGCCATTAGGACCCTGGAACTACAGGGCCTTGTTACCAGCAAACCTGGGTCAGGGACTTTCATCAACACCCAAAGCCTGGATGCAGTGGCCACATTGATGACCTCCTCACTTATCGAAGGTATCGGAGCAGGTGAAGCCCAACTGAAAGACATCTTTGAGGTTCGTCATCTTCTGGAACCCCAGCTTGCGGCACTTGCGGCAGAACGGGCTACCCCAGAGGACGTGGAGCGGCTCTCGGCCATCCTAGTTGAACAGCAACGGCAGATCATGGAAGGCGAGACAGGGGTGGACGCCGATACGGAGTTTCATTTCGCCTTGGCCACCGCCACACACAACACGGCGCTGGTTAAAGTGGTGAGCGCGGTCGAAGACGTGCTTCGGCAATCGCGAGACCAAACGTTACAACAGCCGGGACGACCGGAAAGGTCCTTGAACTCCCACCGTCAGATACTGGAGATGATCCGGGCCGGGGATCACATTGGAGCAAGGTCGGCCATGGAACATCATTTGACTGCGGTTGAGCCTTCTTCGATACATCCTCACCCGCAAAAACAGGCGACACCGACTGCCAACAGATAGAGAAAAGAATCGTCTGGTATCTGTCTAATCGGGTGACCAGACGTCCGTTAGCGTAAATAGAGTAGATAACAGCAACTAGAAAACCGAAAGCTGAGGAGGAGACCTATGGCTACCCGATCTGTGGAGGTGGTGTACCGGGGCATATTCCAACGAACAATGGCCCGAAACATCGTCCGAAACATCGTTTTCGCCGCCCGGAAAGACGGCAAGATTGGCACGGCATTTGGCCGTTACAGTGACTCTCCCGAAAGGAACGGTATCCCGGCCAAGCAGTTTGCCGTGGTAGCCGACACCGCTCTGGAATTGGAAGAGAGCTTGGCCGTTTACGAGGCCTCCAACGTTGATGTGACCATCAATGTTGATGACACCTTGTGCAAGGGCCTGGAATCCTGGGCCTGGTACGGCCTGCAGCCCATCAATGAACTGACCAAACCCGGCGGAACCCTGATCGTGACATCACGCCAGGACGCCGATTCTCTGTTGGAAGACATCCACCAGAAGACCGATCCGTATGAACTGGCCATCATTCCCAGCACCGTGAGTTTCTCCGGTCTCTGGGTTTACAAAGATGACCACACCGACATGAGGGTTTTGGGCGCGCTGTGCAAAGCCTGCCCAGAACTGGTCAGCATTAAGGCTATGCTGGAGTCCATCAAAGAGCAGACTGGCAGCGACACCAAGGTCGCGTCGGTCCAGCGGGCATTCGACCGTCTAACCAGCCGTCCCGTGGAACCTGGCGAGGGTAACACCGAGACCCCGTTCAGCTTCGACATGCCTGGTTGGAAGAGCATGGAAGAAGGCCTCGTCATCCGAGCAATTCCGGAAGGATCCGGCTTCAGAGGCGGCGACGAGGGCTACCAGCCTGGTCGCTCAGACGTCTTCAAGAAGTGGAGCACCCGGACCATGCGTCCGGTGATCAACTTCGACACCTGCATCAAGTGCACTCTCTGCTGGCTGCAATGCCCTGACACCAGCTTCGACATCACACCCGACGGTTTGTATGACGCCAACATGGAATCATGCTGCGGTTGCGGCGTCTGTGAAGCGGTCTGCCCGGTCCCCGATTGTGTGACCATGGTCAACGAGGCCGAGTTCAACGACAACAACAGCCAATGGGACGCTTGGACAGCCGACAAAGAAGGTTACAACAAGTGGATGACCGTCCTGGTGGACAAATCCAAGTCAGAAACCCGTTCCCACGGTTTCCATCACATCGGTGGCTATGAGGACGAGATCAAGGCGGAGGAATCATAATGGCCACCGTACAGACCAAGCTCTACCAAGAGCCCAAAGAGGAACTGATCAGCGGCAGTGAGGCCATCGGCATCGCCTGTGCCCTCGCCGACGTTGACGTAATCACTGCCTACCCCATTCGGCCTTATGACACGGTGATGCAATACGTGTCTCGTCTCAAGGCAGACGGCGCATTCGACTTCGATTACATCGTTGCCGAGAGCGAGCACTCCCAGTTTGAGATTGTGAAGCATGCATCCGCCGTTGGCGCCCGCACCTTCACCGGCTCCAGCGGAGTGGGCTGGTTCTACGCCTTTGAGGCCATCACTGTCACCGCCGGTCTCCGGATGCCCGTGGTGGCCATGGTTGGTAACCGGGCGTTGGACGATCCCGGCGCATTTGGTGTGGAACACAACGACGCCTTGGCCGTTCGCGACTTGGGCTGGCACCTATATTGGGTTGCCACCGCTCAAGAAGCCCTCGACATGGCTCTAATCGCTTACAAGGTTGCGGAAGACCCTCGGGTTCTGCTGCCCTTCGCCCTGAGTTGCGACGGCTCATTCCTGACCCACTCACAGGCCATCGTCCAGGTGCCGTCCCAGGACCAGGTCGACAGTTTCTTGCCCGCGTACAAACGGGGCACACTGCAACTACACCCGGATAACCCCATCACCGTAGCTCCTCAGGTAAATGAAGATTGGCTGATGGAGATTCGGAGGCAGACCGACGATGCTATGCGTCGCACGCCTGCGGTCATCAAAGAAGCCTACGAAGAGTTCCGTGAGATCTTCGGTCGAGGTGATGACAGCCCGTTCATCGAAGAATACATGTGTGAAGACGCTGAGATCATCGTCGTGGGAATGGGTACACTGGCCATGCCGACAAGGGTTGCCATTCGCCGCATGCGGGAAGCAGGCAAGAAAGTAGGCTTCCTGCGGGTCAAGTTCTTCAGGCCGTTCCCGGCTGAAGAACTGCAGAAGGCTCTCGCTCATGCCAAGGGTGTTGCGGTCGTCGACCGTGACTACTCCTACGGCTCACCTTCTTACGGCGGAGTCCTCTTCCATGAGCTCCGATCTACCATGTACCCCACGGATAACCATCCCGTAATGTTGAACTTCATCGCCGGGTTGGGCGGTCGCGAGGTCATGGTTGGCGACATAGAACAGGTCGTGGAAACCACCCAAACAGCCATCGACACCGGTAAAATCGAACGAGAGACCACCTGGGTCGCGGTAAGGGAGTAAACAATGGCAACTGTACAAGACCTCCCTCAGATAAGGGGAGTTAAGGCTATACCGGTGGAGGAGTTTTACTCTTCCGGACACCGGACCTGCCAGGGTTGCGAATCTGCCTTGGTGATGCGGCTGATGATCAAAGCCGCCGGACAACGGACCATCGTACTGGGCAGCACCGGCTGCATGTACGTGGCCAACACCACCTACTACAGCACACCTTGGGTGGTGCCATGGATGCACACTCAGCTAGGCTCTGCAGGCTCTGCCGCCACCGGCACCGCCGCTGGCCTGTCTTCCATGATGCGTAAGGGCAAAATGACGGACGAGCCCATCAACGTCATCGCATTTTGCGGCGACGGTGGTGGAGTGGACATGGGTCTGTCAGCTTTGTCTGCCGCGCTGCAGCACGATGAGTACAACCTGCTCGTCGTCTGCTATGACAACGAGTCCTATGCCAACACAGACATCCAAGCTTCGGGTTCCACCCCTTGGGGCGCGCAGACCACGTTCAGCCCCGTGGGCAAAGAGATTCGGAATTTGAACGTCCGTGAGAAGAAGAATATGGCTCCGATGATGGCCGTTGGCCATCCCAACATGAAGTACGTGGCCACGGCCTGCGCTTCCTACGGGTTGGACTTCAACAATAAGGTGCGCCGCGCCCTCACCGCCGGCGGACCTACTTTCATCCACTGCATAGACCCGTGCCCCAAGGGCTGGGACTATGACCCCAAGTACTCCCATGAGTTGGGGATGCTATCCATTGAGACCGGCCTGTGGGTCCAGTACGAGATCATTGAAGGCGAGGTGATACTTAACGGCCCCAGCCGAGCCATCGCCAAAGGTATCCGCCAACGGAAACCCGTGGAAGAATATCTCCTACGCCAGGGCCGCTTCGCCCATTTCACCCCGGAAGACATCAAGCACGCCCAAGACAGGGTTGATGAGCAATGGGAAAAGTGGTGGCTACCCGGCATTGTGCCCATCACCCCCCAACCTGACGAAGACGAAGCCGCCGAAGAAGCGGAATAGTCAAAAGTTCGGGAACCCATCAGCTACCAGCAACCAAAAAAGACGGGGCGGATTAATTCCGCCCCGTCTTTTTTGTTTCAATTGAATTGAGCCAGTCAAAATTGCCAAGTGCCCAAATCACTCGCGTTTTGCTAACTCTTTAACTTCCTTTTCCAGATGGTCACCAAGACGGTCCTTCTCAATTCCCAGGTCATATCGACTTTGCAGGTTCATCCAAAACTGTTCGGAATTGCCAAAGTACCGAGATAACCGGAGAGCTGTATCCGCAGATATCGACCGGTTGCCATGGACGATCTGATTGATACGCCGAGGGTGCACCCCAATGTCCTTCGCCAGACGATATTGGGTGATGGCATACGGGCTCATGAATTCTTCAAAGAGGATTTCCCCTGGATGAATCGGTGGCATTTTTTGTAGATGTCATATCTACATCCTGGTTGATTATTCTTGCGGTAACCTCCCCATCATCAATATCGATGACAGCAAAATCCAAGCCTGCGGCTCTCGCATTTTGTCCTATTTCGGCGTCAATAGATTTCAACGCAGAACTAATCTCCCTTATGTTCCGAATTCCTTTTTCAACTATGTTTTTGTCAAGCTTGTCCATAACTGCAGCTGCATTCACATAATCGGAATTGTGTCTCGAAACAGCGATATCAATTGATTTGACGCTGCAATTTGCAAGGAGCATGATTTCCGCATAAGACGTAGGTGCATCATAAAATCCGAAACCATCCCAGGGCCAAACGGTCTCTCCGCTTGACTCGCGGGAACTATCAGCCAGAATCTTGGACCGAAATTTGTGTAATCCAGACCAAATTCTAATTCGCCTCAGCGCGGGAGAAGATAT
>PCAH01000101.1 GCA_002730485.1 Dehalococcoidia bacterium | reverse complement strand
TGAGCGAAGTCCATAACATTGGCGGCCAGGCAGGGTTTGGGCCGATTGGCGACCACCCAAAGGAGGAACCCACGTTCCACGAACCGTGGGAAGGCCGAACTTTTGGGATGATGCTGGCCATGACTCGGCATCAGGTTCTTGAACCTGGCGGCCTCCGTCCGGCGGTAGAGAAGCTCGTCCCTGAGGAATATCTAACCTTCAGCTACTACCAGAAGTGGCTGAAAGCGCTGGAGAATGGACTCATCGAAAAAGGGTTCTTGACCATCGAGGAAATTGAAGCCAAGACCCAAGAACTGGCCGACAACCCTGACGCAGTCATTCCCCGACTGGAAGACCTGCCATTTCGCGACAAATGGCGGGAGATCATCCATTCCCACAACGATCCTCATAAGGATGTGGGAATATCCCCCCGCTTCAGGGCTGGCGACAGAGTGACGGTCCTGGATATCGAATCCCTCGGCCACAATCGGTTGCCTGCCTACTTGAAAAACAAGACCGGAACCATCGCCAGGTTTTGGGGTGTGCACCACTTCTATGACACCCAACCTCCTGGCGTGGAAGCCCCACCACAGCCCATCTACAGCGTCCGTTTCGCCTCGGACGAACTTTGGGGTTCTGACACCGAAAATAACACCGACGTATACGTGGATATGCGGGAAAGGCATTTGTCTTCTTCTGATTAATCTCAGAAGATTCAGAAGTATTGGAGCGTAAAATGAGCGCAGAACCTGCAAATCATCACTCGCACTTGGTATCTGATCCGGCATTGCGCGCCAAGGCACTGGAGTCGTTATTGGCGGAGAAAGGCCTCCTGGCCAGCGATGCGGTCGACGCATTGGTGGAAGCTTACGAAAAGGACATTGGCCCCATGAACGGCTCTAAGGTGGTGGCCAGGGCGTGGACCGACCCGGAGTACAAACAACGCCTGCTGGAAAACGGTACGGACGCCATCGAAGAGCTTGGCTACGGCGGTCTGGAGGGTTCTCAGATCGTGGTGCTGGAGAATACCGACGATGTCCACAACATGGTGGTCTGTACCCTGTGTTCCTGCTACCCCTGGCCGGTGTTGGGACTCCCGCCAAACTGGTACAAGTCGACGGCCTACCGCTCTCGAGCCGTCAGTCAGCCGCGCACCGTACTCAAGGAATTCGGACTGGAATTGGACGAGTCGGTAGAAGTGCGAGTCTGGGACAGCACCGCCGACGTCCGGTACTTAGTCCTGCCACAGCGCCCAGATGGGACTGGGGACTTAAACGAGGAACAGCTTCGGGATTTGGCCACCAGAGATTCCATGGTCGGCGTGGCCAAGGCTGACAATCCCAGCTAACCGTAATCCTGCCCAATTTGAGGCTGATGATGGCTCAAGAGCCGGAGCAAACACCGGAACGAAGAATTGAAAGGGAAGTCACCAACATGACTGGGACTTCTGCGTTGCCGCGCAGCAACGGCGAATTGGTTTTGAAAACCCCTGGGAGGGGCGCGCCTTCGGCGTGGCCGTCGCCCTCACCCACGCGCGACGCTACGAGTGGCACGAGTTCAACAGAGTCTTCATCGAACACATCTCTCGGGCGGAAGAATCGGGTGATTCCAGCACCTATTACCAACGCTGGTTGGCAGCCCTGGAAGAACTGGCCCTGAAGAAGGGGTTTGTAAGCGAGCAAGAGCTGGCCGACCGCGCCCAGGTCTTCGCCGATGAGGACAAACACGAATAATTGACCATCTAGTTGCTCCGCCGCTCTGGTGGACAAGCCCAACTCGCGCAGATTAGTATCTTTCAGTGGTCTCAAGACGAGTCACGGGAGGATAGGAAAATGGCCCACCAGCTTAATGGAGTTGTCGCCGCGGGAAAAGGCGCACCGGTGCAATTGGTCCCCATTTTGGTTCCTGATCCAGGCCCCGGCGAAGCGTTGATCAGGGTAAAAGCCTGTGGGGTCTGCCACACCGATCTCCATTACCGTGAGGGTGCAATCAACGACGACTTCCCCTTCCTGTTGGGCCACGAGGCCTCAGGCACGGTGGAATCAGTGGGAGAAGGCGTCACCAATGTGACACCCGGTGACTTTGTGATCATCGCCTGGCGTGCTCCCTGCGGTACCTGCCGCTCCTGCCAGCGCGGCGCACCCTGGTACTGCTTCTCCAGTCGTAACGCCTCCCAACCTATGACTCTGACTGATGGCACTCCCCTATCGCCAGCCCTGGGCATTGGCGCATTTGCCGAACTGACCCTGGTTGACGCTGGCCAGGCTGTCAAAGTATCCCCTCAGGCCAGTCCAGCCGCGGCGGGGTTAGTCGGCTGCGGAATTATGGCAGGTCTGGGCGCAGCAATGAACACAGGCGACGTTGGTCGTGGCGACTCTGTGGCGGTGTTCGGCTGCGGCGGAGTTGGCAATGCGGCCATCGCCGGAGCCAGGCTGGCTGGAGCCCACACCATCATCGGTGTGGACCTGGACGACCGAAAGCTTACCTGGGCCAAGGAATTTGGCGCGACCCACACGATCAACGCCTCGTCGACCGATCCGGTGGAAGAGATCCGCAAGCTCACCGGCGGCAATGGGGTCGATGTGTCGATCGAAGCCGTGGGCAATCCCCTAACCTACGAGCAGGCTTTCTACTCCAGAGACCATGCAGGCACGGTTGTGCTGGTAGGTGTGCCCAGCCCTGACATGAAGATAGAACTGCCATTGATTGAAGTCTTTGGTCGGGGTGGCAGCCTGAAATCCTCTTGGTACGGCGACTGTCTCCCATCCCGGGATTTCCCAATGCTAATCGACCTTTACATGCAGGGACGCCTGGACCTGGACCGGTTCGTAACTGAGACCATCAAAGTCGAGGACGTGGAAGAGGCCTTCCATAAGATGGAGCGGGGCGAGGTTCTGCGATCAGTGGTGGTTTTCTAAAGGTAAACCTGGTCTCTAGAGGCTCTTTACGTACCTGAGGTCCATGGGCTCCAGGACGAAGCCAGCGGACTGCCAAAACCCTATTGCCCACGGGTGGTCTTTCTCTACTACTGCGCCTACGCGTTTGGCTCCCTCACCTCGCAGCCATTCTTCGGCTTCTAAAACCAGGCGGCGGGCGATACCCTTTCGCTGATGGTCTGGGTGCACTGCCAATCGGTAGATATTGCCCCGCCAGCCGTCAAAGGCCGCAATGACAGAAGCCGCAACAGATCCCTCACTCTCAGCCACCAATAACAATGCCGCATTTGAGTTGATGACTGATATCAGGTCTTCGACCGTGTCGGTGATGCTAGGCGTGGAACCGGCAAGCCGCCAGACTTCCAACACCGATTCAATGTCCTTTGGCATGCACAGGCGAAGGGTCACTTCTTCCCGCATGTTTTTGCTCCCTGTCCGCCCAGAAGTTAGCCCTGGGCCATCACCTCGAGTCTTGTCGGCAGTTTTGGCTGGCACATAAGTGCATAGATCACTGCGGAGGCCACGCCTGCGCCCAGTGAGATCACTATCGGCCAGGTATAACTGGTGTATTGGTCAAACCACCAGCCAGTCGCAAACGGCACCGATAGCAGGGCCCAACTGTAGCTCATGTTGATGATTCCACGCAGGGTGGCGTAATGATGGCGACCGAAATAATTGCCGATCACGCCCCAGTTCACCGGGGTGATGCCCTCAGACATGCCCATGATCACAGCCGAGATCGCCAAGATCATTAGCCCGTCTGACGACAGCAATAAGACCAACCCCAGAGAGTAGATGACCATCCCGCCACCAAGGATGATCTGTGCCGGCATCTTATCCCCGAAATAGCCGACGATTAACTTTGACGGCACGTTCATCCCCAATCGCAGAGTGAAGAACAGGGCTGCTATCGAGGTGTCA
This sequence comes from Dehalococcoidia bacterium, assembly GCA_002730485.1. The sequence continues at coordinate 19,657 of PCAH01000101.1, read as the reverse complement.
AAGTCTTTCCATTCCAGTATCGCCACGTAATGCAGGTCGATACCGACTCTGGAGACCTGTCTGAGCACCGTACCCATCATCAGGTACCAGAAACAGGTGGTCCGCAGCGCCTCACGCACCGTGAATTCCGCTCCAGCGTAGTAACGTCGCAGACGTTGCAGCTCTTCAGAACCGGCCTCGGCAGGATCAGAAGTTTCAGTTACGACCCTGGCCGCCTTTACATCCGCCTCATTAGCGCCGTCGGGCAGCAGGCCAATGCTCTCCGGCGATTCTTTCAACAAGGGCATCAAGGGCAAGATCACGAGCAGGTAGGCACCTGCGCCCATCAGAGCCGCAACTCGCCAGTCGTATATCGCGATTACCAGGGTCATGAGGGGTATCAATATGGTGGAACCGAGATTGCCCGACGCCTCGCGTATGGACATGGCGCGCACGCGGTAGCGACTGAACCAGGTGACCACCATGGCTGTTGCCGAGTCCTGAAAGGCCATGGTGGCCCCGAAGGCCACAAATCCCAGGTAGGCAAGAGCAAAAACCCAGACGTTCTGGGCAAAGGAGAATATTATGAATCCGATACCGGCCAGGATGGTGCCGATAACCATTATCCTGCGTGCCCCAAACCGGTCAACCAGATAACCCACCATGGGACCGGCAACCGCGCCCTCCGAGCGACCCAGAGAGAATATCAGCGACGTTGTGGCCCGGTTCAGCCCCAAACTGGCGCCCACTGGTATCAAGAACAACGCCGGACCCTTATCGAAGAAGGCGTTATTCATGGCCGCCATCACGCTGATGAGGACCAGCACCCACCAGCCATAGAAGAAGCGTCCGGAAAAGAACCGGCCCGGGCCTCTGCTAGGGGATTTATCAGGCGTGTATGTCTCGGGTTGTCGTGAGGTCATAAACCGTTGGAGCGGCGGCATCGACAGGTAAAACATGCCGATTCGGAATACTGCAGAAAAGCAGTATCGCATAGTCATGGGTATGTTCGCAGGGGTACTATCCCGTTTCTCATTGAATCGTGGATTTCTGGCCGACACGGGCCTGTATACCAATGTGTTGGCACCTAGTAAGATGCTCCTAATCGTCAATTCATAGGTGTCTTTATGCCGTACGATGAGAAACTGGCCGAACGAGTCCGTGCCGTGTTTCAGTCGGAACCCAACTACACGGAAAAGAAGATGTTTGGCGGCATCTGCTTCATGGTTGGACGTAACATGGCAGTGGGCATCACGGGAACCGACCTCATGGTGAGACCTGGGCCCATCAACTTTGAAGCTGCCCTTGCCCTCCCTCACGCCCCATGGACTTCACCGGCAGGCCCATGAAGGGTTTCGTGTACGTCGAATCGGAAGGGCTGACCACCGATACCGCCCTGGCGGCCTGGGTGGAGCGCGGCGCAGCATATGCCAGGTCGCTGCCCGCCAAATAGTCTCAGTCCTCGGTATTTTGAGGCCGGTTTGGGTGCTATACTTGACGGAATTTCCAGGCATACGTCATATCTATTTGAGTTTGTTTTCTGAGAGGTTGATATGGACTTCGGCGCAATGATGTTTTCAACGGATTACTCCATCCGCCCCGATGATCTGGCCAAAATGCTGGAGGACCGTGGCTTCGAGTCCATGTGGGTTCCGGAACACACCCATATCCCCACCGAGCGAACCAGCCCGTGGCCCGGCGGCCCCGACCTGCCCAAAGACTATTGGCATACGTATGACCCGTTCGTGGCCCTCACCGCTGCAGCAGGCGCAACCAAGGACCTGAAGCTGGGCACCGGCATCTGCCTGATGATCGAGCGTGATCCCATCACCACAGCCAAGGAGATTGCCAGCTTGGACATGATTTCCAGGGGGCGGTTCATCTTTGGCGTCGGCGGCGGGTGGAATGCCGAAGAGATGCGCAACCACGGAACCAACTTCAGAGGCCGCTGGCGGATTCTGAAAGAGAAGATTCTGGCAATGAAGGAAATCTGGACCCAGGAAGAAGCCGAATTCCACGGCGACCACGTGAATTTCGACAAGATGTGGGCCTATCCCAAGCCGGTGCAGCGCCCTCACCCTCCGATTCTGATGGGCGGCGATGGTCCCACCACCTTTGACCGGGTCGTGGACTACTGTGACGGCTGGATGCCCATCGGCGGGAGGGGTTCCAGCGGAGTCAGCCTGGGAGAAAAGATCGTTCTGCTGAAGCGTCAGGCAGAAGAAGCTGGCCGAGACCCAGACTCGTTAAACATCACCAGCTTCGGAATACGCCCTGATCCAGAGTTGATTGGCAGATTGCAGGAAGCTGGGGTTGACCGTGTTATCTTCACCCTGCCGTCGGAGGAGCGTGAGTCGGTCACACCGTTGATTGACGAATGTGCCAAGCTGATCAAGTGATCTAGAGCAGAAACCGGCCCAAAAATACCGAACGACCAAAGAGGCCCGCTGGCCTTGATCGGGGCGACCAGCGGGCCTTTTTTGTTGAACATAAGCATCAGTTGAGGGCAATAATACGGGCCATTTGGCCCGAGTAACCCGACCCAATCAACCCTTGGGCATAACCGATGCTGAATTTAACCTTATATCTAAGGCACCTGACCATATACAGAACTTAATCTGACGGAGGTGCTGACATGGTCACCGTAAAGACCAGATGCGGCATGATCGGGTGCAACCGCCCGGTCTACCGAGCACTTGCCATCGCACCAGGAACGGTGGTTGAACTCTGCGCCGAGCATTACGTAGAGGAGAAAAGCGACTTGGAAATCAAGGAAGCAGCCTAGAGCAAGAAACCCAACGGAACCACCCGAGCACGACCACCCTTGGCCGTTAAATATGCCCTCCCACCTGTCAGCGCCCCGAGTTCGCCCTGGACTCGAGGCGCTGTTTTGTGACCATTATCCGTTAGTCGGTTCCGCTTCTATCCAGGGGCAGCAGCGCAAATATCACCGCCGCCAGAGCAAACAAGACCGCCACGTAGATCAACCCGGTATGGAAGCCGGATATCTCGTACAGACCGCCAGCGATCAACGGGGATACCGCCGCCATCAGGAAGCTGACAAAGGACACTACCCCCAGGCCGATGGTCGCTTCTTCCCGATCCAATGCGTCGAACAGCGCAGCAGTTAGGATCGGCTGGTCTGGATACAGGAACAACCCCGACAGGGCGATGGTGACGGTGAGACCGATTCCGGTGTCAAAGGCAAGCATCAATAACGCGAGAACGCACGACCAGATCAGGCCTGGCACCAGCACCTGCTTTCGACCCAGCTTGTCTGAGATCATCCCAGCCACCGGTTTGGCCAGCAGGCCGACCGCGATCAGCAGCGAGATGTGGAATCCCCGATTGAAGACGGCCAAATCCAGGTCATTGCCCAGGTAAAGGGCCAGCAGGGTCACCAAAGCCCCCAATGCCATCGACCGCAGGCCCCTAACCGCAGTCATTCCCTGCAGCAGGCGGCTCTGGAACAATGCCTTGGTCATGGCCAGCCGCTCGGCAAGGCCAGCCGTCTTGGCATCATCTTCTCTGACGTCACCGATGCCTTTGAAGACCCACACAGCCATGAACGCCATGAAGATCGGCGCTATGGCGTAGATGCTCAGAATCCCCCGCCACCCCATGACCAACAGCAATGCACCCGTGATCAATGGTCCGGCCACATCACCGACGCTGCCGCCAACACCATGGAAGGACAGCATGGTTCCACGGCGGCTGGCAAAGTGATGGGAGAGCGATGCCGCCGCAGGCAGATGCCACAGCGAATGAGAGACCGATACAACCGCCACACCGATCAACAACAGCGGATAGACCGGTGAAATGCCCATCAATAAAGAGCCTAAACCGGAGGCTCCAACACAGATCGCCAACAGCCAGCTCCACCATTTGCGCAGCATTCCTACTACTACGCCACCAGGGAGGGTTATCAGGCCGGAGGTGAGTTCACGCACAGCCTGTATGCCGCCCACACCCACACCATTGAGACCAAAAGTGTGCTGTATCTCCGGGACCACCACCACAAAGCTTTGCAGGATCCAATGAAACCCTACGTGGCCCACGGCCAGCGCAGAGACCATGACACGCGCTGTAAGTCGTACATCCTTGGTTTCGCCAGATGTTATGTCAGATCCTGCCATGGTTTTGCCTCAAGTCTGCGTCCGGGGACGCAGGGTCAAAATCTTCGTTGAGTATACCTAGACCAAACAAGTACAATCTATCGACATGCAGACAGAAAATACCTCAAACAGGACAGAGATTCCAGTCCTTCACCATGACTCCTTCGGTGAAGACATTGACCGAACGGTGGTGGTCAGGGCCTCTGAATACCCTTCTGGATACAGTTCAGACAACCACTGGCACGCACGAGCTCAACTGGTTTACGCCTGCGCAGGGGTAGTGAAGGTAACTGCGGAGCGGGGCGTTTGGGTGGTACCTCAACACCGTGGGGTGTGGATTCCGGCCAAGACTCAGCATCAGATCGAGTCTGCCGGAGCGTTCTCCATGCGCAGCGTGTATGTCAGGGAAGAGACGGAGGCAGATCTTCCAACGGAATGCGGAGTCGTGGGAGTTTCACCGTTACTGCGTGAATTGATCCTCACGGCGGCGGAGATTCCCCAACTCTATGACACGAACGGGCGAGACGGTCGGGTCATGGACTTGATCCTGAGCGAGATACGAAGCCTTCCGGTGATGCCGCTGCATCTACCCGAGCCCTTGGATTCTCGTTTGCGCCAAATAACCGTGGCCATCCGCGAAAACCCGTCCGACGCCCGAACGCTCGAGGAATGGGGCCGGCACGCCGGAGCCAGCCCACGGACTATGGCTCGACTATTTCCCGCCGAGACCGGTATGACCTTCCGGCAATGGCAGCAGCAAGCACGACTGCTCGACGGGATGATGCGCCTGGCCCAGGGTGAGCCGGTGACATCGGTCGCCCTGGAAGTGGGCTACGAAAATCCAAGTGCGTTCATTGCCATGTTCAGGCGCACACTAGGCGTCACACCGGGCCGTTACTTCTCCGCCGCCACGTAAATGTGCGATGCCTGATTGTCCCAGAATAGTGACCTCGGGATATGTCGTAACCGGGTTCCGTTTCGTACTTCAATAAAGTATTGTATTCAGACTTATATCTGGGAGAAATCAAGGCCTTGAATCGGCGCCTTTAGACCAAACAGCACCCCGGAAAGATACACTCCATTAATTGAACTGATTTCTTGCAACTCAGTGACTCAGAATGTGAATCGTCAACATCCCTGATTGCGTGGGAGGAACTACTATGACAACCGGAAATCCAGATTCAGTACTAACAGAGGCATTACTCCAACGCTGCAAAGAGCCTGCGCCTGGCTACGATCGGGACAACAAATTCTTCGACGAGGATTTTCAAGAACTAAAGGCTACCGGTTATCTTCTGTCAGCGGTGCCAAAAGAACTGGGCGGGCTAGGCATGACCTTTGCCCAGATAGGCCAAGAACAACGCCGTTTGGCCTACCACGCCGCGCCCACCGCGCTTGCCATGAATATGCATTTCTACTGGACCGGCCTGGCCGCTGATGTCTGGCGCAGTGGAGACAAGTCCACTGAATGGATGCTCAAAGCAGCCGTAGATGGAGAGGTCTTCGCGGCGGGGCACGGTGAAGCCGGTAATGACCTACCCGTGCTGCTTTCCAGCACCAATGCAGAGAAAGTTGACGGCGGCTACAAATTCACCGGTCACAAGATGTTTGGCAGTCTGAGCCCGGTCTGGACGTTCCTGGGTATTCACGGTATGGACTCCAGCGACCCAACCGGACCGAAGGTCGTCCACGCCTTCATGCCCCGCGATAGCAGCGGATACAGCATCAAGGAAACCTGGGACACCGTTGGAATGCGGGCCACCCAGAGCCACGACACCATCCTCGATGGTGCCTTTGTGCCGGATGAGTACATCACACGGGTGGTGGATGTAGGAGCCGGTGGTGTTGACCTCTTCGTCTCGGGCATCTTCGCCTGGGCCTTGATGGGTTTCTCCAACGTCTACTACGGTAACGCCCAGAGGGTTTTGGACGAGGCCATCGAGTCTGTGAAGACCAAGAAATCGTTGGCAATCACCCGGACGATGGCTTATCACCCTGAGGTCCAGCATGCCATCGCTGAGATGGTCATTGAGATGGAAGGTGTGGGCGCCCACATCGACCGTATCGCCCAGGACTGGTCCGATGGCGTGGATCACGGACACGCCTGGCCGCTGAAGTTGACCGCTGCCAAGCGTCACGCTGCCGAGGGGACCTGGAAGGTTGTGGACGCCGCCATGGACTTGCAAGGTGGCGGGAGCATCTTCAAGGCCGTTGGGTTTGAACGGCTGTGGAGAGACGCTCGACTCGCCAAGATCCATCCAGCCAACAACGCGCTAACCATGGAATTTGTAGGTAAGACCGCATTGGAGATCAATCCCGACGAGGCTCCTCGCTGGGGTTAAAGCTGACAGTTACCAGCTTTCAGCATCTAGCTTAGATGCAAAAGAGACCCCGTTCCGATGTGGAACTGGGTCTCTTTCTATTTGCCCATTAGCTTAAGGACTAAAGGTCTTCAGGTGGTAGAAAGGCGTTGGGAACTATGGCGCTTCCTTGCCCAACACCTGTGGTGTTTCCCTTTTGGTTGGTGACCTCAATATCCACTGAGACTTTGGCACCGTTGGCCTCCTTGGAGATGCCAGTCACTTTTCCGGTAAATGTGATGGTGTCTCCAGGCCGCACCGGTCTCAAGAACCGGAGATCCACCGTGCCTGTGTGATTGAACACTTCCGGACTGAAGTGCCTCCGGAGCATTTCAATGGCGAACGTAAGCGACATTCGGCCCGATGCCACCGTCCCCTCAGTGCCCAGAACCTCCTTAGCAGCCTCTTCGTCGGTGAATTGGGACGGTCCGGTATGTCCGGAACTTCCCTCAAACAGGTTAATCGCCTCCTGGGTCATCTCTTTCACCAGGGGCGTGATGGCGTCGCCTTCTTCGTAATTCCTGATTACCCTCCCCATTTCTTGCCCACCTCCGATGGTTGCTTGAGTTCGTGCGTTATCACCCGGTCGATCAGCTTGCCGTCCTCGTCCACTGAGACGGCCTCGGTGACTATGTAATTCTTTCCGCGCCTGAGGTATTTGTCCGCGATCCAGGCGGTGACGGTCAGCCGCTTACCGGCGGTCGGCGGGTTGTAGCAGTGGAAGGCACAACGAGCGTTCACCGAACCAGCATCTGTATACCTGTCGTTGTACTGCCGGACGTCCACTTTATGGGCGATGGTCGGAAAGCTGGCTTCCGGATCCATCACTCCCTTCCGGTAGGTATCGATCATCTCTTGAGTCAGCAGATATTCAAATTTCTCGAATGTCTCGCCAACTTCCAGTGCGTCCCAATCCAGCTCAATCTTGTTTTCAGCCTCGGCCATTTTGGAAGCGTCCTCTCTGGAGAATCTGGTGCCCTATACGGGCTTGGTTTCCGCATTATACAATTTGCCGCTCGATAAGAGCCATTGAGACTGGTCCGGTCAGCCTACCATTGGGCCACTAGGCAATAACAAACACATTGATGTTCTGATATGATGCCCCGAAGTTTTGGAGGCGGCTGGGTTTTGAACCCCGTCCTTCAATCCGATTTCATGATACTAAGTCCTCATTTTGATCCGATCCGGCCATTGCTCGCGTAAAACATTATGGAAGAACTTACAGACGAGCTGTTGCTACAACTTCTACATGCCGGTAACGAGAATGCCCTTGGCGCTCTCTATGGCCGCTATGGGAAATTGGCCTATTCTCTGGCTTATCGGATGTTGGGCGATGCCCACGCAGCAGAGGACGCCGTCCAAGAAGCGTTTGTGAACATCTGGCGGCGGTCAGGCTTTTTTTCAAATTCACGGGGGACGGCCCGAACCTGGATCATGGCCGTGGTCCACCACAGGTCCATCGACATTGGCCGCAAACGAAGGGGAATCGCCCCTCGGGAGCTGCCTTTGGAACTGGAGCGGCTGCCGGAGTCTCCCAATGACACCTGGGCTGAGGTGTCAAACACGCTAAACGGGGATCTGATTCGTGAGTGCATGGAGCAGATTCCAGACGAACAGAGGGAAGCGATCTAGTTGGCCTATTTTGAAGGTTTCACCCAGCGTGAGATATCCGAATCCACGGGTATACCGCTGGGAACGGTTAAAGGCCGTATCCGCATCGGAATGGCCAAACTGCGCAGTCTCTTGGAAGAGAAGGGGCTAGGAAGCTCAACCCAATGAGCCATGATGAATTCAACGAGTTGGTCGGAGGCTACGTCCTCTCGGCCCTCGATTCCGACGAACTAAAGCGGTTTGAAGCCCACTTAGCCTCGTGTGATGAGTGCCGAGACAACGTGGCCGAAATGCTCCCGTTGGTGGACGCCTTGAATCAGAGCTCCAGCGAATCGGAACCTTCGAGTGATCTCAAAGCACGGATAATCGCGTCAGCTGTTGCCGAGCCCAAGAGCTTTACGCCTGCCAGCCAACTGAAGCGGGCGCCTTGGTGGCGAAGGCCCATCCTCTGGCCGTTACCGGTTGCCGCCGTAGTCACTGCCCTGGCCGTTGCATTGGCTGTCGTATCGGTCTGGGGTTCCCAAACCGACGACGACCTTTCTTCTGCCCAGCGCCGTTTGGGGCTGACCTACGACGGCATCGAGATCATGGCTCAGGCCGACCAGTGGTGGCGTTTCAGCGGCGAAGGTGTCTCATTCGGCGCCAATGGGACTTTGGCTTACTAACCGGAGTCTGGAACAGCCTGCCTATTGGTCTGGGGCCTTCCTGAAGGCGACGAGACGATCTACCAGGCACGCATGACCAGCAGTGACGGTGAGGTTTCGGTACGCAAGATGTGGCGTTACGACGACGCCATGTGGCTGATACTGAAGGGAGACCCCAAAGAACTTCAGAAATTAGAAGTCACCATGTCCACCGGAGACACCGTTTCTGTGGTCGACAGCTTGCCGCTCATCGATATCCCGTTAACGTCTTCCTAGGCGTGTTTCAAACGGGATCGGTTAATCAAGGGCGGACAAATCCCAGGTTGTCGCGCAGTGTCCCTTCAGAATAACCATCTCTGAATAGGCCCCGGCGTTGCAGTTCAGGAACGACCAAGTTTACGAAGTCTTCATAAGCCCCTGGCATATGCGTTGCGGCTAATACGAAGCCGTCGCAAGCTTCCATCTGGAACCAGTGCTCCATCTGATCTGCGACTTGAGTTGGGGTGCCGGTGAACAGGGGAAGCTCCCGTAGTGTGCCCCGGCCTGAGTATGTTATGAAGTCTGCGACGCTGGGATTTGGCGTTCCGCTGAGTTCCACCACCCGGTCTAGAAAACCCCTCAGGCCAGTCATGGAAGCTAGTATCTCATCGCTCAGTGGCTCATCCACAGGATGCTGGGAAAAATCATAGTTGAAGACTTCAGAGAGCAGGGTCAGTGAATCGGTCTGGTTGGCCAGGTTCTCTATCTCTTCCAGCTTCTGCTTTGCCCCCTCGGGCGTCTCGTCCACCACAACGTAGGCTGCGGGAGCCACCCTGACTGCGTCGGGGTCGCGGCCAGCTGCCTCGGCCCTACTACGGAGGTCATCCCGATAGGCTTTGCATGCCTCTGGGGTGGGATAGATCACGAACAGCAACTCACCCCAGCGGGCGGCGAACTGGCGACCCCGCTCGGACTGGCCAGCCTGGACCAACACCGGATGGCCCTGGGGTGGACGCGGCACGGTCAGCGGCCCACGCACCTGGAACCACTGTCCCTCATGGTCAACCCGGTGGACTTTGGCGGCGTCGGCGAACCTGCCAGAGTCTTTATCCAACACAACCGCTCCGTCCTCCCAGGAGTCCCACAACTCTGAAGTTGCCTGCAAGAACTCGTCTGCCACGTCGTAGCGGTCATCATGTTCCAGGTGTTCTTCCACGCCAAAATTCTGGGCTTCAGAGTCGTTCAGCGAGGTCACTACGTTCCAGGCGGCACGGCCTTTGGTGAAGTGGTCTAAGGAGGCAAACAACCTGGCCACATGGTAAGGAGAGAAATAGGTCGTGGAATATGTCGCACCCAGACCCAGATGCTTGGTCGCCAGTCCCATGGCGGTAATGATCGGTATCAGGTCCAGTTTGACCACCCTGATTCCATTTTCGATGGCCTCTTCAAATGAGTCACCGAACCGGCTCGGCATGGCCAGCCTGTCATCAATGAAGGCCAGATGGAACTTTCCCCGTTCCAGCGTGGCCGCGATGTTCTGGTAAAACTCCAGGTCCATGAATCCGGGGTCAGTCTCCGGATGACGCCAGGAACCCGTGTAATTTGAGCAATTGGAAGCCTGAAGGAAGGCCACCAGCAGCATCTTTCGGTCTTGGTCATTGGCCATTTAGCAAATCACTCCATCGGGAAATCAACTCAGATATACCTATTCCAGCACCGAAACAGGTTCCGAAGACCGGGTCCTCACTGGCGTTTTGGCCCTCGGCACAATCAGGGCGCAAGACAATGCGATCCCACCGAACAGCATGAACACAAAGGAATAGCTCCCCCGGGTGTCAAAGAGGATTCCCGCCAGCAATGGTCCGGCCGCCTGACCGAGCAGGACCCCAGTTTCGCTGACTCCCCTGATCCTACCCAAGGAATCCCGCCCGTAATAATTAGCATACATGATGGAAATTATTACGTTGGATCCGGAGGATACCGAGCCTATCAACGCCGCTGCCACCAGAGCCTCGGCGGTGCTGTCCACAGTCAGGAGATAAAGGGTGCTCACGCCCAGAATAGTGAAAACAGTGGAGTATGCCCGCCTGGCCTCGATCTTCTCCAGCACCCAGCCCCAGATGACACTGCCGAAGGCTGAGACCAGCCAGCTGAAGCTGATGGCCACCGCCGCGAACGTCAGGCTCAGTCCCTGATCCCGGTAATAGGCGCCGATATGCACGTTGGTGCCGGTGTTAACGCAGAACATGGCCATGCCCATGAAGAACAATATCCAGAACGCCCTGGTCTTCATGGCCTCGGCCAGCGTCCACGAGTCGTCGTTGTGCCCCACCTCCGGTGCAGGGAGTCCTTCTGATGAGTTTCCTTGAGCAGGCGTTGTGGCCTCTGACGGGTCTTCGTTGTCGGGAAGCAGCCCCATGTCCTCTGGACATTCCACTACTAGGAACAACGACGGCGCAACAGAGACCACAAAGACCAAGAAACCGATACTCAGCCAGGCCGTCTTCATGCTGAAGTGTTCGATCATCTGCGCGGAGAGCATGGTGAAGACCAGACCGCCAATGGCGCCGCACAGGAATATTATTCCAATCGCACGTCCCCTCTTCTTGATGAACCATCTGGCCGAGACGGTGCTGGCCCCGATGGGCGCTGAGGTGTGGAAGACTACTCTGGCGCTGGCAAAGGCGAAGTAGAAAGTGACAGGCACGGTGGCCCAGGCCATGGACGTCATTGCCATGACCAGGATCAGCACACTAACCACCAGAACTGGCCGTGAGCCAAATCGGTCGATCGCCCAACCTACAGCCGGTGAGAGGACCAGGGCCGCCAAGGCTCCGGCGCTGACCGAGCCGCTGATCAGGGTGCGGTTCCAGCCAAACTCTTCGGTCATAGGGAGGATGAAGATGGTTAGGGTGGTAATGTTTGGCGCCATGCGGGCAAAGACAGCGGTACCCGACGCAAAAACCACGACCCACCCATAGTAGAAGGGCAGTATTCTTTGAAGCTTATTTGCTAGAGACAGCATCGCAACTTTCTCAGCTAGACAACCGGGCCGGTTTCTTTTCCGGATTCTTGGCCGCCAGCACCACCAGACTGCAGACGAGCGCTATCAATACGAAGACGATGAAGATGGAGTCGTAATTTCCCTGCAACCCAAACACGATACCAGCGATGACCGGCCCGGTTCCCTGACCCAGCAATACTCCAAGTTCTCCCAAGCCCCTGATTCGCCCCAAAGATGTTCCACCAAAATAATTGGCATACATCACAGAAGGCACCACGTTTGATCCGGACGAGATCACGCCAATCAACGCCGCCGCTAAGAATACTCCCAACGTGCCACCGACGAATACCAGGTACAGAGTGCTACCAGCCTGGAACAAGAACATTCCAGAGTAGGCGTAACGGACCGGTATCCGGTCCGTGATCCATCCCCAGGTCAAACTCCCGATTGCGGAAACAATCCAGCTTACGCTCACGGCTAAAGCGGCTGCTGTTGGTCCCAGACCCACGTCTCGAAAGTAGGCCCCCATATGTACGCCGATACTGGTATGAACGAAGAACACGGTGAACCCCATGGCCGCCATGATCCAAAACGTCCGGTTACGTGTCGCCTCGCCGATGGTCCATGAGCTATCGCCCCCCTGCGGGATTATGGGCACATCTACAGTTAATCCGGTTTCATCCCCGAGCTCGTCAGGTCCTCTCGGTTCCCCAGTGGTATCAGAAACTGGGGAGTCTCCGTCTGGTAAAAGTCCAATGTCTGACGGTCTTTCGGCTACTAGAAACAGGGAAGGGGCAACAGAGACTATTAACACCACTAGTCCAATGGTGATCCAGGTCGCTTTCAGACCGTAGTTCTCCACCATGAGAGAAGCGAGCATGGTGAACACGATGCCGCCAACCGCACCTATCAGGAATATCATCCCAATGGCCCGACCCCGCTTTTTGATGAACCACCTGGACGCTATCGTGCCGGCTCCAATGGGAGCAGAGGTGTGAAAGACTATTCGGCCTACAGAGAAGGCTATATAGAAGGTTATTGGAAGCGTGGCCCAGGCCAGAGAGACCATGGCCACGCCTAGACACACGACGCTGACCACCAGCACCGGACGCGCGCCGAACCGGTCGATGGCCCATCCGACTACGGGTGAGAAAGCCAGTGAGGCGATAGCCCCCGCACTCACAGAACCCGCGATTAGAGTCCGGCTCCAGCCCAGGGCCTCAGACATGGGGAATATGAGCACAGTGAGGGTGGTGATCGCCGGCGCCATCCTTGCAAACACGACGGTGCTGGACGCAGCCACCACGATCCAACCGTAGTAGAAGGGGAATGTATCCCTGAGGCGGGACGCAAGAAGCATTCAGTAGGCCTTTCGCCCAGAGATGGTGGAAATAGTATTAGGCGGAGCTTGGCTGGATCTCATCAACTCAACTGAGATAGCCCGCCGGAAGCGAATCACACTCTATAGAAGAGGTAGAACCAAGCCCAACAATCATACACATTTCAGACGCGTAAATCCCCGACCCGTGAACCAGTGATTGGCAGTATGGGTTTGGCGTTGCCAAACCAAGATTGACTGCCGGATTAGATGGTTAATATAATGAGGCGCCCCAAAACAGCCCAGTAAGCCCCGTGTCTGATGGAAACCATTTACCAAAATCAACCAGTGAGGAGCTAGCCCATGGTCCAGCAACAAGCAGCACTGCTAAAACCGGAGTCATTGGTCTCAGAGTTCAAGAAGAACAACGTGACCCATATCGTGACCATCCCAGATAGTGAAACCAACTATCTCTACGAGTTGATGAAAGAACAACCGTGGTTGAGCGTTGTTCCCACCTCCCGTGAGGGCGAGACCTTCGCCATTGCCCTTGGTTTAATCGTCGGCGGAAAAGTTCCCGTCTGCGTGATCCAGAATACCGGAATGATGGAATCGGGTGACTCCATCCGCGGTATGTCACTGGACGCAAACTTCCCCTTGGTCATGCTGATCGGCTACCGAGGCTGGACCCGCCACGGAGTGGTGACCGACTCTGCGGCAAAATACACCGAGACCTTCCTCCACGCCATGGGTATCAACTACTACCTGCTGGAGACTGACGACGACGCTTCACGGATTTCTGTAGCGTTTGAAGAGGCCCGCAAGAACAGCTGCCCGGTTGCCGTATTGGTCGGCGACGAATACCACGGCTTCAACCGGGAGTAGCTCGGGTTAAGCTTTCTAGCTTTAGCGGCCTTGGCACCAACTTAAAAAGTAGATAGACGCTCACTGTTAAGCGTATTGGAGATCAAAATGTTCGACTCAGCAGATATGTTCCGAGCTTTTAACCCGCACCGTGGCAAGTCCATCGTCTTGGTGACGGGTACCTGCGGCCGAGACTGGAGAGGCATCTCAGAGGACGAGAAACGGGACCTGACCCTGCAAGGGGCCATGGGCCAGACCAACTCTGCCGCCCTGGGTTTCGCCCTCTCACAGCCCGACGAGAAAGTAGTGCTCTTCGATTCTGAAGGATCTCTTCAGATGAACATGGGCATCCTGGGGACCATCGCCGGGATGAAGCCAAAGAACTTCGTCCACTTCCTCATGGACAACGGCGTCTACGCCACCACCGGAGGTCAGCCGACCCCCAACTCAGGAAATATCAACTTCGCTGGCATGGCCAATGAAGCTGGGTACGCTTCCACCTTCTCATTCGACAACCTGGAGGACTTCGCCGACAGCATCGAACAGGTCATGCAGGCAGAGGGACCAGTCTTCGTCGCCATGAAGATGATTCCCAAAGTTGAAAACGAGCCCATTGGCCGCCGGGTGCGTAACCCGCAGCGGGGCCGAGCAGAGACGATCAAGGTGATGCAGGAAGAACTCGGCATCAAGATGGTCTAACCCGCTCTTCCCGGTAAGAATGCATCCGCATCTGTCGCGGATTGTTATCACTTGATGAGATATAGCCCCGTCCTTTTTATTGACGAGGGGCGGGGCTAGTAATATGATGCGCTGGTGGTTTGAGAGTAAATTAGCGTGGCTTTGCCAGATTTTTACAAATTTTGACAAACCTTGCCGAAATCAATCTATTCAAGCCAAAACAACACAGGGAACCGTAAAAGATTATCCCCGAACATCACCTCGATGGAACCCAAAAATTGTTGAGTTGGGAGGAAACAATTGTCTGAGCAAGATATCTCACAAATCGCCCATCTGATGCGCCGCGCCGGATTCGGCGCCCCGCTGGAAGAACTACAAGCAAGAGCCACAAAAGGGTATGACGCCACTGTAGAAGAGCTGTTGGACCCAGAGTCCCAGCCTCCCATGGAGCGCGACCTGATGATGCGCTACAAGGTGGACTGGCTGGCCCAGGCTGGTCTGGAAGGTCAACAAGAAGAGTGGACCTACCGAATGATCAACTCCAAGCGCCCGCTACAGGAGAAGATCGCACTCTTCTGGCATTGCGTCTTGGTCACCGGACACGCCAAATGTGAGTATCCCAAGCAGCAGTCCCAGGAACTGGACATGTTCCGGACCGTTGGCATGGGCAGCTTCCATGAACTATTGAAGGGCCTGTCCAAAGACCCGGCCATGGTCTTCTACCTGGACAACTGCATGAGCCACAAAGGCGCCATCAATGAGAACTGGGGCAGGGAGCTCCTGGAACTGTTCTCCTTGGGCGTAGGAATGGACGGCGAATTCAACTACAGCGAGGATGACGTCAAGGAAGCAGCCCGCGCTTTCACCGGCTGGACCGTGACCAACTCCATCCCTCGCTATCCGTACGGTAAATACGATGCCAAGTTCATGTTCGACCCTCGCGACCATGACAATGACGAGAAGACGTTCCTTGGCGAGACCGGTAACTTCAACGGTGAAGATATCGTAGACATCATCGTGAAACAGCCGGCAACAGCCCGGTTCGTGGCGCGCCACCTTTACAACTTCTTCGTAGCCGACGATGTACAGGTCCCCGCTTGGAAGGACACTCCTCCCCAAGACATCGAGGCAATCAAGATGCTGGAAGAAGAATACTTCCGCTCCAACTACAACATCACCTCAATGCTGAGGGTATTGTTCAAGTCTGACTTCTTCAAGAACTCCACCTTCGCCAAGGTGAAGAGCCCGGCGGAGACCGTGATCGGCACTCTCAAGCTGGTTGGAGACTTCAAGTTCCCCAGGCCAGGCCTTGACCTCATGACCATGAACATCCGGTACATGGGCCAGGACTTGCTGAACCCACCCACAGTTGAGGGTTGGCATACAGGCCGTGAGTGGATCGACTCAGGAACACTGGTAGAGCGCATCAACTTCACCGCCGATCAGGTTGGCAACACCAACCACTCCGGCGTGAAAAACATCATCACCCGCTTGAGCGCCGTTGGCCCAGTGCTGACCGCCGAACAGTTGGTTGATGGCTGCCTTGAGAACCTCGGCGCCTATCAGTTGGCCGACGAGACTCGCAATCAATTGCTGGATCTGGCACGAAGCGAAGGAGAGATCCGCACAGACGCGGATGACTTCTCCCTCAGGGTTGCGACCATGCTCCAGTCCATCGTAGCCACCACTGAGTATCTATTCGCCTAGACATCTCTAGACCAACGCATAATTTTGAAATAGCGCTGCCCAGGAGTGTTGCAAAACGCCAGGGCAGCTTCGGTTCCAAATCAAAAGATTTGTCCGAGAAGATGATTGGAGATTAAAGAATGACATCTACGAAGAAAGACCCGGTACTAGTGGTCCTTCAACTAGCTGGCGGAAACGACGCTGTGAACACCATAGTTCCTCACGGCGACCCGAATTATTACGACAACCGGACCACGGTGGTCGTCCCTGAGGATCAGGTCCTGAAGATCGACGACCAAGTTGGCTTTAACCCCAACATGGGTCCGATGAAACAGATCTATGACGAAGGGAAGATGGCCATCATCCAAGGCGTCGGCTATCCCACCGGAAGCCGGTCGCACTTCCGCTCCATGGATATCTGGCACACTTGCGAGCCCACTAAGATCGGTGAAGAAGGCTGGCTGGGACGGGTTGTCCGAGACCTTGACCCTAACGGCGAAAACGTTCTTACAGCAGTGAACTTTGGACGCGGCCTACCCCGAGCCCTAGTAGCGCCGGGTGTTGCTGCAGCGTCTGTGGGCAACCTGGAGACCTACGGAGTCCTCACCGGTATCGATGATGTAGACCAGCGGTTGAAGGCTCTGGATGTCTTCTCCAAGGTCTATTCCCCCATGATTGGAACCGGCCCGGTGATGGACTACCTCGCTCACACTGGACTGGACGCCCTCAAAGGCGCAGATATTCTAAGCACTGCGCCCGACATGTATTCCTCTTCCGTTGAGTACGGCGGTGATACCGTCGGCCAGTACATGCGTAATATCGTGCAGACCCATCTGGCTGGGTTCGGCACTAGGGTGCTTTACACCACGGCGCCTTTCAACAGCTTTGACACCCACGCTGGTCAGTTGGCCAACCACACCAGGCTCTGGAGTGAGACCAGCAAGGCCATTGGCGATTTCTATGACGATCTGAAAGAGCACAATGCAGGGGAAAACGTGATGCTCTTGGTCTTCAGCGAGTTTGGTCGCCGCGTCAAGGACAATGGCTCCGGCACCGACCACGGAGCAGGTGGACACTGCTTCATCATCGGTGATCAGGTCAAGGGCGGACTCTATGGTGAGTATCCTTCCCTAGACGCTAACAAGCTAGATGACGGGGATCTGATGCACAACAACGACTTCCGCGGTGTGTACTCCACCATCCTTGAGAAGTGGATGGGTCTGGACGCCAAGCCCATAGTGGGTGGCGAATTCGAACAGATGGCCTTTATCTAGACCATTTCAACCGAGCAAAATCTAACTCTCTGAGGAAAGTATGACAACAGAGATTTCACACATAAGCGTTCAATACACCAAGACCATCGGTCGCGGTGAGCAGTTTGGCCCGGGTTTCAACTACCCAGTATATGTCGCCCGTGGTAAAGAAGGCATCATGTATGTCCTTTGTCGGGGCACGGAATTCCGCCCAGAAGGCGTCCGCGTCACCGTCTGCACCACCGACGAGGAGTACATCTCCACGTTCGCCAGGGGTATCAACTACCAGGGCCCCCATGAATTCAACATGGATGACGGGTCTTTGGTCTGGCCTACCTCCATCGCCCTGGACAAAGACGAAAACCTGTTCATCAGCGATGAGTGGTTGAACCGCATCTCCTCCTTCAACAAGGACGGAGACTTCCTGGGCAAATGGGAAGAGAAGACCGGCTCAGGGGACGGCGAATTGGATCGACCCTCGGGCATGGCATTCAACGACGACGGCGATCTACTGATAGTCGACAGCGGTAATCACCGCGTTCAAAAGTTCACCAGAGACGGCAAATACATCTCCCAGTTCGGGACCTACGGCAGCGGCGACGGCCAGTTCGATATGCCCTGGGGTATCACCATCGACAGCCACGGTAATATCTTCATCGCTGACTGGAGGAACGACCGAATTCAGAAGTTCGACTCTGATGGCAAGTTCCTGATGAAATTTGGCAGTTCCGGATCCGGAGAGGGCGAGTTCAACCGCCCGACCGGCGTCGCAGTTGACAAGGACGACGTAATCTACGTCGCTGACTGGCTCAACAACCGACTACAGATCTTCGACGAGACCGGCAGATTCATCGACTTAAAGACCGGTGAGGCTGGCCTCTCCAAGTGGGCCAAGGACAAACTGGACGCCAACGCAGAGATGTGGGGCGAACGGGACCGGGCTCAGGGTCTGGAACGCGAGAAAGACTTCTGGGGACCAACCGGCGTGACCGTTGACGACGAAGGTAACATCTTTGTTCCTGAGTCGGCCCGGAACCGCATCCAGGTGTACAAGACCCAATCACCCACCTTCGCTGGTCCCAGACTCTAAACAGTCGGACCACAGTGGGCTGATGTAGCTCCCAACTAGCAAAACGATAGGGCCTCGAAATTCGAGGCCCTATTTTTCTCCAATAAGTCTCTAAATGGTGTTGCTCCGTGCCAATCACAGTAGGCAGAACCTCTTACCTAAGCTCCGAGCCCATGTATTTTGACATGGACAAGCGTGGGATCACGGTCCTGGAACTGCCGCCAAATGAAGTCAAAACCGCTATCTCGGAAAACCAAATCCAAGGAGGGCTAGTTCCGCTGGTAGACACCTTTGACCTTGATGACAGCATGCGGACCCTGTCTGGATTTTGTTTAGCCACAGTGGCCCAAGCCGGCAGCGTAAAGCTCCACTCCAAGGTCCCAATCGAAGAACTGATGGGCAAGAACGTAGCTGTCCCTTGGGAGGCACCCACTGCGGTCAAATTGCTGCAGGTTTTGTTGTCGGTCAAACACGGGGCGAAACCCGCAGCTTACGTGAACGAAGATGAACCCCACGAAGCGCAATTGTTGGCGGGTAACCTGGGTCTGCGGCACCGCCGCGGACTACGGGAACACCCCCACGTATATGACCTGGGGGATGAGTGGACCCAGTGGACCAACCTACCCTTTGTCTTTGCCAGGTGGGTGCTGAGAAATGATGTCGAGCGGGAAGAGGCTCTGATAGTGGAGGACTCCCTCTACACCAGCCTGCAAGATTGGGCAGACGGACTGTACCGCGTATTGGGTCCAGCAATACCGCTGCCGATACACCCTCAGGAGATTCACACCTACACCCAGGGGCTCCGGTACTTCATGGGACGCCCAGAGGAAAGGTCCATAGCTCTGTTTCAGGAATATTTGGGACAGTTGGACTGAGCGCTG
Organism: Dehalococcoidia bacterium; assembly: GCA_002730485.1. The sequence goes on along the minus strand of PCAH01000101.1, from coordinate 216 downwards.
CAGTGAGGATCGCTGATGCGCATCCTTCGACGGGCTCAGGACGAGCGGTTTTGGAGATTATTGCCAATTCTCCGAACCACCGTCATTCCGGCGAAAGATGGAATCCACTCAGCAGGCATGTTTCATGTTGGCAGCCCGCCCCTGCCCCGCTCATGGTGAGCCTGTCGAACCATTCTGGCTGAGAAGAACAGCCCCCACCCTAACCCTCCCCCTGCG
>PCAH01000100.1 GCA_002730485.1 Dehalococcoidia bacterium | reverse complement strand
TGGATCGACCGTGCCTGCAAAGGCGATCTGGACGAAAGATTCTACGACACTAAGCTACGCCGTTTGAAAGAACTCTCCGATACCTGGTGGACCAAGACTCAAACCAAGTACAACGGAGCATTACCCGTAGCCATGGTTAAACATTGGGCCGAACTCATGGGCATGTCCGGCGGTTCGGTCCGTCCGCCTTTATTCGATCTATCACCAGTGGAGAAGTCAGAGTTGAGAGAAGAATTGGAACCCCTCAAACCAAAACCCGCAGTAATCCCGGCCGTGCCAACCAAGTCACGTGGCGCATGGTTAGACGGAAATAACAACTTTTCATCGGGCATGTTACTCATGGTGAGCGTGCAGAACATGGAAGAAGCGATGGAAGCCGAACAGGGCGGCGCTGATATCATCGACGTTAAGAACCTGCAAGAGGCTTTGGTCGGCTCCGGCCACCCTAACATCGTTAAAGCAGTGCGCGGCGTCATGCCGATAGAGAAGCACGTTAGCGTAACGCTGGGCGTGGTTCCCAACCAAGCCGGCACCGTGGCGATGGCTGTTTATGCCGCCGCGATGTTGGATGCCACCTCAGTGAAGGTTGGTTTCCAAGAAGCTAACTACGACCAGGCAGTGCAAGTACTTAAAGAGTCTCGCATGGCCCTGGAAGGCTTCAACTGTAAGCTGGTTGGCTCTGTTTTCGCCGACAACGTGCTCTTTGATGACGGCCTAGACCCGCTGTGTATGGTCGATTTGGCTAAAGACGGCGAGTGCGACGGCTGGTTGATTGATACTCTGACCAAAGACGGCCGAAATATTTTCGACTTCATGCCGGAGCCTGTGCTGAAGGACCTGGTCTTAAGGGGCAAGGAATTGGGCATGAGCACTTCATTGTCTGGTCATTTGAAACTTTCTGACCTTGACGAGCTAGCCCGCATCAACCCCGACATCGTAGGAGTCAGGGGCGCGGTCTGCGGCGACGGAGAACGAGACAGGGCAGTAGCCTGGGAATCCGTGGCAGAATTCAAGCGTCAGATTGACCTCCGCAAGAGCGGCGAAGTCGACGTTCATGACGGCGAGGTCATCCCCGTCAGTGGCTCCAATGGTTGGGTGGTCATCGACGGCCGCGGTAAGAGCTGTGCCGGAGTGATTGCAGCTCTAACCAAGCAGGTGGGCGTAGATAAAGAGTCATTCGTGGAAGCCATCCTGGCCGACGCGCTGAACATCTACGACGTAAGCCTGTGGGCGGAGAAAGCCGGACACGAGGTCCTAACCAAACGCTCCGACCCAGACGGCACAACCAGGGTTCTAATCCGCCCGTAGAATCCCAAACACCAAGCAACAAAAAAGAGAGCGCCAATAGGCGCTCTCTTTTTTATTTCAGGAATAACCACCCGAGCGGTCTAAACGAACCTCGAAACCGGCAGGGATTTGCCCCGACGCAGTCGGTCAGATCATGAAGACTGGGTCTGAGTCTTTGTTAATCCTCGTCTCGGTCTTGATGCCATCCCTCTGGAACTTGGTGAGCGAGTGCATATTGGTGTAGCTCTCACCGTCCAAATACTGCAACCGCTTGGATAGCCTGCTGGCTAACTCGGCCTCAACCTCGGCTTCAGAAACCTGGGGGAAAGCCGTGTCGGAAGCGATGGTGAAGCCCCACAGCGTCTGGAAAGCCGGTACATGCACCTGTACAGCCTTGGTATGGTCGAACAAAGTTCCCAGAGTGTTGAAGATCGTGGTGAAACACTCGGTGTAACTCAACAATCCAGCCGGACCAGATTGGGTTACTAGAACCCCACCGGTGTTCAGGCGGGCCTTGGCCAGAGAGTAGAACTCCTGGGTGTAAAGAAGAGCAGCAGTCCCACCTTCAAGGGGGTCAACCAAATCCAGAATGATCACATCATAGAAATCTGAAGTGTTTTGGAGGTAGGCGCGGGCGTCTTCGTGCAGTAGGTTGGTTCGGGGATCGTCGAAGCTGCCCTGATGGTGATTGGGGAGGTACTGGCGACAGAGCGCGACCACCTCCGGGTCCAGGTCGATCATGGTGGCCCGTTCTACCGATTTGTGGGCAAGGATCTCGCGGAGAGTGCCGCCCTCGCCACCGCCGCCGATGAAAACCTGCTTGGGGTCTGGGTGGCACAACATAGCGGGGTGAACCAGAGTCTCGTGGTAGATGTGTTCGTCGCGTTCCGTGGATTGCGTCTTGCCGTCTAGGACCAGACTGCGCCCAAACAGTTCGGAGTCCAGAACTTCAACTTTTTGGTAGGCGGTGCTGGCTGAAAAGAAAACCTCACGGACCTTGAGCATCACGTTAAGGTCGGCGTAGACGCCTTCAATGAACCAATTGCCAGGCATATCCATACTAAACAGAGAACCCGATCAGAGCCCCACGGCCTCCTGGACCGCAAGTCCGCGTTGTATCTCTTGGATCTCTGGGTTACCGCATTCCAGTGCTTCCGCTAATTTCGTCGCGGCTTCCATTGGCCTGAAAGACGTACCACACGAGAATATATCTGCGGCTGCATAACCGTATTCTGGCCAGGTATGAATGGATATGTGGGACTCGGCGATGGCCAGAATCCCGGTAACGCCCTGGGGTGAGAAGTGGTGGAAGGATTCGCCGATGATGGTGGCGCCAACGCCTTCAGCCGTCTCTATCATCACTTTACGGATGTAAGAGAGGTCGTTTAGTAGCTCGGGGTTACAGTCCTTGAGTTCCAACAAGAGATGAGAACCTAGTACTTCCAATCACCTGTCCTCCTGAATATTCATAGGTTGGTTTGAGCGCAACAATGAAACATTCTATATGCCCATCCAAAGCTAGGCAAGGCCCGACATTAAAAGGTCACCAATTCGATCATGTCACGCTCGTTTTTGATCCGTTCGAACTGACGGCTCTCTTTTAATCTAGAACCGTGGTAGCGTTGAATCTAACCGAACAAATCTGGAGATTGAAGATTCATGGCTTTGGGAAGTTCCGAATCGGGTGGCCTCACAGCTTCCAACGGCGGCATGGTACTCCTGGTTGAGGATGACGATCGCATCTCACGCTTAGAAAGGTTCGTCCTGGAACAGGTTGGCTACCGTGTGGCCTGCGTCGGAACCGGCGAAGAAGCCCTCGAGATGTTGCCCAATACCGCGCCCTCGTTAGTGCTTCTGGGCGCCATGCTTCCGCAGATGGACGGGTTCACCACCTGCCAAAAGATTCGTGAATCATCCCAAGTCCCAATCATCATGGTAACGGCCATGGACCGGGACGAAGACAAGGTCAGGGGCTTGGAGATGGGAGCTGATGATTACATAACCAAACCGTTCTCCACCCATGAGCTTGCGTCACGCGTGAAATCGGTTCTGCGTCGTACCAAGACCAACCGCACCAAGACCACAACTATAGTGACCACAACAGCCAAGACAGACATTGTCTTTTTTGCATCCCAGAGATGAGACACTAGCCTTTCCGACCCAGGCCCCATCTCTGGTTCTGTTCACCTATCCAAAGGACCACTCACCTCTCCAAAGAAGGCAATGGTCACCCCACCACCCAGCAGCACCGTTGCTCCAGTGGGTCATGTCAATTATGAAGGTCCCGTGAAACTGAACGTTTCAACGACCGGGGATATAAAAGGAATGATCAAGTTTGTTGAGGCCCTACGCGCAAACCGCCAAATCCACCTTCTAAGAACGGTCTCCACCCCCAAGAGAGACGGAATGGAAGTTTGGCTACGACTACGCAGCCCCAATCCTTTGAAGACCACGCTGCTTGCCGCCGCTGGTGTTACCAGCGTTGAAGTTGGAGAGCAGTCTGAAGCCGAACCCACCACTCCGGTGTTGATAGTTACCCTCACCTAGTGCTGCCTTCCCGCGTCCTATCCCTACTGAATAGACGGCCCCACGCTTCCCACCTGCGTTCCCTGGCGCCCACCTCCAAACCATCGCCTTCTACTTAAGCTTCCTCTTCCTCTCTGCAACCCCTAGGGTTTCCGCCATTTTTTGTCCTCCAGCAGGACTTTGCCCGCGCGGATATACCGTTGTCATCCTCCAGGTTTTAATGCTTCAAGTTGTAAATGCACACTCTATTCACACTCTATTTGCGCCGTTTTCGAACAATGTAAATCGGAAACTTGAACTTAAGAAATGGTCGGCCTAGAGTTAATAAAGAACCGGATAGAGTGGCTGAATCAGTCACGAATTAAAGCTCCTAGACTAGACCATTTGGAAATGTGACGTACGTCATAGTTTTATAAAAATAGCCGCAGCATAATTGGGTCTAGATACACAAATAGTTGACCCGATGGCCCGGGTCCCGACTAGGAGAAAACCAGATGCGAAACATGTTGAAGAAAACCCTTGGCAGAGGATCAGAGAGTCAAAAAGGATTCACTCTGATTGAACTGCTGGTTGTTGTGGGCATCATCGTGGCTTTGGCCGCGGTAATCGTGCCATTGGTGATTCAGTTCTCTGGCCGCGGCGACACCGGCGCTGCCAGCGCTGGGTGGGACGCAATTCAATCGGCGATTGACACTATGATGGCCGACGCTCCGTTGACGGCCGTAACCGCGGGAGCATCCGCAGCATTCATCACCGACAGCTTGGACTTTGACGCAGGAGCAGGTACCCAGAACCTTTCGACCTACGTTAGGGATACAACCACCACCTACTGTTACACCTGGGCGACAACGGGAAGGATGCTTACGCAGGTGGCCGCTGTTTCAGGCTCTTGTCCATAATCCAATAAGTTAATACATGCGTAACTAAGGTGTGCCGGGGTGTGGGGTTGGGATGTTCTCGATCATGCCCCGGCGCATTTGGTTTAAGACCAAAACGAAACTGGCCCAAATCCGGCAATCACAGAAGAAACGACCTTAAAAACTCCAGAAAGAATCTGATGAAACGTTCTCAACAACTCATCAACAGAATAAGAGAAAAGTTAGCGAACCGCTTCCGGTCCGCTTTCTCCAACTCGCTTGGGATAACTCTCATAGAAACAGTTATCGCCCTGGCGATGTTCTCCTCTGCTGGTACAGCAGTGTTGATGGGAGTGGGAGCGGCCCACCGGTCTAGCGACACGGTAAACGCGAATGCGGTAGCCGAGAACCTGGCACGGAACCAGATGGAGTACGTGTCATCCCTCGCCTACGTTGCCCCTCCAGGCAACTACGCATCCGTCGCAGATGACCAGAGCATCAACTTAAACATTCCTTCCGGTTATGCCGTCTCCGCCGCAGCACAGACCCACGTGCCTGACGACGGATTGACTGGGGAGATAGAAAAAGTAGTCGTCACGGTAACCAGAGATGGGCAGACCATACTCACGCTAGAGGCTCTGCGGACAGGTTCGCAATGATTAATCTGATACGAACCATAGCCTCCAGGCTAAATGGAAACGACCAACGGGGCGGCATCGCTATCTTGACCGCCTTGGGCTTCTTGCTATTCTCCGTTCCGTTGATTACGGCTTCCCTGGACCTTGCCCAGGCCACCAGCATCGACGCCCGGGTGAAGACTGATATCACTCACCGCCAATACTGCGGTCTTGGCACCCAGGCCTACCTGGATTATCTGCTGGCTGATACCACCCGTTGGACGGATTGGCTGGCAGCCAACGTAGACCCCGCCGACCCCAGCGGCGCAACATCTACCGAGACCGTCGATCCCTGCGGCAGGAATGTCACGATCTCCGTTGCCCAACAATTGGTGCTTCCGCCGAATTCTACCGACCCGGATGCAGATAACGGGGGCTCTGCCGATAATCCAGTTGGACTGATACCGCCATTGTCGGCCTACGGCAACCGGAATTTCCAAACGTCCAAGACTGTATCGAACCCCAATCCCGAACCAGGCGAATCGGTGCTCTACACCATCACGATCACCAACCGAGATGATTCACCGACTTCACTGACCAGGATCGACGAAAACCTGCCGCCGGGTTTCTCCTACGACTGTAACGGCCCGGACAACATCCTGAGCATCCCCGGCCAAGCAGACCAGGTCATCGTACCGTTCCATGATGAATGCCCAGATGCTGATGACCTGGATTTCGACTGGCACATGCCGGCAGGTACTACAGTTCCCTCGGGCGAATCTGTGACCCTGACCTTCACGGCAATCACCAGTAATCAGGCAGGCACATATTGCAACGAGGTTTCGGTAAATCCAGGTGGAAGCAAGACCACCAACGGCAGGACCGCCACCGTTCAGATCGGTGATCAGGCTGGCCAATGCTCAGATGACGCTGTATCAGTCGTCAAGACGGTGGATTCATTGGACTTGGTTTCAACGGATACCAGCAGCGCAGATTACGTCTACACCTTTGACATCGACTACATGATCACGGTGACAAACACCGGTTCAACCGAACTGGAGATCAAGGAATACATCGACCTGCTTCCTGAGGGATTCTCCTACGTATCCACCAGTTCAAGCGAGGACATAACGGAAACGCCGCACAACCTGCACGATGAGAGCCAGGTCAACCGTCAGCGGGTCACTTGGAAGTTCGACGACGAAATCGAGCTGGACCCAGGCGAGTCCAAATCCATGATTATCACAACCGTAGCATCGATAGAGAGGGGAGATTACTGGAGTGATCTGTTGGTGGACTTTGATGGCGGAGCATTCGCCGAGGACCGGTACACCTGGCCCACGGCACTGATTTCAGTGAGAGACGTTTATACCGTGACCGCCACAGATGACCAGGGCAACTCACAGGTGATCGATGCGCAGGTGTGGTTCGGAGACCAAGATGGCGCAGTTCAATCTTGGACGCTACCGTAAGGTTTCAAAAACCTAGAGGATCCTGGTTTGCAGCAACTGTTGAGAAAGCACTCTAAGTAAGTTCAACCGTTGCCCTGAATCCCTCTCAATCCCCAAGAGGGGACTACTCGTCCTCAGACCAGCTGGCTTCCAACGCGTCTTCGTCGATGACGTTCTCTTCTTCCTCGTCGTCATCATCCTCTTCATCCCGCACTGGACGGGCCACCCTCTCTGTAAACAATGTTCGGCCGTTGCCGTTCATCTTGGAGGGGAAATGGTTCGGGAACGAGACTGTGTTGTGCAGACTGCGGTCTTTGAAGGTCTCTCTAATCATTATGGAGATACCGTCTTCATTCACCGTCACCACGGCCGCAGAGTATTTGTTGCCATCGTCGATAAGCCGAGCAAGCCTATTGCCCAACTTCGGCTCGATTTGACCGAGCAACTCGCCGTCCAACGTCCGTACAGTCACGTTGTTCTTGTCCCGAGAAAGGACGACAGGGTCGGAGGGAGAGACATGGACTCTTGACCCTGCTCCCCGGGTGTTTCGGATCAACGTGGTCGCTGACTTGCCGCTCTCCTCTATGAAAGTCTGCGGTTGTGCTGCGGCCTTTCTGGCTGGTTTACCGGCACCGGTGTTGGCTAATTCGGGATTCGCGGTCAGATGATCGAGCCGGGCCAGGTTCTTCTTGGCTATGTTGTTATACGGGGTAACCTCAAAGACCTGGTTCAGCACGGCCCGTGCGTCTAAATAACTGCCCACTTCAATCAGCGCTTTCACCAATCGGTTCATTGCTTCAACATCGGTGGGGAACAATTCCAGGATTGCCTTGTTGACCTCGGTGGCCCGTTCCCACTCGCCGTTCACGGCAAGATTTACGGCTTCTCTGCCAAGGTCTTTCTTCAGTTTGATACTGCCGCGTGTGCTTGTTACTTCCGAATCCATCCCGTCTCCTGTCTGGCGCTGTAGTTGGATCTTCAGCCCCAAATTGGGTGGCCACATCACCGTTGGTTTAGTCCTACGAGCCTGCTAACCTCTCACCAAATGATAACGTCCGCGTGCCCCTATTATTAGAGGGCTTTTTGGTGTTTTTCCGAGGCTCAGTTCATGCTTAGGCTCTATGTAGTATTTACAGTATGGTCTCGCCAAAGGTCAAGCCTAAAAACAGCATGAATATCTTAATTAAAACCGGCTGGTATTTGGCGTTGCTAGACAGCAACCCGAAGAACGCCCGATACAGGCGTAACATGTTCAGAATACATGGGTATGGGGATGTGAGTGTAAGAAATAAGTGAGAAAACAGAAGAACCGGAGAGGCCCCGGACGAACACTAGACCAGCTTGCGGTGCCGCCATCTGATCTTTATCAGGTCCAGGGTCATGCTCAGCGAATCCTGGACGGGACGCACCTTGCTCTGGGACCGGTAATACCAGTCGATACCCACCTCAGAGAAACTAGTCCCAAGTTTGCGGGCCAGGTGCAGCAATTCAACATCAAAGGCAAAGCCATCGATGGTCAAACGCGGGAACAGGTTCTGGGCCGTTTCTCCCCTGAAGCACTTGAACCCGCACTGTGTGTCCGCTAGACCAGGGACAGCCAGACGACTCACAAAAAGGTTGAATAGCCGCCCCATGACATGGCGACGTACCGGCTCTCCGATTCGCGCCGCACCATCGGCTTCGCGGGAGCCCAAGACGATATCGGAATCAGGACCGTTTGGAGGCAAGAGACGTTCCACCTGCTGGATGGGGACGGATAGATCGGCGTCGCAGAGCAGCCGGTACTGACCTTCTGCGGCCAACATTCCGTTCTTCACCGCCCAACCTTTGCCGCCGTGCCTCAGCCGCAGGATACGCACATTCGAGTGTTCCACAATGACCCGACCTACCAACTGGGCGGTGTGATCGGTGCTGCCATCATCGGCAACCACCACCTCCCATTCGTAATCCTGGGCCGCGAGGTATCCGGTAACTTTGGCTAGGGTCTCTGCTATTCGGGGTTCTTCGTTGAAGGCCGGAATCACAACTGATAGGAACGGCTCGGCCAAATACTTACTCCTTACACATCAAAGCCGGATTGAAAGCGGACTTGAAAGAGATTACGTGTTCAGGCACCAGGATCAGCTGATCGAATCAATCGATGGGGTCAGGCTCGTCGAGTTGGAAACCACGGTGAAGCAGCCTGACCGCCTCCTGCGCCTGCTCTTGCCGGATGATGCAGGAGATACGAATCTCCGACGTTGTGATCATGTCGATGTTCACGTTGCCGTCTGCCAGCACGCGGAACATTCGGGAGGCATACCCGGGCGTGTGCTGCATACCAGACCCAACCACGCTCACAGCGGCGAGATTATCCTCGCTGATCATGTCACCCATGCCAAGTTCCTTGGACAACTCCTCAACCTTGGCCATCGCAGCGGGAAGATCGGTCCCACTGACCGTGAAACTGATGTCCGTGGTACGGTCTTCGCTGGTGTTCTGGACGATGGTATCCACGCTGATGCCAGACTGGGCCAGAGGCTCAAACAAAGCCGCAGCGACTCCGGGACGGTCAGGAACACTGCGCACGGTTATCTTGGCCACGTTGTTGGTGCAGGCGATTCCCGTTGCTTTGATTCTATTTTCCATTTCACCCTCGTTGGCTTTGCCAGGAATACCGTGGATCAATGTCCCTGGTGTGTCGTTGAAGCTGGAAGCCACGTAGATCGGAACGTTGTAGACCGCGCCCAATTCAATGGACCTGGGATGCATCTTGGCCCCGTAATTCGCCAACTCCAACATCTCGTCGTAATCGATCTCTGTGAGCTTGCGGGCTTCTGGGACGATTCTGGGATCAGAGGTATAGATGCCGTCTACGTCTGTATAAATCTCGCACTGGTCTGCCCCTAAAGCCGCCGCCAGCGCCACTGCTGTGGTGTCTGAACCGCCCCGCCCAAGGGTGGTTATGTCATTATCCTCGGTGATTCCCTGGAATCCCGCCACTACCACAACGCGGCCTTCCGCAAGCTCTCTTTGCATGCGCTCTGTGTCCACCCGGTGGATCAATGCCCGGCCGTGGCTGGTATCCGTGTGTATCCCCGCCTGGGAGCCGGTAAGACTGACCGCTTCCTGCCCCAGGTCGGCCAGGGCCATGGTCAGTAGGGTACAGGACACCAGCTCGCCTGTTGAGAGCAACAGGTCCATCTCCCTGGGGTGGGGTTTGTCTGAGACAGAATGAGCTAGGGCGATAAGATCATCGGTCGAATCACCCATTGCAGACACAACGGCGACCACGTCAGTGCCCTTTTTACTGACATCTGCGATGCGACGGGCCACTCCCTGTATCTTTTCGGCGTCGGCCACAGAAGA
>PCAH01000099.1 GCA_002730485.1 Dehalococcoidia bacterium | reverse complement strand
GATGCCGATGCCCCTGATGCACACCGTCGAAGACGCCGATGGTAACAACGGTTTCCTTGCTGGGTGCAGCGCTGGCCAGACGTTGGCGAAAGCTCATTCCTGATTAGTTCCCACCATGATTAATCCCCGGTGCCGCGATGCAGTACCAATAAGAAGCCTTGTTGAGCCACCGACGAAAAGGCCGACCAATTGCGGTGCGGATGGGGTAAAAATGACTGATTTTATGCGTAAAACAAGGGTGTTCGGGTGGGCTGGATGTTAGCACAGGCCCCTTTTAGCGTCAATATTGACGGGTGACCAACCGCCCCTTGTAACGACGACTGCAGTAGAGAGTCTCCAAAGAAAGCTTACAGGGAAGGTTTACGGTGATCGCATCGTTGCCTTCTCCGTTTGAGCCAGGCCATGACCTGAGCTTATCCACTGGCTTCACAAATTATAGTAATCTAAAATTAATATAAAATTCGTCTAAATTGACTAGGGATTTACTAGGAATGGGCCTTGACGTTATGTATAATTCACCCTTACTAGGCACGTGGGTTTAGTAGGACTAGACGCATGCGTGTAGCAGGTGGGGACGAAAAAGGCCGACGGCTCAAAGGAGCCCTTACTTCCAATACCCGAGCCACAACGGAGCGGGTACGGGCGGCCATCTTTAACATCTTAGATCCCGATCTGTACCAGGGAGGAAGGGTGTTGGACCTTTTCTCAGGGACAGGCAGCCTTGGCATCGAAGCATTGAGCCACGGAGCGGGTTGGGCTGACTTTGTGGAATGGGACCGTCGGCAGAGCGCCGTCATCACCAGCAACCTGGAAACCACAGGGTTTACCTCCAGGGCTAAGGTACACCGTTTAGACGTGTTTCAAGCGCTGCAAACGCTGCTTGGCAACTATGACCTGGTGCTGATGGATCCTCCATATAAGATGGGCAACTTGGACGATCTGATGGAGAAAGTCGCCGCTCAGCCAGGGTTAATAGTTGACGGCGGTGTGGTGATAGCGGGTCATTCCAAACGGGAAAACCTGAGAGAGGTCTACGGGGCACTGCGATTGACCTCACATCGACAATACGGAGACAACGTGGTCGACTTTTTTGTTTACGAACAAGATTCAGATAGAAATCAACCAACAGAAGATATGGCAGAACAAAATTCTGAGAATATAAATCACCTGGCAGGCGGCTCAGCAACCGACCGGGATGGGAACTCATAATGGTAACCGCACTCTATCCGGGTAGCTTTGACCCGGTAACGGTTGGCCACGTGGACGTGGCATCAAGGGCGGCCACTCTCTTCAACAAACTGTATGTGGCCGTCTACGACACGCCGTCTAAGAATCTGCTCTTCACCACGGAAGAGCGAAAACAACTGATGAAAGATGCCTTGGCGCATCTGCCGAATGTGGAAGTGATCACGTTCTCGGGCCTGGTTGTCCGCTTTGCCAAGGACATCGGCGCGGGAGTGATAGTCCGAGGGCTGAGAAGCGGGTCGGACTTCGAATATGAATTCGACATGGCGTTCATGAACCGGAGGTTGGAACCCGAGGTGGACCTGGTCTGCTTCATGACCTCCCAGGACTACATGTTTGTTAGTGCCAGTTTACTCAAGGAGGTTGCCAAACTTGGCGGAGACATCACAGATATGGTCCCGCCCAACGTAGCTCAGGCGGTTTATTCAAAATTTGGATTACCGGTCGCAGAATAGTCCCGATTAGTGGATGAAGAAGTGTAGTGGCCGGGGAGGGGTGCAATCATCGACATCATAAATATCATCGATCGTTTGGAAACATTGGTCGAAACAAGTAAATCAGTCCCAGTAAGCGGGAACATCCTGGTGGACCGAAAGAAGATCATGGAGTTGGTAGACCGACTGCGTCTGACCATTCCTGAAGAGATCAGAACCGCTGAAGACGTGCTGTCGCAGAAGGACCAGATACTCAACACTGCGGCCAACGACGCCAGGCGGACCAAGTCCATGGCTGAAGACGAGCTCCGTGACCGACTCAATAGCAATGAAGTGGTCACTCAAGCGGAAACCAGAGCCGCCGACACAATCAGAGACGCCGAAGAGCGGATTACTAGGATGCTTGAGCAGTCGGAAGCTGAGGCTCTTTCTAGAAAGACCGAGGCCGACGCATATGCGCTTCGCAGCCTACGTACCATGGAGATCGAGCTGGGCAAACTTGCCGGTTCCGTACGCAAGGGTATCGAGGTTCTCGCCGAGCAGGCCTCCAGCAACCTGAACACCCGCCGGTATCAAGAGGAAGAGGAAGCCGCCGCCGGAATGCTCCGTTAACCCTGGCATTCCCGTAGAGCTTCAGCTCCAATAGGGCTGGCACAACCAATACTGCGCCTAAACAAAAGCGCCGTGGTCAATCTTTATTGACCACGGCGCTTTTACTTGTCTGCTTTCCGAATTGACTCTAGCTACTGTTGGAGAGCAATCCGTGTAAATAACCTCGCATCGAGTCGTTCAATTCATCCAAACGATTGGCCGTCAGATAATTGACCGTCCCCTCTGGGAAATCCCCGTTTGCATCCGCTTCTCCGGCGGTGGTCCCGGTGAGGATCTCCAACCCTTCATCGATGGTCTTCACCGCATAGACGTTGAATTTACCCTCTCTGATGGCCTCAACAACGTCCTCCCTCAGCATCAGGTTCTTGACGTTCTGGTGGGGGATTATCACACCTTGGGTGCCCGTGAGTTCTCCCGCAGCGCGGCAGACATCGAACATGCCTTCAACCTTCTGATTGACGCCGCCGATGGGTTGTATCTCGCCCTTCTGATTCACCGACCCGGTGACTGCAACCTCCTGCCGGATCGGCAGTCCGGACAGACTTGAGGTGATGGCGTAAATCTCGGTGGAAGAAGCGCTGTCACCGTCCACACCCTCATATGATTGCTCAAAACAGACACTAGCCGACAGCGTCAGTGGGCGGTCTTTGCCGAATTTTGCACCCAGGTACCCGCTCAGTATCAAAACACCTTTGTCGTGGGTGCGGCCGCTCATCAGAGCTTCCCGTTCTATGTTTATAAAGCCCTCTCTACCGGCAAAGGTCTGGGCGGTGATCCTAGTCGGTTTGCCGAAGCTGAAGTCGCCCAAATCGTAAACGGCCAGCCCGTTTATCTGGCCAACCTCTTCACCGGTGACATCCAGTAGGAGCGAGCCGTCTGCGATCATGCCCTTGAGTCGTTCTTCCACCAGGTTCAACCGATAGACCTTCTGATTCACGGCCTGCTGAACGTGGTGATCCTGGACCAATTGGGCATCCTCTTTGCGTGCCCAATAATCTGCCTCTATCAGCAGGTCTTTTATCTGGCCGAATCTGGTGGAGAGCTTGGTTTGATCCGAAACCTGGCGAGCGCCAAATTCCAGGACCCGGGCCGCGCCACCGGTCTCAAAGGCCAGCAGGCCCTCCTCCTCGCAGGTGCGGCAAATGAAGGCGCAATAGGCCATCATGTTCTCATCATTCAAATCCACGCGGTGATCAAACTCCGCCTTTACCTTGAACAGGTCCCAGAAATCTTCGTTATCGGCCGAGGTTAAGATCCGGTAGATGCTCTCGTCTCCAGTGACGATGACCTTCATATCCAACGGCACAGGCTCGGGACGGAGTCCCTGGGGGATGAACAATCCAGTCTGTTCTGCGGGGTCTTCCAGTCGGACTTCTTGGTTCCTGATAGAGCGTTTTAGTCCTTCCCAGGCCCCAGGAGCCATGAGGACGTCACGGGCATTCAATACCAGATACCCGCCGTTGGCCAGGTGCGCTGCACCTGGTTTCAGCATGCCGTGATCACTCACGTAGGTACCCATCATCGCCCGACGCTCGATACGCCCAAAGAGGTTGCCCCAATTGGGATTGGGCTCAATGATGATCGGCAGTTTTTCAACGCCGCTATTATCCACCAACACGTTCAGTTCAAAGGGCAAAAAGGGATTTGTTCCCAGGGGTTGCCCCCCTGGTGAAGCACCTGGAGGCATCCCTGGGATGCCTGCCATTGCCGGAACCCCGCCATCTGACTCTTTGAAAAAACTGATGTTATTCAAGACATACTCGCCCAGATCACGCAGGAACTGCTGCATCTCTGGAATGTCTTGTGAAAGAGCATGCAACTCGAAAAAGACTTGGTCCACCAGCTGATCTCCGGCGTTTCTCTCCATCTCCCGCATCCGTTGGGCGGAGGCTTTCTCCAGCTCCCTGATCTTGGCCATGGTGTCCTGGGTCTGCTGCATCAACTGTGACCTAACTTCGTCGATGGCCTGCTTCGGTTCCGGCTCCATGGCCTGATACTCTTCCGGCATCATTGGCCGGTCTTCAATCATTGGGAAGATGGTGATTCCGTTGGGCGTCAATTGAACGGCGAAGTTGGCTTCCTGCCCAGCCTGTTCCAGGCCACCCATCAACTCCTGAGTAGCCCGCCGGTCGGCTTCCTCAAGACCTCGAATCTGGTTCTCAAACCCTTCACTCTTCAAGACTTTGGGTATCTCATCCTGAAGGGTGCGCAACACAGTGGAAATCTGCTGCCGGTAAACCTTGCCGGTGCCACGGGGGAGCCGGATGACCTTTGGACGGTCAGGGTCTTCAAAGTTGTAGACATAGCACCAGTCGCTGATGGGTCGGCGTTTCTCCTGACTATCCAGATCGTCGACGATGCTTTGTAGGTGTGACTTGATAGCGCTGGTCTTTCCGGTACCGGTGAGACCTGTGACAAACAGGTTGTAACCAGGCTTGTCCACTTCAAGGCCGAAGCGGATGGCATCTTGGGCGCGGTCTTGGCCGATGAAGTGGTCCAGGGGAGTCAGTTCATCAGTACACTTGAAGGCAAAGGACTCCAGGTCTTTTCTCCAAGTGGTCTTGTCCCAGTCCACCTTGTACTTATCTGCCAGTTTCTTCTTGGCTCGAGTGGTTTTGCTCGTAGGCATCAAATTCTCCTGGGACATTGTTAGCGGCCTATGCGTGTACCCGCTCCAGTAACGGTTAATGGTTGCGGTGTTAAGTTCTTTAAAACCGAGCAACTACCCTTGGGCGACTATTATACCTTGACTGCTGGCTGTTTCAGTTGACTCTAGAGGTGTCTCAGAGCAGGTCTTGAAATAAGGCATTCAAATATTGTGGTTCCCCTTATGTCGACCTGGGTTCGACACAGACCTTTCCCGGCGTCTGGCTAGTCACGGGCCACGCGTGTTTCGGGTTGACATGCAAATTCCGGTAGGACTACAATTTTGCCAGAGCAACGGACGAATCTCGGAGGTCAAAAACTTCATGCTCGAAATGACCGTAGATAGTATTCGGGTCAGTCCGATGAATTACCAGCGTGTTGTGATTCTCAAAGAGAAACAGTCCGACCGCTATCTTCCCATTTGGATTGGTCCTGCCGAAGCCGACGCCATTGCGGTCAAACTTCAAGATCTCAGCGTGCCGCGGCCGCTGACCCACGACCTGTTGGGGAGCATCATAGATTCCCTTGGCGGCACCATCGATCATATCTTGGTGAATGATCTACAGAACGACACTTTCTTCGCCAAGATCACCATACAATCGAATGGCGAGTCAAAAGAGATCGATTGCAGGCCCAGTGATGCCGTTGCTTTGGCAGTGAGGGCCAAAGTGCCGATATACGCCAACGAAGAAGTGATGGACAAAGCTGGAATCCACCTTGATAAGGAGACCGGCAAGCCTCTGGGGCAAGAGACCATCAGCGAAGGCACCGCCGCTGAGCCACCGGTAGAGGTAAAACCCGAGGAACTGAAGAGCATGTCTGCATTCACAGACTTCATTGACTCCTTGGATCTAGAGGATTTCGGCAAGCAATCCGGAACACGCTGACCCCCCAACCTAAACCCGATTAGATGATACCCCGCTCTTTATGTAGAAGAGCGGGGTATTTTTTGTTAAAGTAGGGAACGTTTTCCGTAAAGTTAGTCTCAATTGACTTTCAAAATCCTTAGTGATATTATTCACGACGCTCTGGCGGAAACATGAATCGGAGACTCCTGGCCTTACGCCTAACTGGGCTCGGATGGTACGTTGCTTCTTGCATCGTGATCGGTGTGGTTGGCGGCGTGTTCATCGACCAATGGCTCGGTACCAAACTTCTGTTCACTCTGCTGGGGCTTGCGTTCGGCACAACGTCAGCTTTCTACGGCCTGATTAAGATGATTCAGCCGCTGATCAAGCCAGAACCGATTAACGGAAACAAATCTCCGGAAAGCGACAGCCAACCGGATGAAAAGCACGATAATTAAGTCAGATAAAAATGGAGGGAATCCATAGTGGGTTCCGGCACAGGCAAATTCGTCGCCTTCGGCATCTTGATTGTTGTGGCATTAGCCATAGCAGGACTTATCACCGGCGCCATTGGCGCTGGCCTCACCCAGTCAGAGGAAGACAAAGACGCCGGATTAACCGCTGAAGGTCCCTTCATCCCCAAGCCCGCGGTTCACCTCCCCGCCCAGGTAACATTCCCCACTTCAGAACGGACATACTACCGTAATTTCCTCCTTGCTGAAGAAGTTGAAGTCCTTCTGGAAAAGGCAGCGATCAGTCACCTTACAGAGGACGACGAGAAACACCTGATTGACCTCTATCATGAACTCACCGGCGAGACAATCGAACTGGGTCACGACGACCACCTCCTAACTAAAGAACAACATCATGTGATCGAAGAGTTTGTTGATGATGGCCCCTATCAAGACAACAACTTCATCATCAGCAACGCCATACTTTCATCCTGGATTGCCAGCATCGTCCTGGTCCTGCTGTTCGTACTGGGTGCCCGCAAAGCAGCGATGATCCCAGGCCGCTTCCAGAACTTCGTGGAGATAGCGGTTGAGGGACTCCTGAACTTCGTTGCGGGAACGGTTGGCCGAGAACACAGCAGACTGATCTTCCCGGTCATAGCGACCATCTTCTTGTTTGTACTCATCAATGCGTGGATCGCATTGCTGCCCATCTACCCGTCCCTTGGGTTCAAGGAAGGGGATATAGTCCAGATACATCTGCTCCGGCCGGCAGGCACAGACATCAACATGCCTTTGGCCCTGGCTTTGGTCTCATTCGTATTCGTAGAATGGCTGGGCTTTAAGATGCTTGGCATCGGTTACCTCACCAAGTTCATCAGGATCGGCAGCCTGAAAAAGGGCGTTGCCGCCCTCTTCAACTTCCAGATTCTTGACGCTTTCCAATACATGCTGGACTTCTTCTTCGTCGGCCCTTTGGAGGCCTTCAGCGAGCTGGTGAGGCTGATTAGCTTCACCTTCAG
>PCAH01000098.1 GCA_002730485.1 Dehalococcoidia bacterium | reverse complement strand
TTTCGCAGAGAATACGGCTATGTGCTGGGCGATCAGGTTCTGAACCACGTGGAATCAGTCGCCTCAGAGGTCCTTGAGGCCGTTCTCCTGATCCGGACTGAGGACGACCAGTTCCTGGCACTGATCGTTGCCGGGAGAGACGGGACCCAGGCTCGAACAGATCATCTGCGACAGAGAATCGCTGGTAGCAGGCTTCGTTTCACTGTTGATGGGAACCAGATTGCCCATTCGATGACGATTTCCGCAGGGATCGCACCCTACGATTCCCCGGCTCCCCCTCTCTCAGACCTGCTGAGCCATTCAACGATGGCCTGTGTCAGTGCCCGGCAGCAGACAGATTCTGTTGTAGTCTACGCGGACAGGGACAATCTGACCGGCCTTCCGACAGGACGGGCCCTGGCGGCCTTGCTCGAGGACACAATCGCTGGAGCCTCCCCAGAAAAGCCCATATCCGTGCTGCAGTTGGACATCGATGGATTCGGTGCATACAACGAGGGGGCCGGTCGTGATGCCGGTGATCGCCTGCTGGTGGCTCTTGCCAGCGAGTTCTCTGGAATCTCTGGGGACACTGGAACGGTAGGCAGACTCTGGGCAGACGAGTTCCTGGTCATTCTGCCCGGATGCCGGGCGGAGGATGCAGCGTACCGGGCCGAGGCGGCTCGACGCACGCTTGCCGAGTCTACTGGCTCTCTCGGAGAGATTTCGCTCAGCATCGGTGTAGCGACCTATCCGAGGCACGCGGCGGATGCCTGGGAGCTCGTGCGCAAAGGAAGAGAAGCCCGCTTTCAAAGCCGTGAGAGCGGAGGAGGGCGTACGACCGTAGCCGAAGCCGACCAGATGGTTACGAAGACGAGTCACTTCAGTAGAATACAGCTCAAACGGCTGGCGGCGCTGGCGCGCGCTCAGGACCGATCGGAGGCCGCCATCCTGCGCGAAGGTCTCGATGGGCTGCTTCAGTTGTATGATGACGGTGCACCAGAGCCGTTATCCCTCCGGCATCCACTCGAATAGCTGGTAGTGGTCCCCATCCATCCCGAGCGCTTTGTAAGCATTCTGTGCCAGCGTGTTGTCCCGGTGCACATACAATCGCAGGCCCTTCAGATTGCTGTCCGTCTCGACCATCTGTCTCAGGTAGACATAGAGTTGCTTGAACACGCCCTTCCGTCTTGCGTCCTGAGTGACATAGAGCGAGTGAATCCAGATAACCTCTCCGTTTCGCCAATCGCTCCATTCCCGCACCGTCAGCAGACAGCCTACGGGTTCTTCGTCAAGTTCGGCAATCAGATATTCACCCTTGAGTGGATCGATTAGAGCAGCTCTGACGCCCTGCTCGAGAACGTCGGCAGCAAGCGAAACTCCTTCTGCTTCGTTCGCCATCTGCTGCTGAAAGGTAGCAATCAGCGTCTGATCTTCCAGAACAGCCGGTCTTACGTTTATCATTGCCATCCTCTGGCTAAAGAACTTCCTACACGTTCACGCCACTCCGCGACCATTCCTTCGAGATCTCTCAAGATTCGAAGGTCACGTTCGTCGAAAGTGGCACTCTTGGCTCGACAGTCAGATCGAATGGGCAGCCCTGACCTACTCAGGAACAGCTTCGCCGATACCGGATAGTCTACCCCGATCGCCCGTTCAGCGACACTCAGAAACCGATGCAAGCGGCGCGCTGTCTCTGGTTCCTTGTCAAAATGCTCACAAAGCCAGACATACAGGTCAGCATAGAAATTTCCCGAAATCCCACAGAACCCATCTCCCCCGTTCTCCAGGGTCGTCCACAGCGTCGCTGCACAGGCATCGTAGAACTGCAACGACGTCCCCCGCGACTCCTGAATCTTCCCGACGATATCGTCCTCACGACAAGACGTGTCTTTCGTAAAGTCGAACCTTCCCGTCTCCGCACTCCAACCAAGTGTTTCTGTCGTAAGCAGTCGATGATAGGGTCGGGGACATTCATACAGACCCAACCGAACGTCCCCAGTCCTCGTCAGCATCTGCTCAACGTTCAACCGCCAAACCGACTCATCCTCGCCATCGTGAGCCATCTGCGAAACAATCACCACCACACCGTCAACACCCGTTTCAGACATCCGCACGATGGATGCGCCCTGGGCTTCTGTGTCTCCCCCAAATGTCCCTGACGCGAACACCGGCACACGGCCAGCCGTGCGATCTACGACCCGTTTAGCGATCGCTATCCGCTCCTCATCTGTCAGATCGTACATCTCACTGGACAAGCAGACAGAAAAAAGTCCCGACACGCCGCAGTTTATATACCATTCAGTCAACGAATCCAGTCCATCCAGATCGACAGACCCCGACTCGGTGAAAGGCGTCAGCATAACCGGCCACACACCCGCCTGTGAGGTTTCAGTCACAATTGCGTCCTATGCGAAATAAACCAGGTATCAAAACATTGATCTCTCGAGGTCTCAGAAAACGATGTCCCCGGTGTGGCGAAGGTGAAATCTTCCGCCGCTGGCACGAAGTGCGTCCTCATTGCGAATCCTGTGGTCTGGAACTGCAGGACAGGGAGGGTGATTGCTGGGGATTCATGTATGTTAGCACGGCTGTGTTAACTGGCCTCTTCTTCATCGCAATGCTGCTCTACCGGCCGCCAAGCCTCCTGGTTGCCCGCTTCGCCCTATTCGGTGCTGGTCTCGCTCTGATCGGTCTTACCTTACCTTATCGAAAATCGCTCGCCCTGGGCCTGGACTACCTAGCTGATCCAACTGATAACTCCGTCCCATCAGGTCATTCGGAGTAACATCTCCGCCGTTACCTCATGCTTCGGGCACTCCCCCTCGCACACCAGACGAATGTCTTCTACCAGACTCTTGCTCTGCCTGATCTGTCGGTCGTATGTCAATCCCCCCCCGTGAGGCGTTAGAATGACATTGTCTAGTCCCCGCAGGGGATGTTCAGCATCAAGGGGCTCCTTCCAGAATACGTTCAGAGCTGCACGAATCCGACCGGACACGAGTTCAGAAACCGTTGCATCCTCGTCGAGAATACCTGCGCGAGCAGTGTTGACCAGCAACGCATTATCCGGCATCAGGGCCAGTTCACGCCAGCCGAGCATTCCGCGCGTATCTACGGTCATGCCCGCGTGAATCGACACGACCTCCGATCGACTCAGAAGCGCATCCAGACTCACTGAATTGACCGAAGACCCGCTGAAGTCCCCGTAAGGATCGTAGGCTGTGATGTCACAATGGAAGGGAGCGAGGAGCTCCGAAACCCGTCGTCCGATCCCGCCAAAACCCACAAGCCCGACCTTGCGCCCTCCCAGATCCAGCGGCGATCTTGCCCTTCCCCACCCCTCGTCGCGCAAGGCCGATATCATATGCGGAATATCTCGTAGCCCGCATAGCATCATCGCCACGGTGAACTCAGCGACTGACTCAGCCATCGCCCACCCTGCATTGAACAACGTTATACCTTTCTCCATCAGATACTCGGGCTCTGCTCGCCCCACGGCTCCGCCAACAACACCCACCGCCAGTAACTCCCCAGCCGCATCGATGATTTCGCGCGTCAGTCCGCCGCCGCTTCGACCAACGATGGCGATGTCCGTCGCGTAAACAGCTTCAACCTTCTCCTCATCCGTTGGCCGTCGCTGCTCCGGATTCTGGTTCACCTCTGCGAAATCCCTTACCTGCGCACGATACGCCGGCAAAAACTCCGCATCATCTTCCTTCAACGAAATGTAAACCTTCGGCATCTCCCCAGTCTTCCTGTTTGTGGAATCCCCTGCTTCTCCCACAGGCACGCCTTCACACTAGGGAGCGCGTCATAACATCTCCCACACCCCAAACCCGCCCCCCCAACATCGCACCTGCTCTCCTAGTAGTAATCCGTAATCGTCCCCAATTCAAACCTCACCGTATACGGATCCACCCGTTCCCCACCCTTGTATCCCCGGCTCGCCGACTGCGCAGACTCCAGCCGCTTGAATCGGATCTCAACCGTCAACGGATCGTCAAAAGTAAAGGGCTCGCACTCCGCCAGCCTCCCGGCAGCCAGCTTTGCGCCTTCATAGATCTCGCCGATTGCTCTCTTCGGATGTTTGCTTACCGCGGCGTTCCATCCCATAGCCTGTTTCGTGGTAACGGTCTGCACATCCCCGAAGAAGTCATTCGCCTCAGCGATCGCCTTGTCGTCACTTGCTGCGAAGATCACCGGGACACCCATCTTTCCAGCCACTGCTGCATCGATCGCCATCTCACCGACCTCTCGACCGTTCACCTTCATGTACTGGTAGGTCGCGGAGCTGAAGCTGTGACACATCACGCCGTCTATTGTGTTGTCCATTGCATGATACCCGACGAAGAGAACACCGTCGAAGCTCTCGTCAACACCTGGCCACCGATGTTCGAAGCCAACGCCAAGCGCGATGTCGCACCGATCGTCGAGATCGGCATAGCTCAGATTCAGGCTGCCGTTGTGATTATCCCAGACGATTACCTGCTCGGCACCCGCGTCGAACAAACCGCGTGCTGCCGCGCTCGCTTCCCGCGTTGCCTGTTTCTTCGCGAACTCGAGATTCCGAGAAGAGTTCAAGGATGCACCCGGCGATCCCACACCACACGCCACACCTTCACAATCGACACCAATCGCGAACTTCATACATCCTCTCTTTCAACCACGTCCGATCACGACACCTGTCGGATCCACTTCGTCTCTAAGTACACCAAGTTCTCCATTCGTCGGAGGTGGTGTTTCTGAAAGCTCCTCGGATATGCCGACCGAGAATCCAGTCTTCGCCTGGACGTTCTCGAGAGCCACACCTGGATGGAGACTTAGAACCTCCATCCGCTTCTCCCTGTCAGAGTAACCCATCACACAGAGATCAGTAATCACGCGGTAGGGACCCGTCCCTGCTGGCAATCCAGCTTCATCACGTGCGTCTCCCCCCTCCAGGAACCCCGGACTGGTCACGAAATCCAGCGACTCCACAAATCGTCGTGGATCGTGTTCTGTCATTACCATCGTGCGCCAGCAGAGACTGGCGAAATCATTCCCACCCCCACTGCCGGGAAACCGGACCTTTGGTTTTGCGAAGTCTCCGATACAGGTCGAATTCAGATTCCCGCGGGCATCGATCTGGGCGCCCCCCAAAAATGCATAATCAATTGCACCCCTCTGACACATTTCGAAGATGTCGACCATAGAGGTTGCCATGGCTGCCTTGTGGTAGGTCCGCGAGTCACCCACCGATATGGGCATCTCAGGAAGCTCGGGTCCACAGCCACCGGCTTCGAACACGATGAAGAGTGACGGCGCGTGTGTTCGTTGCGCGACCATCGCGGCGGCGCACGGGGCACCGGTGCCGACACCAACGGTGGCCCCATCCTCCAGCAGACGGGCGGCGACACAGATCATCAGCTCGTGTGCGTTGTAGTTCATTCGCCAACCTCCAGCGCCGCAAGCTCATCCATCCGCTTGCGACTACCGCTAGCATCGAGATAGGCATCGAAGTCGGGTGTGTCGAGAATGAGTCGGCGCACAAAGTTCCTATGTGCATCGAGGTTACGCTCAGCGGCCAACCACTCCTGCAGATGCACTTCATCCGAGAAGTAGCATCCTGCCATGTTCCCAGGATAGGACCCGTAAGGTACCTCACATACCGCGTCCACACAGAGGGAGGGGATCACCGTGTGCTCTGGTTCATCGCGGATCTGCTCGGTCGGTACGATTCGTTCCGTTGTCAGAATGACACGCCTGGACGCCCTGGCGACGTCTGTGTCCGCAACCGAGATGCCCTGGATACGCGCGTTGCCATAAACATCGCACGCGTGCACGTGGATGAAACTCACATCGGGATAGAGAGCAGGTACGGCGGCGACTGGCTTTTCCGTGAACGGACAATTGAGCACACGTGCGCCGGATCGCTCAAGGGTATCGGTACCGAGCATACACCGGACAGGCATGAAGGAAAGGCCTGCGGCGGCGGCCCGAAAGCGAGCGGCCAGTGCGAAATTCGACCACTCCGACACGGTGACGTCCCCACTCTCCATCACGCGTCTGGCCTGTGGCGAGAGCCCGCGGGCCTCAAGTCCGACGATATATGCGGCGTCGACACGCTCCAACGTCCTGCGTCCATCCAGGTGACCACCACACAGGATCTGGAAATCGTGCGTCGTCGTGTGCCCCGCGAAACCAAGTCCCGTGATCCCCTGCCGAACCACCTCGTGCAACGCTGCTGTCGCGATTCGGTTTGTGCCGAAGCCTCCCGAGGCTAGGTAGCAACCGTTCGACACGAACTTCCCAACCGCATCGGAAACCGACATCACCTTCTCCACCATCGCTACACGTTTCTTCCGAAAGAAAGCCCGTGCCTTGTCTGGATCAGGATCAGTGAAGATCGGTCCCACTGTCATACGACTGTTCACGTGCGGCTATCCCTACGAGAGACATCGTGGCTTGCACCGTCGTTCAATCCAACCATTGCCTTTGCCCTGTCTTTCCCTGCGTTTTCGGTATCCCTCGCGATGCGTGTTCCTGTCTTTCCTACAGCGCCGTCCACCCACCATCCACCAATAGCGTGTGCCCTGTGATCATCGCTGCCGCAGGGCTCGCTAGGAAGACCACCGCCCCAGTCACGTCCTCAGGTTGCCCCACGCGTCCGACCGGTATCCGGCTGATCAGATCTTCGCAAAGGGCAGGATCATCAAAAGTCGATTGTGTCAGCGGCGTCAGGATGAAAGTCGGGCCAACCGCATTCACGTTGATCTTGTGCTCCGCCCACTCCACAGCCAGCACTCGTGTCAGGTTCACGACCCCCGCCTTGCTCGAGCAGTAAGCCGCTCGCCTGTAGTAGGCGACGACGCCGTTTTGCGACGCCATATTCACGATCTTCCCACCGTTGTTGTCCTTCATCACACGAGCTACGCGTTGAGAGGTGAAGAAGAGCCCTTTCAGATTCACATCCAGAACAGCATCCCACTCCTCTTCGGTCACGTCCAGCGCATCACTTGGAATGTTGATACCGGCGTTGTTCACGAGTATGTCAATCCTGCCGGCTTCAGACACCGCGTGATCCACCATTGCGTCTATGCTCCGGGTATCCGGAAGACTCAGAGATGTGGGATAGGCTTCCCGACCGGTTTCACGAATCTCTTCACACACAGGTTCCAGTCTATCCAGCCGATCCGGATGCTCACAGGGGACACAATCCGCACCCGCCTCCGCAACGGCGATCGCTACCGCTCTCCCGATCCCGGATCCCGCTCCCGTGACGACCGCGACCTTCCCTTCCAGGCCCATATCAGGAAGGCTGCTCATCCGTTGAAATGCCTGTCTGTTCTGGATTTATGGCTTGACACGAAAATAGCGGTATCCTACTTTTTTTGGCGTTCTAACTTGAGCTAATGCTTTGATTTTGGGATAGATAGCCACCCTAGCTCAGCTGGTAGAGCAACGCATTCGTAATGCGTAGGTCGGCGGTTCGAGTCCGCTGGGTGGCTCCACATATGAAAGGGCTTGTGCTGACGAGGCACAAGCCCTTTCTGTTTGATTCTGGAGCAACAAGAAGGTGTTAAACGGGCCACCTGCGGCCCGGGTTGAATCCTAACTGCCCTGCTTTGCCTCCCAGGCATTCCAGTCAGCAAGGAAACGTTCCAACCCGATGTCCGTCAGCGGATGGGCCAGCAGCTTGGTCAGCACATCAAGAGGTAGTGTCACCACATCCGCACCGGCCAGGGCGCAATCCAGAACGTGTTTCGGTGATCTCAGGCTGGCTCCCAGGATTTCGGTTTCATACGCGTAGTTGTCGTAGATCTGCCGGATCTGATGGATCAGGTCCATACCATCATACCCGATATCATCGAGCCGACCCAGAAACGGACTGATGTAGGTCGCTCCGGCCTTGGCTGCCAAGTATGCCTGGTTCGGTGAAAAACAGAGCGTCACGTTCGTCTTTATCCCTTCGTCTGAACACACCTTGATCGCCTTCAGACCGTCCAGCGTGATCGGAATCTTCACTACCACGTTGGGTGCCAGGCCAGCGTTGTGACGTGCCTCCTTGATCATCCCATCCACATCCGTCGCAACAACCTCGGCACTCACCGGACCACTCACTTCTGCGCAGATCTCTTTGATGATGTCGTCAAAGCTGCCTGATTGCTTCGAGATGTGGGTCGGGTTTGTCGTCACCCCATCCAGCACGCCCATCGCATTCGCTTCGCGAATCTCATCCATATCCGCCGTATCAACAAAGATCTTCATTCCTGCCCTCCCGGTTTCATCCGTCGGTTGATTTATTAAGAATCAATAGCTTCCGAAGACATTGCACCTGTGACCGTTTCTCGTGTGGGCGCCGATATCATTTCTATCTGCATTGTGCATTCCTACAGCGGCGGCGGCCCTCTCGACTCTGGCGCGGTACCTGGGGCTGCCGCTCCAGGCTAACGAACTGCCGCCCCGCCCGGAGCTGAAGATCAGTTTACCAACCTTGCTCCTTGCGTCCTTCCTGGCCCGCCGAAGCCATGAAGCGGCGATGG
>PCAH01000097.1 GCA_002730485.1 Dehalococcoidia bacterium | reverse complement strand
TCCCGCTCATCCTGAGCTTGTCGAAGGACCCGGCATCCCCGAAACCGTGGTTCGACATCCTTTCGCGGAACGACACCGTGAGCGGGGTTAGAGTCACAAGCGGCAGTAGAACAAGATTGGCCACTACCCACCCAACGGCCTTTGGGCTATACTATTCGCGCTCAAGCCGCGCTCAATCCAATCGACCATAAATCCGGAGGAAATCATGGACCTGGGGCTAAACGAAATACAGCAGATGCTGAAGACCAGCGCCCAGGATTTCCTGGCCCGGGAATGTCCTCTAACCCTGGTTAGGGAAATGGAGGAAGATTCCAAGGGTTATACCGACGATCTATGGCGGCAGATGATTAGCCTTGGTTGGACCGGCGTGGCCTTCCCCGAGCAATACGGCGGCACCGGCGGCACCTTCGCCGACCTGGGTGTTTTGCTGGAAGAGATTGGCCGGTCCCTGGCCCCCTCGCCATTCTTCTCTACTGTGGTCCTTGGCGGCATGACAGTTGAGGACGGGGGAAATGACGCCCAGAAAGACGAAATCCTCAGCCGCATCTGCGCTGGGACCATAATCATGACCATGGGCGTCACCGAGGCCAGCGTCAGCACCGAAGCTTGGGGTGTGGAAGCCACTGCGACCCAACAGGGCAGCAACTACCAGATCACAGGAACCAAGTTGTTCGTGCCCGACGCCGAGACCGCTGACACGATCCTAGTTGCGGCCCGCACTTCATCAGACAGTGACCCCGCCAAAGGTATCTCCCTGTTTCTGGTGCCCTCCAGTGCCAGTGGATTGACCATCACCCCCATGAGTTCCGTCGGCAACGAACGGGTCTTCGAAGTTTCCTTGGAAAATGTAACCGTGCCTGCAGACGCCATGGTCGGAGCGGCAGGAGAGGCCTGGCCAATAATCGAACGAGCTATCATGCGAGCCACTGCCGGCCAGTGTATCGAGATGCTGGGCGGCGCTCAGGCGGTTTTGGAAATGACCGTCGAATATGCCAAGGGCCGCACCCAGTTTGGCCGACCCATCGGCAGCTTCCAGGCCGTGCAACACCACTGCGCACGGATGGCCACCGACGTTGAAGGCTCCAAGAACATAGCGTATCAGGCCGTGTGGCGCCTGGCAGAGGGCTTACCTGCCCACAAAGAGGTCGCAATGGCCAAAGCCTGGATCGGCCCCGCATATCGCCGCGTGTGCGGCACGGCGCATCAATGCCACGGCGCCATCGGCTTCACCAAAGAGCATGACTTGCAGCTATACACCCGCCGGGCCAAGGTACACGAGTTGACCTACGGCGACGCAAACCACCACAAAGAGATAGCTTTCCTGCACGTAGACGACGATTAATCGTCTGCTGACTGACCCAAATAATTTTTTACTGATTAAAGAGGCAAACGCGGCATGACCACCACCAACGAATGCGTTTTTTGCACCATGGCCCAGGACCCGATGCACTCCGCCCCCGTCTACCGAGACGACCGAGTCTTCGCCGTTAAAGACATTAACCCCAAAGCTCCCGTGCATATGCTAATCGTCCCCAATATGCACATCGCTTCCCTGGCCTATGTCGGCCCTGGCCAGGTTCCAATCATGGGTCACATGTTCGTGGTTGCTGAAGAGATCGCCCGCCGCGAAGGCGTTGCCCTCAGCGGCTACCGTTTGGTGCTCAATCAGGGTGACGACTCCGGCCAGGAGATCGTCCACCCCCACATGCACCTACTGGGCGGCAAGAAACTGGGAGCCATGGGCTAAGGCCAAATGCCCAATCTGCTCCAACGACTTCAGAGTCGCCTGGAGTCCCTGCCAGACGGCCTGCAGGCGCACATCTACCGCGTGCGTGATGTGGCCTTGGAATTGGCTGTTCCCCATAAGATCGACCTTCAAGCTGCAGAGCTTGGCGCTTTAGCGCACGACGTCTGCCGCGCTGTGCCCGGAGAAGATCTGCTTCGGATGGCCTCCGAGTTGGGCGTAGCGGTGTCTGATGTGGAACAGGATTTCCCCCTGCTGCTCCACGGTCCGGTAGGTGCAGAACTTCTGCGTAAAGAAGAAGACCTCAGCGACGAAATTCTCTGTGAGGCTGTGCGTTGGCACTCCACCGCCCACGCGTCGCTAGACCCGCTGGGCAAACTGGTCTTCCTCGCCGACAAGCTGGACCCACAAAAGGCCGCTGTCTATTCCTATCAGGCCAGACTACATGACATGGCTTTAGAGAGCCTCGATCTGGCCCTACTGGAGTTTTTGACACGGGAGATGGCCAAGCGAGTTGAGGGTGGAGGGACCATCCATCCCGCAAGTGTGGATGCCCGCAACAGTCTGATCTTGAGCCTGAAAAATTAGATACACCCGGAAGAAAAGAGTTTGAACCTCATTCGGTTTTGAGGCATCATAGATTACAGCGGTTGCCCTCCAGAGTGTGACCGCCGTTCATTCCTGCCCGTGGGGGCAACCGGCCCAAGAGGTACCGATGCAGATCAATCTGACTCCAAATGCAGTTGAACATATTCAGAGTAAGGGCGGTCAAGCGGCCGTTGATATACTCTCGTTCTCGTCTTGAGGCGGTAACACCACAGAGGTATCGGTCGATACCAGACTCGCCCGCCGGGACACCACGCCTTACAAGATAATCAACAAAGATGGTGTGGAACTATTCGTATTACCGCAGTTGGCTGATCACACCACGTCCATGAGCATCGACAGCAAGAAATTCCTGTTCTTCCGCAACCTGAAGGCAGAACTGGAATTGGAGAACGGCCTGGTGTTAGGCAGGCGTGCTTCTTGGGCCTGATCTCCAGCAACTGACCCGAAACACTAAAAGGCCCTGCAGCAATAAACTGCAGGGCCTTTTTGTTTGCCTCTGCTATACTGCCCAGGCTCGGAATACGGCAGTCATTGGGAGGCATGGACCATGCGATTTGGAATCAACCTGGGTGGTGGAGATCGGCGAGGGCAATCCCGGGAAGAAGGGCTGGCGGCGAGGCTTGGCAAGGCACGTTTGGCCAAAGAGATGGGTTACCACTCGCTGTGGACCGGCGCTGGTTATCTGAACAACGATTTTCATCCCCCGATGCTGCTTTCTCGCGTGGCTGCGGAGGCCCCAGGGTTGGAATTGGGCATGGTTGCGCTCCTGCCGTTGTACCATCCGGTGGAGGCCGCCGAGCAGATGGCCACCTTGGACGTGGTTACTGGCGGCAAATTTGTCATGGCTCCCGCACTGGGCTGGCGGGAATTTCAGTTCAAGGCCTTTGAGGTTCCCAAATCGGAACGCCTCTCCCGCTTTCGTGAGGTCCAGGAGGTGATGGAAAAGCTGTGGACCCAGGACCGTGTCACCCACAAGGGCAAGTACTTCCATTTGGATGATGTCCCCGGCGCAGGAAATCCCATTCAGAAACCCGGCCCCAAGGTCTACCTGGCGGCCAACCTAGAAAAGGGGGTCTTGCGGGCGGCCAAGGAAGCCGACGGCTGGTTGATCAGCTCCCGCTCAACCCTGCCCACCATTGGGATTCAGGCGCCCCAATACCGAGACGCGGTCAAAGAGGCTGGTAAACCGGGCTACATTGCCGCCTGGCGTGAGGCGTTTGTCGCCGAGAGCAAACAGCAGGCCATCGACATCATCCGCCCCCAGGTGGAGTGGCTCTACAAAGACCGGGCGTCTTTGGGCCACAGCCAGGAACTACCCGAGGCTGACCGTATCGACGTGCCATTCGAGCAGGTGCTGGAAGGACGGTTCATCATTGGCAGCCCGGAAGAGTGCATCGAAGAGATAAACAAATATAAGGAGCAGGGTGTGGAGGAATTGATACTCCGCTCCCAGTGGCCGGGCATGGAGGGCGACGTCACAGCTAAGTCCCTTCGCCTCTTCGCCGAGAAAGTCATGCCGGAGTTTGTTTAGGCAGCTCTAAACGGCGGACAGCCGCTTGATCACGTCCTCGTCCAGTTCCACTCCAAGGCCAGGGCCAGACGGCACCTCCAGATAGCTGTCCTTCACTTGCAGCGGCGTTTTCAGGATGGGCCACTCGTCCCTGATTGAAATTGGCTCGATGTTGTATTCCTGAGCGTACGGGATGATGGCGTAAGCGGCGCAAACATGCAGGTGGGCCACCGCGCTGAGGGTCGGTTGGATGTTGTGTACCGTGATGGGCTTGCCGAAGGCCGACGCCAACGCCGCGATGCGCTGGAACTCGGTGAACCCGGGGACTTTGACGATGTCTGGCTGTAAGATATCGACCTTCCCTCGTAGGATCAGGTCCTTGAACTGCCATTGGGTATAGATCATCTCCCCCGATGCGATGGGTATGTCCAGGGCGTCGGCGACCGTCGCCAAGCCCTCCAGGTCGTAGTGGGGGCGGGGTTCCTCGAAATGGAACACGCCCAGGTCTTCCAGCGCTTTCCCGATCTCGATGGCGTGGTGGGCCGAGAATGCCCCGTTCACGTCCACCAGTATCTCGATGTCCGGTCCCACGGCTGCCCTAACTTCTCGCACCGTCGCGATTGTCTCATCGGAAGGGTCGTCGATGGCCCCGGGGAGGGCGCTGTGCAGCTTATAGCCTTTGTAGCCCTCCTCTACCAGTGACACCGCTCGTTTGGCCTCTTCCAGCGGCGTCAGGTCACGCCTCATGGAGCTGGCGTACATCTGGACTTTTTCGCGGGCCTTCCCGCCCAGCAGCTCATAGATGGGCTTCCCTAGGGCCTTGCCCTTGATGTCCCACATAGCGATGTCCAGGCCGGCGATGGCGCAGTGGACCGCACCGCCCATATCCGAGGCTGACGCAGCCTGAATCATCTCCCGCCAGCGGACTTCGGTGTCCATGGGGTCTTTATCCAACAAGACGGGTCGCAGAATTTTTTCAACGACGGTCTTGACCACCTCTGGCAGGCGGCGGAAACATTCGCCGATGCCGACTATTCCTTCGTCGGTATAGATACGGACAAAAGGGTACTGCTTATCCAAGATAAGGCACTCAACATCGGTGATTTTCATGAATAGTCCTTGTTAGGTTTTAATTGTTCGCCGTATTAAAACGGGACAGGCTGGAAGCCATGTTATCGGACAACACGGTATAAAACTTGACCGGGCCGCCTCAGGCACTAGCGGGCGTGGTATTTGGGAGGGCGTTTTTCGACAAACGAGAGACTGGCCTCTTTGAAATCCTCGGTCTCATGCAGTTTGAGGGGTAGCATTTGCATATCGGCGTCGGCGCTTGGCTGCACCCACTGACGGCGCATCAACTTCACTGCGGCCCTGGTCGCCAGCGGCGGGGATTTGAGGACCTTCTCGGCCAGTTCTTCTGCAGCGCTGAGGTGTTCTCCCGTCGGGACTAGCCGGTTAATCAAGCCGAGCCGGTACAGCTCTGCGGCTTCTATGGGCTCTCCGGTGATGGCCATCTCGCTGAGGATCTTGGAGGGCATGAAGGCGTTTACCTTGGCCCAGATGCGGGCTGCGGGTAATCCCCGCCTGGTCTCGGTGATGCCAAACTTCACATCCTCCGAGGCCACGATCATGTCGGACTCCACCGCGATGACGATGCCTGCGCCCAGAGCGTAGCCGTGGACGGCGGCGATGATGGGCTTCCAGTTGGCACTGCGGCCCGTGTAGCCCTCGGCGTTGGGGCCCTTCTGCCTGCGGGCGGCCTGTTCGGGAGTCATGGCCACCAATCTCTGTTTGACGTCGGCGCCGGCGCAGAAACTCCGGCCTGCGCCGTGGACGATGGCCACCCAGGCTTCGTCGTCCAGGTCGAATTCCAGCATGGCCGAGTGCAGGTCTTCTTCGAACTGGTCGTTGACAGCGTTCAGGGCTTGGGGGCGATTGAACATGATGTAGGCGACTCTGTCCCGCCTTTTGTACATCATGGTTTCGTATTCGGTAATGATTTCGGGTTCTTCGATTGATGTATCTGGTGATGTGTCTGGCACCGCGGCCACCTCCGGGTTATACGTGTGGTGTTATGTAATCCAGGTTGATTTATGCCTGAATTTCGCGAAATAGAAGATACGTTCTAAAAAGTATTGACATGTTAAGAACGGGTGTTCTAAACTCTGTTAAGCAATATTAGAACATATGTTTTTGGAGTAACGGCATGACCGCTTTAGATTGGCCCATCACTTCCAGTCCCGCCCTAGACGCGGTGCCCGAATTTTACCATTACGAAGATACCGGTTGTGAGGTCTCAGCAGCCTGTCTCGATTGCCCATTGCCCCAGTGCAAATATGACGACCCAGCCTGGTTCCAGCGCAATCGGCGTTTGGCCCGGGACTTCAAGATATGGTCTGCAATGCAGCAGCACGACTTGACGGTGGAAGAGGCCGCAGAGCGTTTTGAGGTTACCGTGCGCACCATCTTCCGCATCATGCGCCGCTGCCGTGACGCCTCCGTAGCCGACCAAGAAGAACTGGCGGTGTTTGCTGCGGACTAACGGGGCGGGTGTATGAGCATCTCTCAACAAACCCGCTACCCTCCCGCTCATCCCGAGCTTGTCGAAGGAAACAACTGCGCCGATGGGATTCTACGTGTACATACTGAAGTGTTCAGACGGTTCCTATTACACAGGACATACTGACCATATTGAAGCCCGGATCGCGGCACATCAATCAGGCAAAATACGTGGATATACGTATGAGCGGCGTTCAGTTGAATTAATCTTCTGTGAAGAATCGAACTCCAGGGATCAAGCATTCAGGCGAGAACGACAGATTAAGGGTTGGTCACGCTCAAAGAAAGAGGCGTTGGTGGCCAATGATTGGAATAAGTTAGCAAGCTTATCCAGGTCGCGGCCCCCAGTTCGAAACAATCCTTCTACGGGCCTGGGTGGTTCGACAAGCTCACCATGAGCGGTACCCACTAGGGGCAGTAAATGTATCATGCGGGGTTTGAATTCGCTCAACAGAACCGCTCATCCTGAGCCTGTCAAAGGATCGTTTGCTGTAGTTACGTTCGGATAAGAAAGAGGGGCCGCTTTAAGCGGCCCCTCTTTCTTATTTGCTTGCATTGCCTAGGAAGTCTTAGCCTCTGGGTAGGCCCAGGCCCCTTCCGGCTATGATGTTGCGCTGTACCTCTGAGGTGCCGGCGGCGATGGTGCCGGCGAATGCGTTCATCCAATGTTCTTGGACTCGGCCCTTAAGGGGTGCCCATTTGTCGTCGCGTCCCAGGGTTCCGTACTGACCTAGGATGTCCAGGGAAGCGTCGGTTACTCTTTGGACGGTCTCGCTGCCAAAGACCTTGCTCATGGAGGCCTCTTTGGTCGGTATCAGGTCCTGAGACTGCATGTAGGCCACGTTGTAAGCCATCAATCGGGCGACTTCACAATCGACGTACCGGTCGGCCATCAACGTCCGTACCCAGGGAATCTCAATCAACGGTTGTCCGTTGCGCTTGGTCTCAGTGGCGAATTCCCTGATGTCATCCAGCATGCGGCGGGCAGCAGCGGAATAGTCGATCCCAGACCGTTCAAAGTCGAGCAGGGTCACGGCC
>PCAH01000096.1 GCA_002730485.1 Dehalococcoidia bacterium | reverse complement strand
GCTGGCCTACTTGTCTGCGGTGGTCCAATCCACCACACTGCCTCCTTTTGACCCGTGGTTCGCCGGTGGCTATCTGAATTACTACTACTGGGGCTATTTCGTGATCTCCAGTGTCATCCGCGTGACCGGGATACTGCCGACCACCGCATTCAACCTTGCTGTTCCGCTGTTCTTTGCGCTCACCATCACGGGAGCCTACGCGCTCGTTTACAACCTGGCTGAAGGTGTGCGGCAGCGTAGGGCCAATCGCCAGGCCTTGGGTCATCCGGTGGCTCTGCCGGGAATCGGTTCTTTGCCGGAACTGGTCTACGGAGACGGCAGGGCCAAATGGAGAACCTGGCTGTGGAGTCCGGTGGGCGCAGGTCTGATGGCGGGATTTTTCACCTCAGTCATTGGAAACCTGGACGGCATGGTGCAGATGGTCCAGAACTCCTGGCACCGTGTTTTCGATAGTACTCCGTTCCCAGCCTTTGACTTCTGGCGTAGCAGCCGTATGTTGCCCAATTTGGAGAATATCGACCCGAACCCGCTGGCCTTCTGGGTGCCGGAGAGAATACCCGGATATACGGACATCTCCTTCCACATAAGCGAGTTCCCGTTCTTCACATTCTTGTTCGCGGACCTCCACGCCCACATGATGGTGATCCCGTTCACCTTGTTGGTGATCGGTTTTGGCTTGAACTTGGTTGTGGGACTGAGAGACGGTGGGTGGTTGTGGACCATTCTGTCATCGGCCGCGCTGGCCTTGGGATTGGGGGCGCTCTGGGTGGTCAATAGCTGGGACTTCCCGTCCTATCTGATCCTCACCCTAGGTTTCCTTTCGCTGGCGATCTACTTCTCGCGCGGGACGATCATCGAGAAGGGCACCTTGCTGGGGGCCTTGGCTATTGGTGTGATAGGTCTTAGCATCCTGGCATTCCTGCCCTTCCACCAGACCTACGAGACCTTCAACAGTGGCCTAGATGTGTCCAAATGGCGTACTCCAATAGACCGGTTCCTGGGCATTCACGGATTGTTCCTATTCATCATCGCCTCGTTTTTGATCCATCAATCTCGGGACATGATCAAAGACTTGCTTCTGAGCGTACGACGGCAGGACCTTGAAAACCCGGTTCCTGGATTTAAATGGCTGAAGGTCTGTCTCGGGTTCGGGGTATTTGTGGCAGTGTTCTTTGGCGCTGCCGGTTTCTGGACAATATCCCTGCTGGTCATATTCGTGTCCCTGGCCGGGATGGCCGCCTGGAAGATATTCACAGGTGAAAACGAAGAACGGCCATTCTCTGTTGTGCCGCTGTTCTTGTTGGTGATGGCCTTCCTGATCGGGATTGGTGTCGATCTGGTGCGAGTGGAAGGTGATATCGGCCGGATGAACACCTTCTTCAAGTACTACCTGGAGATCTGGGTCCTGCTGAGTCTGGTTTCTGCCTATATGTTCTGGCACCTGGGAGATTCCGGGTTCTTACGGACCCATGTTGGTTGGCGGTCGGTGACTTGGCTGGTGGTGGTGGCGGTACTGATCGGTTCAAGTTTGATCTACACGGCTCTGGGCAGTCGAGCTAGAATTTCGGATCGGTTCACCGATGCCGGGTCTACCCTGGACGGCACCGCATATATGTCTACCGCCGTGCACTGGGAACAAGACCATCCCTTTGACTTGAAGTGGGACCAGGAGGCCATTGAGTGGGTTCAAGACAACGTACAGGGCTCTCCGGTGATTCTGGAGGCCCACCTGAGTCAGTACCGCTGGGGAGCCCGCTTTGCCAACTACACCGGGTTGCCCACCGTCATTGGATGGCCCTGGCACCAGATCCAACAGCGAACGGCCTACAGTTCGGCCATTCAAGAACGGACCAGCGATGTACAAGAGATGTATCAAACCTCGGACGAAGAACGTGCCTTGAAGTTGCTCGGCGAATACCAAGTCAAATACGTAGTTGTCGGAGACTTGGAGAAGATCACCTACCCCGGTGATGGTATTCTCAAATTCGAGAACCTGGGAGAGAAGGTCTTTGAAAACCAGGGAACGACCATCTACGAACTAAGAACTGACTGACATAAAACTAGAAAATGACCACGTTTTCAGGGTTGTCAAGGACTTTATGGGGTCGGTTTGACCCGTGATTAGGCAGGATTTGACATAAGGACCAAATTTGGATAAAGTATAAAAACAATCTTAAAAAGCAATTAGGTTTTGTACAAATCTGATTGTCCAGAGGTTTCTACACAAACAGTAGAAGTCACTAAATAAGAAGGGTGAACGGGCCTTGTGCCTTGTATGTCAGTACAGCCGTGGAGGGCATTACGGATGGATTGACAGCACAAAGCCTGACCCAGTCAGCTCTTTCCGATTGGTTATCCGCTAAGAAGTGTAGTGTGTGGTGTTTGGGTTTCTTAGTGGTCCGGTTGGGGAGGGCTGACTTTTTTTGTGCAAGATCGCCAGCGCTTAGAATCCCTAAGCCGGAGGGTTCCATCTAGGATAAGAGCCCAGAACCCGAAGCATGCTGATGGGGTCAGACAATGCAGCCAGCGCTTCTTTCATGGGTGACTCTTCCCGGTGCCCGACGCAATCCAGCAAGAAGATGTACTCACCAAGCAGCTGTTTGGTTGGCCTGGATTCGATCTTCAGCAGATTGATGTCCCTTTTCGCGAACTCCCCCAAAACCCGGTACAACAGACCGGGCGAGTCCTTCTCCAGCGTGAACGCCATGGAGGTCTTATCCCTCCCAGTAGGTTCATGGTCTGACAACCCCAACACGGCGAACCGGGTCACGTTGTTCGCCACATCTTGAATACCACGGTCAAGGATATCCACGTCGTACAACTCGGCAGCTCTGCCCGGCGTGATCGCTGCTGCGGGATACGGACTCTCGAAAGAGTCGGTGACACATAAAACAGTGCTGAGAGAGGCCATCTGCTGGGCTTCTGGGAAGTTCTTCTCCAGATAGGCACGGCACTGTCCCAAGGCTTGGGGGTGGGAGTAGATGACCTTGATCTCGGCCGGATTTGTCCCAGGTTTGGCCAACAGAAAATGCTCTATGGGAACATCAACCTCTCCCTTGATGTAGAGTTTGGGTTGGGCGATCAGAAGGTCCAAGGTGAAGGTGACCTGGCCTTCTAGGCTGTTCTCAATGGGAACCATTCCCTCATCTATTTCCCCTGAGGCAACCGCCTCTCCCACAGAGGTGATGGTTGAATACGGTTTCAACTCGGCGGTCGAATCATAGAGAAGGCATGCCGATTCCGAGTAGGTGCCAACCGGTCCCAGGAATCCCAAAGTGTGCGCCATTTGCTACACCCCTGTCAGGATGTCGTAGAGTATCTGTTCGTCACCGGCCGGGGTCACAGCCACCAGTTCATCATCCGGTTCCACAACTGAACGTCCCGTGGGCAGGGTCGCCCCGGTCCTCTTGATCATCAGTGATATGAAGCTGTTGGGTGGCAGTTCGATCTCGCTTAGCCGCTTGCCGATGATATTCGAATCGGCAGGGATGGACACACTGACGAGTTCCATTCCTGGCACCCGCAGGTTCATCAGGTGGATCAGCGGTCGCCCCGGTACGCCTTCTTCAAGACTGGCCAGCACCAGGTGGGTTGAGTTCACCACCACGTCCACTCCGATCTCATGGAAGATAGGTTCGTTCTTGGGGTCCTTGATCAGGGCCATGGTCCTGGGGACCTGGAATATGTGTTTGGTCATCTGGGAGATGACCAGGTTCGTGGCGTCGGCGCCGGTCAAGCTCACCACGACATCGGCACGAGAGATGCCGGCCCGCTTTAGGGTGATTTCATCCGTGCCGTCGCCCAGTAGTGCGACGCTGCCCATCTCTTCGTTGAGTAGTTGGAATCGGTCTGGGTTCTTTTCGACGACAACCACCTCGTGCCCACCGGCGATCAACGCCTTGGACAGGTGATAGCCGGATTCACTACAGCCAACGATTACGACATACATCAGGTGATCACACGTACACTCGGGGCCTTTTGATTATCCCTGTATGGCCTGGCGGACATCCTGCAGCAGGCCGAATGAATAGCCTACCACGTCCAATCCCAAGGCTGCATACATGACCTGCAATTGGGGGCTGCCCAGGTGGCAGACAACTTTTGGCACGTTGAAGATGTGCTTGGCGATCTGGGCCACCAGGATGTTTTGGTGATCATCAAATGACATCGCCAGGAAGACATCAGCGTGGTCGATGCCACCCTCTTGGAGATAGTCCTGCATCATTGGTTCGGCGGTCAGGACAACCCGCACTCCGGCCAGTGTCGCGACACTCTCCAGGCAATCGCGTTCCGCGCCTAGGACAGTGATCTCGTTGCCGTCCTTGGCGAGGTCAGCCACCAGACTGGAACTGAGCCGGTTACAGCCGAATATCAAGACACGCATGGGTTAGTCTCTTGGGAAGATGGGAGATGGAGCCTGTTCCCGCCAGAACATCACCTGGCTCGAAGCGTTGTGGAAGATGTAGGAGGCCGTGGTGCCCAGTACACAGGAACCAAAGCGCCGGTTGTATGGGATGCCCACTATCAGGAGGTCCATGAATCTTTCTTCGGATTCCAGTACTACTGCTGGTCCGGCCTGCCTGGCACGTAGGAACCGTGCTTGGAGGCCTTTGTATTTCTCTTCAGATGCAATGGCTTCGATACGGGCCAGTATCTCTTCGCCCTTGTTGATCTCTGATGAGATCTCTGACTCAAGAGATAGGGCCAGAGGAACTTCGATCACGTAAACCGCGTGGAGTTCCGTCTTGGATTCCCGCGCCATTTGGCACGCCCACCGGAATGTGCGCTCACTGTAGGATGTGCCGTTTACTGGCACCAGAAGCCTTTTTGCGTCCAATCGCATCGCCGAGCACCGTCCTGAATTGGTGATCTAGGCTCGACCAGAGGAAATACCATATCCCCATGGCCAATAATCAAGGGCAGATTATACGAGCAGATTTAGCCCAATACAATAAGATTTTGATGAATCTAAGACAGCGCTGAAATCAGAGGGGTAGCCACCTGAAACAGGGCCGTGAACGATGGTCTGAAATTGATTGTTCCAGACGAGTTTCAGTTTGGACAAAGGGGACAATTGGGTCAAGCCGTTATTGCCGGTCAGCTTGGCTTAACTGCCGTCGCGGCGGGTGTGTCCGTCAGGAGAGACAGGTTCAAGGTGGCTGGCAATCTCTGAGATCTTGCCCAGATGTTCGTTGGTAGCTGCCACGATCAGTACATCACCGGCTTTGATTTCCTCATCCTTAGCCGGATGCAAAAAAGATGTGCGGCCTCTGCGGATGGCGAGCACGGATATGCCGTGGCGGTCACCGGTTCCGGCCAGGCCTGCTTCTTCCAGGGTATGCCCCAGCATCTCTTCTGGTGGGCGCAGTTTGCTGATGCCGAAGTCGGGGACGATGGGCATGTAGTCGATCACCCCAGCCTCGAATCCAACGTGGGCGGTGCGACGGGCGCTTTCCGACTCGGGGTAGACTACCCGGTCGACGCCAACCCGCTCCAGGGTCGCTCCATGGAGTTCATTGGCGGCACGACCGATGATAAATGGCACTCCCAGACTCTTTAAGAGCACGGAGACTAGGATGCTGGCCTGGATGTTCTCGCTGCCCAGAGACACGACGCAAACATCGTATTCGGAAACATCCAGCTCTTTTAGGATCGATTCATTGGTGGCGTCGGCCCTCACGGCGTAGGTAGCCCGATCAAGCTGTTCTTGTACCTTGGCTTCATCGATGTCTATGGCAAGAACGTCATGGCCACTCTGAAAAAGCTCCTGGGACAACGTTGCCCCGAACCGTCCGAGGCCGATAACGCATACTTGTTTCTTCACGGCACCAATCCAATCAATTCCATACAGATAAAATCGGGAATCTGGTCAACCTATTTTAACGCTTTCCGTGGCATAGCGGTACACCTCGGTATCGTCTTCTGGAGCCAATGCGAGCGCAAGGGCCACGGGGCCCAAACGACCCACATACATCAAGATCATGAACAATATCTTGGATGATAATCCCATGTCCGGGATTATCCCGGTGGACGCTCCGGTGGTGCCAAAAGCAGACACGGTATCGAAGATGATGTCCAGGAAGGGTATCTCCGGTTCAAGGGTGGTCAGCACGGTTGCCGAGACAACTATCAAGCCAAGACCTAGCACGGCCACGGTGAGGGCGCGGTGGAGTTGGGATTGATGTATCTCACGTCCGAACGCCTCCGCATGGGGACGACCCCGAAGGGATGAAATCACAGCCGACATCAGCACAGCGAAGGTAGCCACTTTGATGCCACCGGCCACCGAACCTGCTGCGCCACCGATGAACATCAACCCGGAGTACGTCGACTTGGTGACGTCTTTGACCTCGCCGAAATCTACGATTAGGAACCCGGCCGTGCGACCGCTCGCCGACTGGAACACAGCGCCCATTATCTTGTCCACCCAACTGAAATCACCCATGGTCTGAGAGTTGTTGAATTCAGACAGGAAGAGAACTCCAGCTCCCAGAAGCCACAACAAGATGCTTGTAACAAGAACCAACTTGGTTTCGAGCGAGAACCGGGAGATTCGGCGTTTCCGGAAGATATCCACCATCAAGACCCAGCCAAGACCTCCCATGATGATCAAGATGGTCATGGTGATCATCAAGATTGGGTTGGAGGCAAAACGGGCTACGCTGCTGCCGCCTGGGATTTCCGGGAATATGTTGAAACCGGCGTTGTTCACGGACGAGACCGACAAGAACAATGAATGCCACAGAGCCTTCAGGGTGCTCATGCCTTCCAAACCCTGAATCTGCGTGAAGATCACAGCGGCGCCGACCAGGTAGAGCAAGAAGACTGCTCCAATCACCATTCTGCCGAGGTGACGCAACCCACCCATCTGATCGACGCCAACGGTGTCCCGCATCAGACCCCGGGTCAATATCCGTTCTTGGAGTGTCGATCGTTGGCCGATCAGCAGCAATATGAATGTGCTGACGACCATGAACCCC
This sequence comes from Dehalococcoidia bacterium, assembly GCA_002730485.1. The sequence continues at coordinate 956 of PCAH01000096.1, read as the reverse complement.
AGCCCGCCGACCGTCATCAGCACAAAGATGACTGCCTGGCCAAACGTGGACCAATAGGTGCTGGAATCCACAACGGTATGTCCGGTGACCGTAACCGCCGACACGGACGTGAAGAATGACGTTTCCATGGCCGTATAGCCAGTTCCGTTGTGGGCCACGGGGAGGGTCAACAGGCAGCCACCGGCGAGAATCAGCAGGGCGAATCCCGTAAGTAGGATGGTGGTGGTGCCGAATAGGGGCCGGTTTCTCTTGGGCGGCTCGATCTCAGCAACAGAGGGAGAGAGCTCCCTTCGTCGCCTGAGACGTATGATGCTGTCAATCTGCCGGCGCGGGTTTCTAAAAGCCATGCTGATTGACTAAAAGGTTGGGGGATTCAGGATTGATTAGCAAAATCTGTCAGCATCTACAAAAGGCAAGAACGCTCGGGGAGTCCCTAAAATGGGTAAGAATCTGAGACTGGATTCAAATGACTTACCGGCGATTGACCGGTAAATCAGGCGGATTTGAGAAGAAAAAATGAGGTAGCTAGAATTTTAGGATTCGACCATTCTTGTGTCAATGAATGGAAGATGCCTATTACATCAAGAATACCCGAGAAAACATCCGAACCTGTTTCCCTGATTTCGTGACTAGAACAGCTTGTATGCTAATATTATTGGCACGAGCGACGCTGGCCCAGAATTTCATTTGTCAGTAACGCGGATAGCAGGTTTCCGTTTATTTAGGAGTCGGTAGATGACCAGCAGCCCCCGGCAGGTCGAATTGGCTTTCGATCCCGCTGCAATAGATAGTAAATGGCAGGCCCGTTGGGAAAAGGATGGCCTGCACAAGGTCTTAGATAACGACCCCCGCCCCAAATGGTACGAGATGACCATGTATCCGTACCCATCGGGCGATCTTCATATAGGACATTGGTACGCCATGGCCCCGGCTGACGCCCACGCCCGGTTCCGCCG
>PCAH01000202.1 GCA_002730485.1 Dehalococcoidia bacterium | reverse complement strand
TGCCCACGTTGACTCCTGCCTCTACCACGGACAATCGGGGTTGGATTTTGCAGGGCGTCTCCTTGAGGGCGGTGCCTCGGTTGTCGTGCCGACGACACTGAACGTCTCGTTGTTGGACCTGCTGCACCCTGAGTTGAATCGGGGTGATGAAGCCGAGAGTCAGGCTGCGCGTCGCTTGGCATCGATGTACGAAGAGATGGGCTGCCAGCCGACATGGACGTGCGCGCCCTACCATTTGGAGAAACGGCCGTCGTTTGGTGAACAGGTGGCTTGGGCTGAGTCGAACGCCATCGTTTTCGCCAACTCGGTACTTGGGGCCCGCACTGCCCGTTACGGAGACATGATCGACATTTCCGCCGCTATCACCGGACGTGTGCCTGCCGCGGGCCTACACCTTGATGACAACCGTCATGGCACCATCCTTATCCGACTCATGGACGTATCACCGGACTTGTTGGACCTAGACCAGTTGTATCCGGTGCTCGGCACCGTTGTCGGATCAGTTTCAGGTGCGCGGGTGCCAGTCATCGACGGCCTACCGGCAACTCTCAGCGAGACCAGGCTCCGGGCACTTGGAACTGGAGCAGCGACGACTGGCAGCGTGGGGATGTTCCATGCCGTCGGTAGTACCCCCGAAGCGCCTTCCCTCGATGCTGCTTTGGGAGCTAGGGACCCACAGGAGGTTGTGGACGTGACTGCCCAAGATCTGCGGGAGGCCCGCAACCGACTCTGCACAGCTTCGACAACAGAGCTCTCTAGCGTCTGCCTCGGAACACCCCACTACTCGATTGACGAGTTCCACGTTTTGGTTTCCCTCCTGGCAGATCGGCAAGTCCACTCCGGGGTCGATTTCTATGCCTCAACTGGCCGCTCTGTGCTTGCAGAGCTGGAGTTGCGGGGATGGGCCGACTTGTTGCGCTCGGCAGGCGTGACTTTGGTTGTCGACACCTGTACCTATGTGTCACCAATATTGGCTGATACGGCGGGCACGGCGATGACGGATTCTGCCAAGTGGGCTTGGTACGCACCGGGAAATCTGGGAGTCGACGTCGTCTTCGCCGGCACCTCCGAGTGCGTTGAGTCTGCCGTGGCAGGACGGGTAGTGCTTGACGAGAGGGTCTGGTCAGGTGTCTGAGTCCCCGGTGGTTCTCGTAGCCGGCTCTGCTTCTGGAGAGGTGCTCTGTCTTGACGAACCACTCAGCTTCTGGGGAGGAGTCGATCCTCGTTCAGGGGAGATAGTCGATCAGCACCACCCACAAAGCGGATGCAGCGTAGCTGGGCGGGTTCTCGCCATGCCCTCTGGATGTGGTTCCAGTTCCTCTAGTTCGATCTTGCTTGAAGCCATCAGAAACGGTTCGGCTCCCGTGGCACTTCTTGTTCGTCGAGCAGACGAAATTCTCTCCCTCGGAGTGATAGTGGCCGATGAGTTGTATGGTCGGTCTCTGCCCGTGGTGGTGCTTGACGAGGCCACCTATTCGACTCTGACGACAGGTGAGACAGTGGCGGTGGGGGAGGATGGGTCATTGAATAGGCCACCTATTCGACTCTGACGACAGGTGAGACAGTGGCGGTGGGGGAGGATGGGTCATTGAATAGGCCGCCCAGTTCCGTCGATGACGGTCTGGGCCACACGACCGGAGACTGACCATGCGCTACTTGAACCCGGATGAGGTGCGTGCCGCACTGCCAATGTCAGATGCCATTGACTCGATGGCTCATGCCTTCGGGGGTGACAGGGAGGCTCCGAACCGAATGCTGCTGGGGGTCTCCTTGTTCATGCCCGGTCGTCTCGACTCATATACCGGGGTGAAGGTGGTTTCCTCGGTGCCGGGGGATCCTGCCGGTGTCGTAGCTGTGTTCGACGAGTCGGGACACCCGTTGGGCTTGGTAGACGGCCCTACATTGTCGGCAATACGCACAGCTGCAGCACCTGGTCTGGCGACGGACAAGATGGCCCCCTCGGATGCCGGTGTCATGGCCATGCTCGGGGCAGGAGCGATGGCAGCGGACCAGGTGGCGGCCGTCCGGGCGGTCAGGCAGATCAGAGAGGTGCTGGTGTGGAGCCGTACGGAGGAGTCGGCGAGGGTCTTGGCCGACTCAATCGGTGGCGAGGTAGTGATCGATGCAGACGAGGCGGTAGCCAGAGCAGATGTGGTGAGTACAGCCACGCCATCTAGGTGTCCGCTGTTTGAAGCTTCCTCTCTTCGTCTAGGTGCCCATGTCAATGCCGTTGGAGCCTTCACTCCGGAGATGGCCGAGATCCCAGCCGGGGTGGTTGAGGAGGCATTTGTGGTCGTCGACGACAGGGAGGCAGCTGCAGTTGAGGCCGGTGACCTCCTACGTGTGGGCCGCCAGCCAGATGCGGATATGGCCGAGCTGATCTCTGGCCAGATGGTGCCCTCAGACGAACCATTCACTCTCTTCAAGTCGGTTGGCATCGCGGCACAAGACATTGCTGCTGCAGTCAGAGCGCTCTCGAACGCGGAGGAACAAGGCTTAGGGACTGTTCTCTAGGGGGTACTCAGGATTCTTCGGAGATCCAAGCCTCTAGGGCCACCCCGAGGCCATCTGCAATACGGTTGGCATAGGCGTAGTAGGCGGTTACTTCGACGATGTCGAGGATGTCCCGGTCACTAAATCCGACCTTGCGTAGTTGGTCCACGTCGGACTCGGTGACCTCACCGGGTACCAGTGTGAGTTTCGCTGCCAGTTCGAGCATTGCTCGCCGCTCAGGGGAGATGCTCGCAGTTGCCCAGTCGGCCTCGATGTCGGCGGCCAGGTCATCGTCTTTGAGTAGTCGGCGCAGACCGCGCCGGTGGTGTGATACTCAGTAGTGGCATTCATTTTCGAGGCTCACAACCAGGGCGATCATCTCCCTCTCGACCTTACGCAGGGAGGCCGTGCCGGCCATGGCTGATTCGTAGAGGCTCTGGTGGGCGGCGAGGCCCCGTGGGTTGAGTGAGTGGATGGCCATTATGTGATCGACGCGCCCATAGCCGGGATCAACTGTCCTGTCGTACAGTTCAGCTAGGTGGCCTCCAGCCGACTTCCATTCATCGTCAGGGACCGTCTCAATCCAGGCCATGGTATGAGTCTCGCGCATGGCCGGTGGAGTAGTGGTGGTGCGGTGGCCAGGATTACGCATCAGGTTGCAGTATCAGTTGGAAAGAGAGTGCTCCAAGAGCCTGTCATAGAGAGGTTGTGCTGCTTCTAGTACAGGTCCGAGGTGGGTAGGGAAAGGATCGCTGCTTGGGATCCTGGCAAGGAACCCGTTCGAGGCGTGGGCGTTCGCGTACCAGTGAACCGCCCATGTTCCATCTTCGGGTTTTGGTCCGGACGGCCATGACAGCATGGCATCCTCAAAGTTGATCTTGAGCATTGAGCACATCTGCCTGAGTATCCCCTCAGGGTTGGCAAGTAGCTCTGCGGAGTCCACGACAACTGGGTCTCCATCCTCGCTGAGGATCGAGTCCAGCAGTTCAACCTGAGATTCGAGGCCCGTGTCCCCGAGGTTCGCGTCGGGGATGTTCACGTTCAGCGAGCGAAGTACGTGGCGGGGGTCGCGTATCAAGAGAATGTTGTGGCACTCACGGAGGAAAGCTGTGTCCAACTCGACGAGATGGTGACTCATCATCTTAAAGAAGGCGATCGGACTGGAGTGGGGGCCGAGAATCAGGTCACGAACTACAGCGTCACCATCAGAATCCTGGCTGGCGAGGGTCTCGTTTCGGCCCGGGTGTGCCCTGCCGCTGACTCGTAGGTAGTGGGCGTAGATGGGTTCGTCAAAGACGGTTGTGTCAGTGCGTTGCCTGAATGAGTACATGAGAGCTGTGGAGATGTTTCGTGGCCCTGACCAGCAGTTGATGCGTAGCGTCACAGGCTTACCCGCCTCACAATCCGACTGAGGCGGCCACTGCATCCCGGTAAAGGTCGTTCAAGTGTGAAGTCACCGGGCCACGGGATCCGGTGCCGATGAGTCGGCCGTCAACCTCGGAGACGGGGGTTAGGCCGCCGAACGTGCCGGTTACGAAGGCCTCGTCAGCTGAGTAGACGTCAGTTAGGGAGAACGGTAACTCTCTTGTAATGATTCCAGCCGTTATCGCCTCCTCGAGCACTACGGCGCGCGTGATGCCATGCAGGCTGTAGTGGCCGGTCGATGTCCAGAGTTCACCGTGCCTAACCACGAAGAAGTTAGTGGCATTGCAGGTAGCGACTGCTCCTGTGGGGTCCAGCATGAGTGCCTCGTCGGCCCCGGCTCGCGTTGCCTGGATCAGGGCGATTACCTCGTGCAGTTTGGAGTGTGAGTTGAGACGCTGGTCAAGGGTGTCGGGGGGAGGTCGACGGACGGTTGCTGTGAAGAGTGAAATTCCCTTGTCGGATACGGCCGGATCGGCTTTCTTGTGTTCGGCGACGATGACCACATTGGGACCGTCAAGAATGTTTGCTGGGTGCTGGGAAGGTGTTGTTTTGTCGCCCCTCGTGACCATCAAGCGCACGTGAACCGAGTCGTGCATGTTGTTTTGGTCGACTGTGGACCTGAGGGCCTCGGCTACCTCGGCCCGGGTCATCCTTATGTCCAAGTCGACTGCTGCTAGCCCGGCAAAGAGACGGTTCAGGTGGCGATCCAAGAAAGCGAAGTGGCCGTTGTGGAGTCGTATTCCCTCCCAGACTCCGTCACCTACAAGAAAGCCGCTGTCAAAGACCGAGATCTTTGCCTCATGCCGTGGATAGAAGGTGCCGTTGATGTAGATCTGGACAGTGGCGTTTCGGGGGTCCGGAAGTGCCTGATGGGTACTGCGTCGACTACCCGCTCCGTCACTTGGCGTCATGCCGGGGATGCTATCGGTGGCGCTTTGGGCAGAGACAGCGAGGTGGTGCAGGGTGTTGGTGCGCCAGTGTAGGTGCGCTACTGTGCCTCCCGCAGCATCAGAGGTTCTGCTAGCCAGTCATTCGTGGTCGCTCCCCTTTGGTGGACGGCAACGGTTGCTTGGTTGATTGCGGTCATGATGGGACTATTGGTCACTTTGCAGGGGGTAGTTGGTTGACAGCGACGATCGAGAGGAAGTCGGCCCGTCAGGTCTCCAAGGTAGACCGGTTCCTCACTCTCATAAGGGTTTTTCTCGTTGGTCTGATCGTGGTCGGCATCCTGGCATTCTTGGCCCAGCAGCTCGCACCGGACAATCCTTTCGCCCGGTGGCGAAACCCCGACGCCGTGGGCCTGACGGGGGACCAGTTCAAGGGCCTTCTCATGTCTGGGCTCTCCCAGGGTGCCATGTACGGGCTCATCGCCCTTGGTTACTCGATGGTCTACGGGGTGTTGGGTTTCATCAACTTCGCCCACGGCGAGGTCTTTATGGCCGGCGCCATGACCGGATTCATCGCATCCGACAAGTTTTCAGCCAATGGTCTTTGGGAGAGCAATTTCCTCTTGTCGCTGGTCATTGTCATCGTCTTGGCGATCATGGTGTCCACTTTTACTGCAGTCCTGATGGAACGAGTCGCCTACCGACCGCTGAGGGAGTCTCCTCGGCTCATTCCCCTCATAACCTCGATTGGCGTTTCCTTCTTCATCCAGAATGCAGTTATGGGTGTATTTGGACCCTCAACCAAGAGTTATCCTCAACTACCCCAGTGGCTCTCCAAGCAGAGATCGATTTTTACCTTTGAGATAGCTGGGACGAAGTTGCTGGTGCTATTCGTGGCGGCGATTTCCATGGCGGGCCTCTGGTACCTCGTTGAACGGACCAAGACCGGTAAGGCGATGAGAGCCGTGGCCGAGGATAAGGAGATAGCGGCCCTAATGGGCATCAACGTTAACCGCACCATCGTTACCACTTTTGCCGTTGGTGGAGCCATGGCCGGCATAGCTGGGATCCTCTGGGGGCTGCTGTTCCGCAGCGTTACCCACATGACGGGTTTCCTGCCGGGCATCAAGGCCTTCACGGCGGCAGTGGTCGGTGGTATTGGAAACCTGCCGGGTGCCATGATCGGCGGAATCTCACTGGGGTCGGCGGAGTCAATCGCCCCGCTGGTGATCCTTGAACCGCTTGGGGTTCCCGGCGTGTCGCAACTGAAGGATGCGGTGGCCTTTACCGTGCTGGTGTTGGTACTCCTATTCAAGCCATCCGGCCTGTTTGGTGAGCAGCTCTCTGCTGAGGACAGGGCATGAGCGCCACAATGACCTCCTCACCCGGTGCCACCTCAGGGGTGATTTCCACTGCACCCATAACAGACCAGGACTGGCGAAAGTTGGGCAAGTGGGGTGGGCTGTGCGCCCTTGCCCTGGTCTTGGTGTCTTTGATCGGCATGCCCGTTGGCCTTGACCGGCGCATCCTCATACATCCCGTCTTGAGCCTCGGCTACCTGTCGCTGCTTTGGATTCCGCTGGTACTGGGATTCGTCGTCTCCAAGCGCATCGAACTTGAGGGCGTGGAATCCCCTGAGCCCGGAAGCCGTGACCTTGTGGCTGGTGCCCTGATGGGCCTGGCCGGAGGGATTGGCATGGCCTTGTTCATGGTGTGCCTCAACATCTTTGACCTCCGTGATCCGTTGGTCAACTGGAGCCCAAAGCTCCTGGAGTTGCTCAACTACGGTCGCGGCCTCAGTTTCGGAGTAGTGGCGTGGATCATCACGTGCTGTGTTCTGGGCTTGGTGGGTTCATCGATCCATGTGGTCCCGGCCGCTGTTCGACGAGTCGTCTCCTACGCCACCTTCGGCCTGCTCAGCATTGCTGTGCTGGAGGGCGCAATTGCTGACCTGTCAGAGGGGTTCGGCCTGGAGTTCCTTACTGACGCCATTTACGCAAAGCGGGGTGGCATCACCCTTGTCTGGTCGATCGTGCTAGCTGCCCTCATCGGTGTTATCTCGGTACTCACCAAGGGCAAGTTCAAGGCAGCTAAGGCCAACTACAGCGAACTACAGGGCCCCGAGCGCAAACGGGCATCCAGGGTCCTCTTTCTGGTGGTCGCCCTGCTGACTTTGGTCTTGCCCCTGTTTTTGGGCACGATCATGAATGAACTGTTGGCAAACGTGGGGTTGTTCCTGCTGTTGGCCCTGGGTTTGAACATCGTGGTCGGCCTGGCCGGAATCCTTGACCTTGGCTACGTGGCCTTTTTTGCTGTCGGTGGTTACACGACGGCTGTGTTGACATCAGCTGACTCTCCCTTCTTTGCTCCGGAAATGCATTTCGCCGTCACTCTCGTGATCGTCGTCGTCTTCGCCGGTCTGGTTGGCCTAGTCATCGGTGCACCTGTTATCAGGATGCGTGGTGACTACCTCGCGATCGTGACCCTCGGCTTCGGCGAGATCATCCGCCTGCTTTTCATGTCTGACTGGTTGAAGCCCTACTTCGGCGGTGCACAGGGGATTACCAACGTGCCAGGAGTAGATCTGGGATTTGCGACTATCAAGGGCACCGATCCGAGGTCCGTCTTCTACCTGGTGCTGGTGTTCTGTGCTTTGGCCATCTACGTCTCATGGCGCCTTCAGGCATCGCGCCTAGGGAGGGCTTGGATGGCTATCCGCGAGGATGAGAAAGTTGCCGAGGCAATGGGCATTAACACAGTCAATGCCAAGCTCCTAGCTTTTGTGGTTGGTGCCGTTCTGGCTTCATTCAGTGGTGCGATCCTCGTAGCCAAGGTCGGTTCGGTATTCCCGAACAGTTTCATGATCTTGGTCTCGATCATCATTTTGGTTGTTGTGATCGTGGGTGGAATGGGCAACATCGCAGGTGTCCTCGTGGGTTCCTTCGTGTTGATCGGCATTCTGGGTGGACCCAGGCAACCGGGCCTCCTCCACGAGTTCCAGTCGTTCAAGCTGTTGATCTACGGCGCCCTGCTCGTGTTCATGATGCTCCAACGGCCTGAGGGCCTCGTCCCGAGCGCTAGGCGCAGTCAGGAGCTCCACCAGGAGGAATTCCTTCAGGACGTATGGCTTAAGGGTGATGCCCACGAGGCAGACGAACAAGTTGCTGAAGTCCATACGGAGGAAAATGGTGACTCCAAAGGGCAACAGGAGGGTGGAGCATGAGCCACCTCATGGAGATCCGCGACTTGAAGATCACCTTCGGTGGTCTTGACGCCTTGTCAGGTCTCAATTTCCACGTCAACGAGGGAGAGATTGTCAGCGTGATCGGCCCCAACGGAGCCGGCAAGACCACCTTTTTTAACGCCATTACAGGCCTTGTGGATCCGACCGAGGGTGACATCTTGCTCGATGGTGAGTCCATCTTGGGGCTCGATCCCTATCAGGTAACTGGCCTCGGGATCGCGCGCACTTTCCAGAACGTGCGACTGTTTCCCAACATGACCGTGCTCGAAAACATCATGGTCGCCCAGCACTGTCGAACCTCACAATTGGTCTTTGGAGCTTTGCTCCAGACGGCAGCGTTCAAGAAGGAGGAACAGGAGATACAGGAACGGGCTAAAGAGGTCTTGGCCTTCTTTGGCTCTCGCCTCGTTGGCTACCGCTACGACCAACCCGCCTTTGTTCTCTCATACGCCAACAGGAGGCGGTTGGAGATTGCACGAGCTATGGCAACCCAGCCACGTCTGATGCTGCTCGATGAGCCGGTTGCTGGAATGAACCCCATGGAGACTGCAGAGTTAACGGCTCTGATTGGCCGACTTCGCTCAGAGTGGGGATTCACGATCGTCATGATTGAACACGACATGCGTGTCGTGAGGGACGTCTCGGATCGGGTGGTCGTGTTGGACCACGGTGTACCTATCGCCCAAGGGTCCTATGACGAGGTGTCGACCAATCCTGATGTGATCGAGGCCTATCTGGGACGACCCGCTGAGGACCAGGTATGAGTGCGGAAAACGAGTCGACGATGGACCGAACCTCTTCTGACGACAGAGTGGCGCTTTTGGAGTTTCGCGATGTGAATACCCACTACGGCGCTGTTCATATCCTCAAGGATGTGAACTTGGCCATCTACCCCGGTGAGCTTGTATGCCTGTTAGGTGGTAACGCCAGCGGCAAGACGACCACGCTCAAGACGTTGCTTGGAATGGTTACGCCAACCTCAGGGGACGTGGTACTCCACGGTGAGGTGGTCAACAGCAAACCCATCAGCTACCGGGTCGAGAACGGGGTGACGATGGTGCCTGAGAACCGCCGCCTGTTCAAGAGGCTCACCGTGAAGGAAAACCTCGTACTGGGTGCTTATTTGCGCAGTGACAGGGACGGGATCGATGCCGACCTGCAGCACGTGTTTGAGCTCTTCCCCCGGGTTGAGGAGCGTTTGTCCCAAAAGGCGGGAACCCTCTCTGGTGGTGAACAGCGGATGGTTGCGATCGGCCGTGCTCTCATGTCCAAGCCGACAGTCCTGTTGATGGACGAACCTTCGATGGGGCTAGCTCCGGCGCTGGTGCAACAAAACTTCGACCTCATCCAGCAAATCAATGAAGAGGGGATGGCGGTGTTCATGGTTGAGCAGAACGCCAACATGGCCCTCTCCATAGCGGATAGGGGTTGGGTGCTCCAGACCGGAATGGTCGTCCTGGACGACACGGCCGAGTCTCTGTTGGCCAACCCTGAGATGAGGGCTGCCTACCTCGGTGAGACCTGAGTAACCAGCGACCCTGAGGTGGCTGGTTTCAGATGATTGCTGACTCTGGAAACGGTTCACCTGCGGCGATGCGACCATAGCCAAGTTGGCTCAAGTCGATGCTGGTGTACTTGCCGTAGGTGAGCAACTCAGCGACGGCCCGACCCACCCCGGGGGCTTGCTGAAGTCCGTGGCCACTGAACCCGTTGGCAAAGATGAGGTTCGCTACCGGGTGAGCGGGACCGACGATGGCATTCTGGTCAAGGGTGTTGTAGGCGTAGTGGCCGGCCCACGAGTGGGTCACAGCAATCCGCTCGAATGCCGGAATCCGGTGCACAAGGGCGGGCCAGATCAGGTCTTCCCACTCATCGCGCCGGACGGCGAAGTCGTCCGGGTCGACCTCCACGTCGTCGGCTGGCGGAATACCAGCCACATAGTGGGGTGACTCGGCTCGCACGTGCATACCGTTGGTGTCGATGGTCAACGGCAGAGTGGGTCCGTCGAGTTCTTCTTGGCAGTCAAAAACCCAGGCACCCCGAATACGGGGCTCAACGGGTAGAGGCAGTCCGATTAGGTCAGCCACCCACCGGGCCCGCGGCCCGGCACAGTTCACGACCCGGTCGCAGGCCATAACGGTTCCTGAGGCCAACTCGACGTGGGTGATCCGGCAGCCGGCCCCGTCGGTTCGTAGTCCTACTACCTGGTCGGTTATGTACTCGATGCCGTTGTGGCGGGCCCGCTGCTGGAACCCTCGCATCAGAGAGTAGGCGTCCAGGGTGCCCTCGTGGCGAAGGCCGAGGCTGGCACCGTCCAGGTCGTCGACGAACAGGTAGCCGAACCGGTCGGCTAGCTGCCCGGGGGTCAGCAGAGCCACTTCGGCTCCGCATGACAGTTGCACTTCGTGATTCTCCCGTAGGACGTCCATGCCGTCGCTGGTGGCAAGGAACAGATAGCCGGTGTCTCGGAACCCCAGTTCAGGCGATTCGCCGCTCACTTGGACGTTCTCGTGAAAATTTCCGATGAATTCGGTGGCGAACATCGACAGGCGGATGTTGACCGCCTCGGAGAACTGGTGGCGGATGCTGGCTTCAGACAGGGTGGTCGATGACCGCTCGTAGGTCGGGTCCATCTCCACGACCAGAACCGGGCCGTCGAAGTCAGGGTTCTCAGATAGCCAGTAGGCCACAGAGCTTCCCATGACTGCCCCGCCCACGATGACGGTGTCGTAGGCGGTGCGGCTCGGCCCAGTTGAGGCAGGCCCGGTCACGTCACGTAGCCCTGTCGACGGTTCTCGAACACCTCATCGACGTCGTCGTCTATGTCGCTCACAGTAACGTGAGCACCTGCACTCGCGAACCACTCGGCACTGGTCCTGCCAATACCTCGTCCTGCTCCAGTTGCTACAACTACCTGGCCGACGTGTGTGCCGTCCATGGTTTCCCTCCCTGTTGGATCTGGTCGAAGAAGTTCTGCACCGACTCGACGAGCATTTGGGCCTGCCCAGCATCGACATCCAGATGGGTGACGATGCGCATGGTGGGTTTCCATGGCCACAGCAACAGGCCACTGGCAAGCAGGTGTGCTGCGAGGGCGTCGTGATGCTTGGCGGGCGGTGTTAGCCAGACCATGTTGGTTGCCTGGGTCACTTCAAGGCCCTCAATCTGGCGGAAGCCATCGGCGATGAAGGCGGCATTCTTGTGATCTTCGATGAGGCGCTCTACGTGGTTGTCAAGTGCATACAGTCCGGCTGCAGCCATGTGTCCTATCTGGCGCATTCCACCACCGAGCATTTTTCGTAGGCGAAAGGCACGTGCAATCAGTTCGCCGTCTCCCACAAGTATCGATCCCATTGGGGCACCGAGCCCCTTTGAGAGGCAGATAGAGGCTGTGTCGACGTTCTCAAGGATGTCGGAAACAGTCACATCTAGGGCGACGGCGGCGTTGAACAGGCGGGCTCCGTCAAGATGGACAGCAAGGCCACAGTCACGAGCGGTAGCGACCAGATCATTGACCAGATCCACGGACTGGGGCCAGCCGTGGACGGTATTTTCAAGGCACAACAAGCGGGTGACTGGGTGGTGCTGGTCCGGCTCCTTGACAGCTGCTCGGACTGCATCGGGTGTCAACGAACCGTTCTCATTGATTTCGATCGGCCATGGCACTGCTCCTCCGAGCGCTGCTGTACCTGAAACTTCGTTGACGAGTATGTGGTAATCACGTCCGATGATGTACTCATCGCCGCGCTGGCAGTGGCTCAGCACCGCTGCAAGGTTGCTCTGCGTTGCGGCAGGAAAGAAAAGGGCGGCTTCTTTGCCAGTTAGGTCTGCCATACGGCCTTGTAGGTCGTTGGCGGTCGGGTCTTCGCCGTAGACATCGTCGCCGACGGGAGCGTCTGCAATGGCCTTTCGCATCCCGGGGGTGGCCCGTGTCACGGTGTCGCTGCGGAAGTCAGCCAAGGTGTGTACTGCTTCGGTCATTCTCAGATGTCTCTTTCCCGTAGATTCCACACCTTTGTCGTCGACTCGCCAGTTTGCGAAGGGTACCTGCCGGTTTAGAGAGCGGCGACCGCGGGTCTGGGTCTGTTACTGGCACACTGGGGGCATGAGAACCGATGTTAACGAGGAACGGATGGGTCTGTTCCTCGACTATGAGAACCTAGCTATCGGGGCACGCGACAGCCTCGGGTTGAAGCGTTTCGACTTTGCTCCGATCGCCCGTGCCATGGCTGAACGGGGTCGAGTCGTGTACCGGCGCGCCTATGCCGACTGGTCCGGCTTTGACGAGGACAGGCGGCACCTCACCCGCCATCAGGTTGAGTTGGTAGAGATTCCCCAGCGGATGGGTGCATCTAGGAAGAATGCTGCCGATATCAAGATGGTGGTCGATGCCTTGGAATTGGCCTTTGAGCGAGGCTACGTGACTACCTTCGTGTTGTGTACGGGCGACAGCGACTTTACGCCACTGGTGCAAAAGTTGCGGGAGTTGGATCGGCGCGTCATCGGTATCGGGGTTCGCGATTCCACCTCCAACCTTTTGCCGCCCGCCTGCGACGAGTTCCTCTTCTATGACCGTCTGGAGGGTGTTGAGGCCAGCGTCGAGGCAAGTCGGCGGGACAGTTCCCGGTCCGGGGCTTCTAATGATGAGGTTCTGTCGGTAGAAGTTACCAGCCTTGATGAGTTGGTCATCTCAACACTCGCAGGCATGCAGGGCTCACATGAGGATGTGCGGGCATCCACTCTCAAGCGTGCAATTTTGCGGATTGATCCCACTTTCAGCGAATCTGACCACGGGTTTCGTGGGTTCACGGAGTTACTGAGGCACCTGGCTGACCGACGTGTAGTGGAGTTGGTTGGAGGGAAGCGGGATCCAGAGGTCGACCTTGTCACCGGTGATGGGCCCGCTCAGGTTGCGTTCGACCTATTGGTGTCAGTCGTGGTCGAAGCCGGGGGAGGAGGAAAGGGTCGAAAGAAGGGGGTGGCGATGTCAGGGCTCAAGACCGAGTTGCGTAGGCGCGATGAGGACTTCAGCGAGCGGGCCCTTGGATATAGCGGGTTCCTGCAGTTCTGCAGGGCTGCTGCTGCTAAAGATCTGGTAACAATGGCATGGGATGACAATCGTGGCGACTACTTGTTGTCACCGGTCGGCTAGGCGACAGAAGCCTCAGGAGGTTCTGATGGGCGATTCACCGGTTGGCAGGACGGAAATCGGTCGCATCCCAGAACGCGCGGTGAGTGATAGGAAGGTGATAGAGGCTGTATTGGACGAGGGCCTGATTGCCCATGTTGGCCTTGTCGTCGGTGAGGGTGAAGCCGCCCACCCGGTAGTGATCCCGATGCTCTATGCGCGCCTGGGAGACAGCCTGTTGCTGCACGGTTCGCCCGCGAGCCGACTGTTGCGGGCGGCAAAGCACGGGGCCGAAGTTTGCGTCACAGTCACATTGCTTGATGGCCTAGTGCTTGCACGTTCAGCGATGCACCATTCAATGAACTACCGATCGGTGGTCGTGTTTGGCCAGGCGACCGAAGTCACTGACTGGGGTGACAAGGTGACTGCGCTCGATGCCCTGACCGACCACGTAGTGCCTGGGAGGATGGCCGAGTTGCGTCCCCACATCGACAAGGAGGTACGCGCCACTACTGTTGTCTCCCTTTCGCTGGAGGAATGCTCAATGAAGGCACGTACGGGTCCACCAGTGGATGATGCCGAGGACATGGACGCCGACGTCTGGGCCGGAGTGCTCCCCCTCGGCTTGACCCCCGGTCTTCCCGAGGCGGATCCACTAATGCCTCCAATGGACGTCCCCGAGCAGATAACTGCTTGGAGTCGGCGAACTCTCTGAGTACCTGAGTGGCCCGGTGATGCCTGCCGGATGGCCACTGGTGGCCGTCTGTGGGACAGATGGAGTTACCCAACTGACTTGAGTTTCGGTCGCTCAGGCTGCCTTGGGGAGCACGATGAAGGTGATGGCAACGTAGTGAAGTGCCGCCGCAGCGACCGTGAGCACATGGAAAATTTCGTGGAATCCGAAGGTGTTGGGCCATGGGTCAGGACGGTGGAGGGCAAACACGATTCCACCGACGGTGTACAAGAGTCCCCCGATAAGTAGTAGTAGGAACCCGGTCACACCTAGGTTTTGCCAGGCATCAACTACCACAGGCAGAAGGCTCCAGCCCACCACCAGGTAGGGGAGTGCCACGAGAGGTGTAGGGGCATCGATGTAGCGCAACCGGATGGCGGTGCCCAGTGCAGCGCCGCCCCAGACGGTTGGCAACACGACCTTCATGGCCCATGGTGATAGGGCGAAGATGGCTACAGGGGTGTAGGTGGCTGCGATCGCTACGAAAATCGTGACATGGTCGAGTCGTTGCATTGTGAGCCGTGCCTTGGGACCCCAGTTGATTCGGTGGTAGAGGGCTGACACTCCGAACAGAGCCACGATGGAGAGGCTGTAGAGGGCCGTAACAAAGCGTGGCCAGACACCGGGCGCAATGACGATCATGATTGGAGCGAGGGTTAGTGCGGCTGTGAATGCCGACCTGTGGGACATGCCCCGCAGGAGGGGCGTGGTGGGTGTTGAGGTTGGGGAGGTTGTGGGAAGTCCGGTCATTAACTTGGAACCCTATGTCCGGCGAGGAGGATCAGCGCGGTCGGCCCGACAGGTGACCGTCGTGTAGACAAACGTGTGCATGTGCTGGTTGCTGTTGTTTGCGAGGAATTGCCACTCAGCAATCCTCATATGCGACAGACTCACCGGCGTGTGTCGGGTCAGGAGGAGGTGATCTGGTGAGTGATCGGACTGGAAGGCTAGGAGACAACCAAGACTTCATAATCGTGGGAGGCGGCTCGGCGGGCTGTGCCCTGGCCAACCGCCTTACTGCTGATCCTTCGAACCGGGTGTTGGTACTTGAAGCTGGCCGTCCGGACTACCGGTGGGACGTTTTTGTTCACATGCCGGCCGCCCTCTCTTTCGGCATCGGCAACCGTTTCTACGATTGGAAGTACGAGTCTGAACCGGAGCCTGGGATGGATGGACGCCGTGTGTACCACGCCCGCGGCAAGGTGCTCGGCGGCTCGTCGAGTATCAATGGGATGATCTTCCAGCGAGGAAACCCCATGGACTATGACCGGTGGGCGGCCACACCTGGCTGTGAGTCCTGGGACTACGCCCATTGTTTGCCCTATTTCAAACGTATGGAGACTTGCTTAGCCGGAGAGGATGTTTGGCGCGGTGGCGACGGACCTCTGATGCTTGAACGCGGACCAGCGGCTAGCCCATTGTTCAGAGCTTTCTTCAAGGCAGTGGAACAGGCTGGCCACCCATTGACTGATGATGTGAACGGCTACCGGCAGGAGGGGTTCAACTCTTTTGACCGAAATATTTACCGGGGACGCCGCCTGTCAGCGGCGCGAGCGTACTTACACCCTGTCATGGACCGTCCGAACCTGAAGGTGGCTACTCGCGCCCATGCCACCAGGATCCTGTTTGAGGGAACACGGGCGGTGGGGGTCGAGTATCAGAGGCGAGGAATGGGTGCGAGGAGCGTGGCACGGGCTACAGAAGTGATCCTGTGTGGTGGTTCCATCAACACACCCCAGTTGTTGCAACTCTCCGGCATCGGGCCCACCGCAGTCCTAGCCGATGCCGGAGTCGACCAGTTGGTGGATCTGCCAGGTGTGGGTGAAAACCTTCAGGACCACCTAGAGGCGTACGTGCAGTACGCGTGCACCCAGCCGGTGTCGATGGCACCACACCTGGTCATGTGGCGTCGTCCCTGGGTCGGCTTGAAGTGGCTATTCCGGCGAGGCCCAGGTGCCACAAACCACTTTGAAGCCGGTGGCTTCCTTCGAAGCAACGCGGATGTGGGTTGGCCGAACCTGATGTTCCACTTCCTGCCGATCGCCGTCCGCTACGACGGCTCCGTACCTTCTAGCGGCCATGGCTACCAGTTCCATATCGGCCCCATGTTCTCTAACAGCCGCGGATGGGTTCGGATCAGATCAGATGACCCATTCCAAAAACCGGAGATGCTCTTTAACTACCTATCCACCTCCGAGGATCGCCGCGAGTGGGTAGAAGCCGTCAAGGTGGCACGCGACATCATGGGGCAACCGGCCTTCGACGAGTTCAACGGGGGTGAGCTCTCTCCGGGTCCAGAGGTGCAGGGCGATGAGGCCATTCTGGAGTGGGTGCGCCGTGATGCCGAGACGGCACTGCACCCGTCATGCACTGCACGTATGGGAACTGACGAGATGGCTGTGGTCAGCCCAATGTCGATGAGGGTGCATGGAACCGAAGGTTTGCGCGTGGTTGATGCCTCGGTCATGCCGACCCTCACAAATGCCAACATCTACGCTCCTGTGATGATGGTTGCCGAGAAGGCTGCGGACCTGATCCTCGACAATGAGCCACTGCCTCCATCATCAGCTACGCAGTTCCGCTACGGAGAGTCGGGGGACGTCAAGTGAGCTATCAAATAAGCCTCGGGTCCAGGATCCGGAAGTCCCCTTACTTTGAAGCGCTGGTAGCGCACGGTCTCACGCACGTGACCGTTTACAACCACATGTACATGCCTGGTTCCTTTGGAGACCCGGAGGAGGAATACCGGGCGTTAGTCGAACGGGTATCGCTGTGGGACGTGGCGTGTGAGCGCCAGGTAGAGGTGTTTGGCCCGGATGCATCTTCGTTGGTGCAGTATTTGTCAGCTCGAGACATTGAAGGGTGCCCAGTGGGGCGCGTTCGCTATGCACCGATGTGTAACCATGATGGGCTACTAATAAGTGACCCGATGATCCTCCGCTTGGCAGACGATCGGTTCTGGATCTCTATTGCCGACAGCGACGTCTTGTTGTGGTGTCAGGCGATGGCAGCTGAGCGGGAGCTTGATTGTCGAGTGTTTGAACCCGACGTATCGCCTCTTGCGGTACAGGGCCCGCGGGCAGACGACGTGATGGCTGACCTCCTGGGCGGTTGGGTACGTGATGTTCCGTTCTTCGGATTCGTCGAGACGTCTGTTGATGGCATCCCATTTGTGTTGTGCCGTTCCGGATGGAGTGGCCAAGGCGGCTTTGAATTATTCTTGACCGATGGATCAAGGGGTGTAGATCTGTGGAATGCCGTGTGGGCAGCCGGCGAGAGTTATGGCATCCATCCTGGAGGGCCGACGCTGAGCGAGCGCATCGAGAGCAACCTGTTCTCTTACCGGGCCGACTGTGGGGCTGGAGCCACGCCGTTGGAGGTAGGCCTGGGCCGGTTCCTATCGCTCGATCGGGATGATGCCTTCATAGGTAAGCCGGCTCTTCTGGCAGAGCGTGAGCGGGGATCGACACGGAGGCTAGTAAAGGTGCTGTTGTCAGGGGAGAAGCTAGGTGCGACAAGCGAGCATCCATGGCCGGCCCAGAGTGCTGGCGGTGATTCCTGTGGTGAGGTGAGGGTCGCTACCTGGTCTCCCAGGTACGGCTCGAATCTGGGGCTGGCGTTGGTGTCATCAGAAGTTGCAGGTGGTCCGTTTTTGACCATGGTTCCGTCCGGCGAGCAGCTGGAGGCTAGCCATCTGGCATATTTCGGAGAGTAGATGGCTCGTGAAACAGGTGTCCTGTAAGCAATAAACCGCAAGTGCTGGGAACTGAGACGGTGTTATTGCAATAGGAAAGTCTCCGGATTACACCCTCGCAGGCTTGTCCAACACGGATTCGGGCCTAGATCCTTTCCAACAGGGTGCCAGTTCCTATGCCGCCACCGCAGCACATGGTGATCAGAGCGTGGTTCTTCTCCGTTCGCTGGAGTTCATGCACAGCCTTTGTGGTGAGAATCGCACCTGTACCGCCAAGCGGGTGCCCAAGGGCGATCGCCCCACCGTTGGGGTTTACACGTTCCATGTCTGGTCCAAACTCCTTTTCCCAGGCTAGAACAACTGAAGCAAAGGCTTCGTTGATCTCGACGACATCTATGTCGTCGATTGACATTGAGTTGTCTGCGAGCAACTTGGCCGTGGCACCGATGGGCCCCGTCAACATGAGTGCTGGATCGGAGCCAATCAGGCAAGTGTCTACGAAACGGGCGGCAGGGGTGATTCCGAGCGCCTCGGCTTTCTTGGCAGTCATGAGGAGGAGGGCTCCGGCTCCGTCAGAGATCTGTGACGAGGTGGCAGCTGTGTGAACGCCATTTTCACGACCAGTTGGGCTTAGGTCGGCTAGTGCTTCAATGCTGGTCTCGCGGAGGCCTTCGTCGCGACTGATGGTCATCGTCTCACCGGTATGTGATCCTTGCTCGTCTAGGACCGGAGCATCTACTGGCACGATCTGGGTTCCGAAGCGGTCCTCTTTCCAGGCCCTGGCTGCCCGATCCTGAGACATCTTGCCGAAAGCATCGCAGTCCCCACGGGTGATTCCCCACTGGTCGGCGATTCGCTCAGAACCTTCGAACTGGGTGGTGAACTCGTGGTGGTCAAAATAGTTGTGGTTGATTGGGAGGCCAGAGTCGGGATCTTTGGGTGTGGTCGCACCGAACTTGACCCGGCTCATCAGCTCCACCCCACAGCCAACAGCCACGTCGACGGTGCCCGATGCAACTAGCGCGTAGGCCAGATTGGTGGCTTGCTGGGAGGAGCCACATTGCGTGTCGACTGTGGTAGCCGGAACGTCAATCGGCAGGCCTGCAGTCAGCCAGGCAGTGCGAGTCACGTTCATGGACTGCATCCCGACTTGACCCACACAACCTCCCACTACCTGGCCAACCTCGAGAGGGTCGACACCTGAGCGGTCGAAAAGAGCCTTCTGGACCGTGCCAAGCACATCAACGGAGTGGCACGTGGAGAGCCCTCCACCGCGCCTACCAATCGGGGTCCTCACTGCTTCGGCAATGACTACCTGGTTGGCAGTTGGCGTCTTTGCGGTGGTCATAGCGTGCTCCTAAGGGCTGGTAGGTGCGGATCTGACTTGTAATGGACTCTACAGTTGGCTGAATGATCAACGGTAAGTGGGCTGGCTGTGTGATCGGTAGTGAGTCAGCAGGCGACCACAACGGAGTGGAGCAGCGGTGAGCACTCCTGTTGGAGGACATAGCTACCACTCCCAGGAAAGGATTAGCACGGGCGCAGTACTCCGCTGGGCTCTGGCGGCGAACGGAGTGTTGCTGGTGGTGCAGGTGGTCGGTGCACTCCTATTTGGCTCACTCGCTCTGCTGGCCGACACAGCTCATCAGGGATCAGACGTGGTTGCCCTCATGGTCGCTTCGATCGCATTGTCACTGTCGGGCCGAGGTGACGGCGGCTCTCCTGAACGCTGTCTTACTGATAGCTGCTGCTGGCTGGATAATCGTGGAGGCTGTGAGGCGAATCAGCGACCCCCCCGAGGTTTCTGGCTGGGGGGTGTTCATGGTGGCTGTCGTTGGGCTCTGTGTGAACGGTGGCAGCGCCTGGTTGCTCCAGCGCAGCGGCAACCGGAGCATGAACATCTCAGGTGCTGCACTTCACCTGCTCGGTGATGCCGCCGGATCTTTCGGCGTTCTCGTTGCCGGTTTCACCGTGGTGTTGTGGGATGCCATCTGGGTGGATCCTATGGTGTCGTTCTTGATCGCGGGCCTGATTATGTGGTCAGGCGTGGGACTTGTTGGTCGGACCACCCGTATCTTGTTTGAGGGCACACCTGCGGGAATTGGTATCGGCGACCTGACAGCTGCTTTGACCTCTCATGAGAGTGTCGACGATGTGCACCACCTCCACGTGTGGGCAGTGGATTCCACAATGGTCGCACTGAGTGCCCACGTGGTGGTAGCCGCGGACAGCCTCCATGACGCGCAGTTGGTGAGCGTCGAACTGGAAGGGCGTTTACAGGAGTGGGGTGTTGCTCACTCAACCTTGGCATTGGAGTGCCATCCCTGCGGGCAAGACTCAAGTTGATCGGTTGAGTTGTCGCTGAGTGAGAACTCAGAAGATCAATCGCGAGCCACCCGGCTTCTGTCAGATGGGCAGTCCGCCAGTTGCAGTTGCCGTGCTGCCGTGGTCTTTGTAGGCGGCGATGGCCCGCTGGGCAATGCGCATTTGGTGGATTTCATCGGCGCCATCGGCGAAACGGGCCCAGCGGGCATGTTGATACATATGGGCGAGAGGGGTGTCAGTGGAGTAGCCGAGAGCACCGTGCACCTGAATCGAACGGTCGATGATGCGGTTCAGGCTGTTGGCCACGAAGTGCTTTGCCATCGAGACTTCAGACTTGAAATCATCACCTTGGTCGATCTTGTAGGCGGCGTGAAGAACCATCAGTTTGGATTGGTAGAGCTCCATTGTGGAATCGGCGATCATCCACTGGATTCCCTGTTTTTCAGCCAAGATCGAACCATGGCTGTACCGCTCAAGAGATCGGGCAACCATCATGTCTAGAGCCATCTCAGCTTGGGCGATCCAGCGCATGCAATGGGCAAGGCGGGCTGGTCCCAGACGGTACTGGCCGAGCAGGTGCCCCTGACCACGACCACCAAGCATTTGCGATTCATGCACCCTCAAGTCTTTGAGGAGGATCTCAGAGTGACCGGTGGATCCGTGCATGGTTTCGATCTGGCGGACCTCGTCCCAGCCTTCATGGGGCAAGTCGACGAGAAAGGCCGTATTGGCTGCTTGAGGGAGGTCGGGATCGTCTTCGGTGCGAACGATGAGGATTGCGAAGCTGGCCCTGTGCGCGTTTGAGATGAACCACTTGCGCCCATTGATGACCCACTCCTCACCGTCCTGATAGCCAGAGGTTCGGATGAGGGTCGGGTCTGACCCGGCAACTTCCGGCTCAGTCATGGCGAAGCAGGACCAGATACGGCCCTCGCAGAGGGGCCTTAGATAGTGCTCCTTTTGGTCATCAGTCGCCCAGTGGAGGAGGGTGTGCATGTTGCCCTCGTCGGGAGCTTGGCAGTTAAACACCCACGGGCCGTAGTAGGAGCGTGCGGCCTCTGCCTGGACCATGGCCAGTTCCACGTGTCCGAGCCCCATGCCACCCCACTCCTCAGGCATGTGTGGCAGCCAGATCCCTGCCTTGTGGGCCTTCCTCCTGAGTGAGATGAGTATTTCGAGGCGAGTCTTACTGGCGGAATCCAGGGCCTGTTGGTTGGCCTGCTCGCTCACCAACTCCGTCTCTGCTGGCCTGATCACCTCGCTGACGAAGGTACGAACCCGGTCGCGCAGTTCTTCAAGTTCCGGGGTGAAGGTGAAGTCAATACTCATGACTGGTAAGTATGGGCTGCTATTGGATAGAGAGTTCTGATAGTCCTCACTTACAGGTCCCGGCTTGGTCGCCCCGGGCCCTCGACAGGAGTGCCTCGCATATCAGAGTTGAGTTGAGCATCAGCCATCAGGCCCGCCATCACGTCGGTCAGTTCGCCGGGATCATCGGGCTGGATTGCGGTCGGTCCTAGCTGCCACTGCTCGGCTATACCGAGTTGGTTCCCGTGTACGTCGAACACACGAGCAGTCACGTTTTGGGCGGCTTCACTACAGAGCCACACAGTTGGTACAGCGATCCAGCGAGGACTCATGGCCTCTCTGGTTTCTTCGTCCATCGATTCCCAGCCAGCCAGCCCGGAGGTCATTCGAGTGAATGCGCCAGGGGCCAGGCAGTTCACCGTCACCCCGTACCTGACCAGTTCCATGGCGGTGATAATGGTGAAGGCGGCGATTCCTGCCTTTGCGGCTCCGTAGTTGCACTGGCCGACATTCCCGTAGATGCCGGATGGAGACGAAGTGTTGATGATTCGCCCGAACAGCTCCTCTGGTGCGTATTTTCCAGACTTTGCCTTCTCCCTCCAGTGGACGGCAGCATGGTGAGTGGGAGCAAAGGTGCCTTTCAGGTGGACGTCAATCACTGCGTCCCAATCGGATTCCGACATCGAAAAGACCATGCGGTCCCGAAGGATTCCTGCATTGTTGACAAGGATGTCCAGGTGGCCCCAGGTGTCGATGGCCTGTTGAACCATGGCACCTGCGGCGTCGAAGTCAGCGACGTTGGCACCGTTGACTACCGCCTCACCACCCATTGCCTCGATCTCTGCCACCACCTCTTGTGCCGGAGAGAGGTCAGTTCCTGAGCCTGTGGCATCACCCCCGAGGTCGTTCACTACGACCTTGGCACCATTCTCAGCAAGGAGCAGAGCATGTTCTCGCCCGATGCCCCGGCCCGCACCGGTCACTATTGCCACCCGACCTTCACACAGGTTGCTCATTGTTCTCGATGCTCCTAATCGTTGGGGGAGATGGAAACTTGCGCCGCAGGGAGGTCCTGGGATCCCTCAGGGAGGTACGCCAGCCTAAGCCTGCCATCTACCGGCTTGTTCGAACCAACCGGAGTTAGCGGTAAGGGATCTTGTTGGGAAGTATGGTCGTCATTTCGACCTGCAGGTAGGAGAACCAACCCATGAAGAGATGCGCATTCGTTGGGCTCGGAGTGATGGGGTACCCAATGGCAGGCCACCTCCATACAGCAGGTCATCAGACCACTGTTTATAACCGTACGGCATCAAGGGCCAAGGCGTGGGTTGAGGAACACGGTGGGGTGATGGCAGCGACACCAGTGGATGCGGTTGAGGGAGTGGATGTCGTGATGATGTGTGTCGGCAACGACGACGATGTGAGGTCTGTTGCCCTTGGTGACACCGGAGTGCTTGCCGGCATGGTGCCAGGGTCAACCTTGGTTGACCACACGACTGCTTCAGCCGAAGTGGCCAGGGAAGTGGCTGCTGCAGCTGCTGAGATCGGTGTCAGTTTTGTGGATGCCCCGGTGTCAGGTGGGCAGGCGGGTGCAGAGAACGGGCAACTCAGCATCATGTGTGGTGGCACCCCAGAAGTGTTTGCCGGCATTCGGCCTGTTATCGATGTCTATGCGAAGGCGACGGTCCTGGTGGGTCCGGTTGGCCACGGACAACTGACCAAGATGGTTAATCAGATCTGCATCGGAGGCCTTATCCAGGGTTTGGCAGAGGCGCTTGACTTTGCTCGTCGTGCAGCCCTTGACCTCGATCAGGTTTTAGCGGCCATCAGCAAAGGGGCGTCAGGCTCGTGGCAGATGGACAACCGTGCTCACACGATGCTTGAGCGCCACTTTGACCACGGGTTCGCCATCGACTGGATGCGCAAGGACTTCAGCATCGTGTTCGATGAGGCTGAACGGTTGGGCGCCTCGTTGCCATTCACCAAACTGGCTGACAGGAACTACGAGCAGTTGCAAGAGCAGGGTCATGGCAGGTGGGATACCTCAGCGGTCATAGAGCTCTTGCGGGAAGACTGAGGAAGAGACAGGAGGTTGAGGCACCCAGATCGGCTGTGGGCCGTGGTGGCTCGACGGGCTTACAAGGTCAGGCCAGGATCTGCGACAGGAAGAGTTTGGTCCGGTCCTCGGTCGGGTTCGTGAAGAAGTGCTCGGGCGTGCCGACTTCGACGATTTGACCTTCCTCCATGAAGATGACTCGGTCAGCCACCTCCTTAGCAAAGCCCATCTCGTGTGTCACCACCATCATTGTCATGCCGGACAATGCCAGGTTCTTCATGACATCCAGGACCTCTTTGATCATCTCTGGGTCTAGAGCTGATGTGGGCTCATCGAACAACATGATCTTTGGCTCCATGGCCAAGGCCCTGGCAATCGCCACGCGTTGCTGCTGACCGCCTGACAATTGTCCAGGGTACTTGTCTGCCTGTTCGGGAATCCCGACGAGCTCTAACAGGGACTGGGCTTGTTCCTCGGCCTCTGCTTTTGGTTTCTTGCGTACCCAGATCGGGGCGAGGCTGACGTTGTCGCGGACTTTCAGGTGAGGGAACAAGTTGAACTGCTGAAAGACCATTCCAACTTCAGAACGGACCTTCTCGATGTTTCGTAGGTCGTTGGTCAACTCAACACCGTCGACCACGATCCTGCCCTCCTGATGCTGTTCGAGCCGGTTGATGCATCGGATCCAGGTTGATTTACCAGAGCCCGATGGTCCCAGTACGACAACGACCTCCTGTTCCTTGATGGTCGCTGAGACGCCTTCAAGTGCCTGAAAGTCCCCGTACCACTTACAGATCTCCTCACAGACGATCATGTCTGTGGCATTGCTCAGATCGCGTTCAGAGCGAGTCGAGGGCTCTGCGTCTGTCCTCGCACCGGTATCCATGTCGTTCATAGTGTCCTGTCCTCCTGTCTGGGAAGCCATGTTGTGATCATCGTTCACCAAGCCCCACACGTCGCTCCAGACGTTGGCTGGCCTTGGACAAGTTGTAGGCGATTATCCAGTAGATAACCGA
>PCAH01000095.1 GCA_002730485.1 Dehalococcoidia bacterium | reverse complement strand
CAACCTGCACATAGCCCGTGTCAAAGGGACTCCCTCACACCCAGTTGACGAAGCGATGGCAATCTCCGGTTTGGGATTGGAAGGAGACCGCAGCGCCTATGAGGGAAACCTCCGCCAGGTACTGCTGGTGGACAAAGCGATTCTGGATGACGCAGGCCTTGCCCCAGGACAGGTAAAAGAGAACATCACCATATCCGGCCTGGACCTATCCGGAGCACAGGTCGGCCAGGTCATATCGATAGGCGACGGGGTCACCATGGAAGTGGTGGGCGACTGCGAGGCCTGCAGCAAGATGGACGCCATCCGCATGGGACTCAAAGACGCCCTGGACGGCAAACGCGGCACCCTGGCCAAGGTGCTAAACGGCGGCGCCATCAAGGTGGGAGACACCATCAGCGTCGCTTAGCAAACTTACAACACCGCAGAGATAAAAAAGCCCCGCCCTTCTACGCAATGGGCGGGGCTTTTTGTGTGCTCAGTGAATGGGTCGGTTATGCGTTTTCCGCCACCAGGGTGCTCTTGATCGCCGCAGCGATGTCGGTCATCTCTGGGATGTTTTCCCAGGTGGCCATCGCCTTGGCGGTACCGTCTGAAGACAGGACCCGGGAGACGTTCTCCTGGAACTTGTCTTTGATGGCCTCCATGCCCCAGGGGTTCTTCTGGCTGCCCAGAATATCTTCTCGGGCCGTCACGTGCTCAAACACACGACCGTCCTTGAGGGTGATCTTGACCTTCAGGCCGTCACCAGATTCTGTGAGCAGTTCCTCGGACTTGGCCATCACCCGCGTGCGGACCTTGTCCATGGTGCTCTTTTCATTGTGGTCAGCGATCTTCTCTTCAGTGAAAGTGTCGATACCGACCTCACCGTCGATCAACGCCGCAGCCACGTTGTACTTGGCGCTGAACTTGCCTTTCAACTCGTCGTCGGGCTCCTGGTAGAGCATCACCACAGAGAAGTAAGACTGATCGATCTCGGCGTCGGCGACGTCGTCATAGGTGAAGTCGTTGTCCCTCATCAGGCTGAACAGGCTATCCAGCATGGCGTGATTGCCACCGCAGCAGGGGTATTTCTTGATCATCAAAGCATCTTGGGTTCGGAACGGCTTGCCCATGTTGTCGGCCATGCTGTCCAGGTCGTAGATGCCTTCACCCAGAACCACATTGGCGAACCCAAACGGGTGCTCAATGACCTGGTCTCCGGCCGTCAGGCCCATCTGGGCCAGTTGCACTGCCGTGACACCGTCACGTCCGACCAGGCCGGCGTGTAGGGGCTTGGTCATCGTGCCAAAGTTGTGAATCAAACCACCAGACATGGAACCGGCCATACCCATGGCCATGATAGTCTGGTGCTCGTCCAGTTTAAGGAGCTTGGCGCAGGCGGCGGTGCAGGCCAATCGACCGATCACTGCCGTGCTGTGAAAGCCTTTGTCCATCTGCTTGTACTTGGTCTCATGCTGCAACGCCAGACCGATCTCACACCCGACCACATACGCCTCCAGCAGGTCACGGCCAGTTGCGCCCGTATGCTCGCCAATTGCCAGCAGAGCCGGGAATATCGCAACGGTGGGGTGGCCAAAGCCACCAAAGTCGTCGAAGTCCAACGCGTGGCCCATGGTGCCGTTGGCCAGAGCAGCATTGGCCTGGGTGCTCTGGAAGCCCCCAGCCAGGACGGTGGATTCAGGGGCAGCTCCCTGGCTGCTGGTGTATTTCTGAATGATCTCACCAACGGGTTGCTGGGAACCGGCCAGGATCACACCCAGCAGGTCAAAACAAGACTCATTGGCAACGCGTATAGCGTCGGGTGGGATGTCCTCATAGTTGGTTTCTACGATCCATTTGGCGATGGTCTCGGTTGCGCCCATGTTGTACCTCCGTTATATCGCTTTACTTGGTGGCAGGCTCCATTACGCGGCCATTATATACCTGTTTCTAGGACTCCGTTACTGGCCGTTTGCCGTCATCAATGGGATGGGGACTATATTGGAGTTTTCTGGTCTAATGACGGCATATGACTCCCTCAGCAGAGACAGTGATAATCGGCGGCGGCGTGATGGGGTGCTCCATCGCCTATAACCTGGCCGCCAAGGGCATGACCGGGATCGTCCTGCTGGAACGAGACGTCCTAGGAGCCGGGGCCACCGGACGCTCCACCGCCACGGTACACACCCATTTTTCGACCTCTGTTTTGACCAAGTTAGCCCAGCAGAGCCTCGCGATCTTTCGGTCATTTGATGACCTTGTCGGAGGCACCTGCGGCTTTACTGGGACCGGACATCTGGTGTTTGCTGGAGGGGAGCATCACGTTCAAACCAACGCCAGCATCGCCCTCCATCACGAAGCCGGTATTGAGACCAGGTTGGTCAGCCACCAGGACGCGAGCGAATTGGCCAGGGGGTTTCAACTAAGGGATTGCGCGGCTATCGTTTATGAACCCCTGTCTGGTTATGCAGACGCCTCAGGCACGACCCTAGCCTATGCGTCGCGGGCGCGGCAGTTGGGTGTGAAAACCGAGCTACGGACCACCGCTACAGGCCTGGAACTAACCAGGGGAAGGATTACCGGGGTCGAAACCGGCAAAGGGACGATCAAGGCGGAGCGAGTTATCCTTGCCGCAGGAGCTTGGAGTCGGGATTTCCTACTACCGTATGGAGTCAAACTCCCATTGCAAGTAACTCGTCATGAGGTAGCCGCTTTCCAGAAGCCCTCCACCGATCTAGGTAACATTCCGGTGATCAGTGACTTGATCAACCAGACCCATTTTCGTCCCGAGGGCGAAGACCTGATATTGGCTGGGACCGCGGAACCTCAGCAGTCCGACAAGTCGCTCACGGACCCAGCTTTTTACGGCCAACGTCCAACCCAGGAGTTCACGGAGGCAGTCTGGCCACGGCTGGTCAACCGAGTACCAATGATGGAAACAGCCAAATATACCAACGGCTTTGCCGGGCTCTATACATCCACTCCAGACCGGCATCCGATCATTGACCGGCTGCGTATCCATAGCGGATTGGAGGGTCTGTTCCTGTGCGCCGGATTCAGCGGACACGGTTTCAAGCTTGCACCGGCAGTTGGTGTGGCGATGGCGGAATTGGTCCTGCACGAGGATTCACCTAGCCAAGACATCTCTGATTTGGGAATTTCCAGGTTCCAGGACTCCTCTAAGAAAGAACAAACGCTGACCTTCAGCAGCGAGGCTGATGTCATCATCTAACCCAAATACCAGGACTGCCTGGGAACAGACCAAGGTCCGGCTTAGTATGCGACGCGGCCGAATGATTGCCGTCGCCGTCTTTGTCTTGGGACTCGCTGCGTGCGTCGGAATCAGTGATTCGGAAAAGCGTTACAACAGTGGCGTGAAGTTCTTGGAAGACGGGATGTACCAAGAGGCCATCGCTGAATTCGACCTGGCAATCCTCACCGATGAATCATATGCTCCGGCATACCACAACCGCGCCATTGCCCAAGAACAACTGGGCCGCCTGTCTTCTGCATTAAGAGACTATTCCCGTGCGATAGAACTAGACCCCGAACTGGGTCTTGCCTACTCCGCCAGAGCGGGCACGCATACCAGGCTGGGGGATTTTGAAAGCGCCCTTGTTGACCTTGATAAGGCCATAGAACTTGAACCGGGATCACCCTCAACCTTCACCCAGAAGGGTTTGGCCCTCCTGGCTCTGGGCCGCAGCCAAGAGGCGATCACCAGCCTAAACCAGGCAATAGACCTGGATCCGGAATTTTACGCCGCTTACGGCAACCGCGGCATCGGACTCGAAAGGATAGGAGAAAACCTGCTGGCGGTGGCAGACTATGACCGTGCCATCGAGTTAAACCCTGAATACGTGTTGGCCTACAGCAACCGTGCCGCCACCCACCTGCTCTTGGGGAACCTGGAACTGGCCATGTCTGACCTAAACCAGACGGTGGTTCTGGATCCGGAGAGCGCCTCAGCCTACGTGAACCATGGCGCCGTTTTGGCCGCCACAGGCGAACTGACTCTGGCAGTGGACGACTACACAAAGGCCATCCATGCTGACCCGACATCTTTGAACGCCTACATCAACCGTGGAGCTGCCTACGACAGCCTGAATCTCTTCGATGAAGCAATCTCAGATTTCAGCAGCGCGCTCAGTCTGGCTCCCAACTCGTCAGCTTTGCACACCAATCGCGGCGCCACCTATCTAGCACAGGGAAACCTGAAGCAGGCCCTGGCCGATTTTACGGAATCGACAGACCTCGACCCCACGTCTGGACACACCTGGTTCAACCGGGGAGTGGTCCACGAAGACCTGGGCGAATTTGAAAAAGCGGTGGATGACTACGGGAAAGCCATCTCGTTTGAGCCCGAGAATATAGATGCCCTCATCAACAGGGCCTTGGTCTACTCAACGCTGGGCGAGTACCCCCAAGCCATCGCAGACGTAGATTTGGTCGTTGAGGTAGATCCTGACTATGCCAAGGCCTACCTGGTGCGGGCCTCCGTCCACGCCAAACTTGGCCTGATGTCCAAATACCTCGACGACATCAACCGCGCCGTTTCCCTTGGTGTTGACCGCGCCACCGCCGAATTGAACATCGCCGCAATCTCTCCCACTCCTTAGCGTATAATCTCCGGTACAGCCCTGACGCACTAAGATCAGCCTGAGAACCAGGCTGGTTTTTGCCTTATTGATCCTATAATCTAACGGGTCATATCCAAGTCACCATAGAGAAGGTCGCTCAAGGCATTTCCCCGGATCCCAGCCATATCAAGAAACTACGAGGCCATTTGAATGCCCCGCTATACCATTAACGACCAACGCATCAACCAATCCTTAGAGGAATTAGGCCACCTGGGCGAGAGCCCGACGGGGATGGATCGTGTGGCTTATTCTCCGGAAGATATCCTGGGTCGGGACTATTCCATCAAGCTGATGCAGGAAGCCGGATTGGAGACGCGGATAGACACGGCCGGAAACATCATCGGTCGCCTGGCTGGCTCCGATAACAGTCTCCCAGCCATTGCCCTTGGTTCCCACACAGACACCGTTCCAAAAGGCGGAAAATACGACGGTGCCCTGGGAGTGATGGCAGCGATCGAAGTCATACGCACACTGAGAGAGCAGGGGCACGTAACCCGCCACCCCCTGGAGGTGATCAACTTCACCAATGAAGAGGGCACCCGCTTCCACCGCTGGCTGGTGGGCAGCCGATCCATGTCGGGACTGCTGGAACAAGAGGACCTGAACGCTGTGGACGATGACGGCTACGGCTTGGGGCCATGCCTGGCAGACATCGGCGGGGACATCTCGCGCATCAAAGAAGCGACAAGAAATACCGGAGAATTGGCCGCCTACCTTGAGCTTCATATAGAACAAGGACCCTACCTGCACCAATCCGGCAATCCCATCGGTGTGGTCACAGGCATCACCGGCAGGGCCGTGTTCGAAGTGGAGATCCAGGGCAAAGCCAACCACGCCGGCACCACACCCATGGAAACTCGCCGGGACGCCTTGGTCAGTGCATCCAAACTGATCCTCGCGATACAAAAGATGGCCGCAGAACAAGAGATCTGCCGAGTATCGACGGTTGGCTCGATCAGCGCAGTGCCAAATGCAGTAAACGTCATTCCGGGCAGCGCCAGCATCGGACTCGAGTTTCGGGATACCGACATGAACGCCCTGGCCGCAGCCGAGGAAGAACTCAGGCGGTTGACCGACGACGCAGTGCTCAATGAAGAGGTGAGCATCGATGTGCAACGACACCGGTTCACATCCTCTGTGCCGATAACACCAGATATGCAGGCTATGGTGGCTGAAGCTGCCGAGAATTGCGGCATGACCTGGGAGCCCCTGGCCAGCGGCGCAGGGCACGATGCCCAGGCCGTGGCCAACATTGCCCCGGTCGCCATGATCTTTGTGCCAAGTGTTGATGGCATCAGCCACTCGATAGAGGAGTACTCAACACCCCAAGACTGCGCCAACGGCACCCAGGTATTGTTGGAACTACTGCTGCTGGCCGATGACCGGTTTTAACCGGCGATAGCCCGCACACCAATCCAAGAGGCCATTCAATGAAGTTATCCGGCTCCTACGAATTCAACGCCCCACCGGAAAAGGTGTGGCAGATACTGACCGACCCCGACTCCCTCTCGGCCTGCATCCCAGGATGCGAAAAGATGGAAGCTCTGAGTAATGACGAATACGCCGCCACGGTGAGCATTGCCATGGGGCCCATCCGCAGCAAATTCGACGCGCGGGTCAAGATGATGGACCTGAAGCCCTACGAGTCTTATAGCCTGTCAATTGAGGGGAAAGGGACATCAGGGTTCGTGAAGGGTTCATCCGACATCAGGTTGACCGAGAATGACGGCAAGACCACCGTGGACGTTGAAAGCGAATCCTCGTCCGGCGGCCTTCTGGCCCGAGTGGGACAGCGCATGATCGAGAACTTCGCCAAGTCCATGATGGACCGATTCTTCACCTGCATGCAGCAATCGGTTAAGTAACGGAAGCAAGATAGGCATTTGCACCGTAGTGGTCGCTCTGCTATCGTTTCCGCCAGGCTGAGACCGGCTCGGCCAGACACCAACACCAGATATCAAGAACGGAGGGGCCATGGAGCGCCGCGTACCAACCAAAGCCGAAGTGCTTGGATACCTCAAGGAAGACCGGAACTGGGGCCGCTGGGGCGATGATGACCAGATGGGCGCCATGAACATGGTCACCGCTGAAAAGCGCCTTGCCGCCGCAGCAACCATCAAATCGGGCAGGGCTGTTTCCCTTAGCCGGGAATTCCCCAAGACCCCGGCCCCCAACAACCCCACTCCGGCCCACCATTACATGAAGAAGGTGTTCCGCAGCGAGACTTCCGGTTTCTCTGCAGACTACTACGGCATCTCCTATCACGGCACCGCCACCACCCACCTCGATGCCCTCTGCCACGTGTGGGACGAGAATGGCATGTGGAACGGCCGCATCCACGATGACACGGTCACCATGGACGGCGCGGTCTGGGGCTCAGTCGAACACTGGAAAGAAGGAATCATCACCCGAGGCATCCTTCTTGACGTACCCAAGTTCCGGGGCGTCCCCTACGTGACCATGGATACCCCCGTTCACGGCTGGGAACTCGAGGACATTGCCAAGGCCCAAGGGGTGACCTTTGAGCCAGGTGATGCACTAATTGTCTATAGCGGCAGGGAGAAGTGGAACGAGGACGGTAATCCCCTTTGGGGCGGAGACCCCAACGAGCGGCCCGGACTGCACGCCTCCTGCCTAAAGTTCATCCGCGAGTCCGATTGTTGTCTCTTGGTCTGGGACATGATGGACTTCACCCCCAACGGGTACGACCTGGCCTGGTCGGTCCATGGATCCATCTTTGCCTACGGCATCGGGCTCTTGGACAACGCCCTGCTCCAGCCGTTGGCCGAGGCCTGTGCCGAAGAAGGACGTTACGAGTTCATGCTCACCGTGAACCCGCTTCGGGTGGTGGGCGGCACCGGCTCCCCGGTGAACCCAGTAGCCATCCTCTGATTCAAGACTACTCAGCAAGAATAGAAAAGGGGTACTTCGTATGAAGTACCCCTTTTCTATTCCAGTGATGTTTGGTGTGAAACTATCTAGACTATGGACGGCTCCATCACACTATCAGGGGCTATGTGATGATTGGAAGGCGCTGAACCGTTGAGCTCCTGCACCCGCTTCTTCATCTGGTCCAATCGGGAGAAATCGTTAATTCCAGAGACGATGGTGATAGCAGACAGATACTTGGTCCGGCGGTCTGGATAGTCGCCGTAGCGGACCTTGCTCACCGTGGTCAATTCCTCCAACCGTGTGCGTCCCAAGGATATTGCCTGGGTGAACAGGTGCTCCGGTCGACCGTGGACGATGAGTGATGCAGACCGTGCGCCTGAAACATCCGTCGGGAAGGTCAGGTTGTTCTTGTCGACGCTTCTCTCAATGATGCTCTCTAGCTCGCGGGTGCCGGGTTCCATCCCGCCGCGCCAGAACTGGGACCTGATCCTAATCTCCTCAGAGCAGTGACCAATGGTCGATACGTCGCCGATCAGCCCCATGGTGGCCTTGACCTCAGATGAGCTGAAGACCTCTTGAGGAGGTGGCCGCATCTCGCCTGCGGTTAGGATGGTGGTGAGCGTCTGAGCCAGGTTTTCGTTGACCCGCTGGAACATGCCCTCAACGGATTCCCGTGTGACGTTTGGCTGCTCATACTGGCCGTTATCGACCAACAAGATGTTGTTGAAGTAATGGCTCCATAGCTCAAAACTCTTCACGGTGTTGGAGAGGTTGAGCGCCTCTTTGTCGTTGGGCATTCCGGTCACGGAGGGCATCACGCCGGTACCGTAAACGGGAATGTGCTTGTACACCTTCTTCAACTCGTTGGCCAGGACAAAGCTGCCCCCAGCCCCGGTGCCACCGCCCAAACCGGCGGAGATCCAGATGACTTCCGGATCGCGTTTTCTCACCATGGCGTCGATGGAATCCATCATCTGGGCCAGCGATTTTTCAGCGATGCTGGCCCCTAGGTCGATATCAGAACCAACCCCGCGTCCCCGCAGGGCGTATTTGCCGATCAGAACTTTCTCTCGAATATTGTTAAGGCCTGATAGATCGGCCTCTTCAGTGTTGATCGCTATTCCGCTGTAAAGACGGCGGTTCATTCCCATTAGGGCGTTGGTTATCTTACCACCAGCCTGCCCAAATCCAATCCAAAGTACTCTCATCTTTCCCTACCTCCGGTGTCGATCTCAAATCAGCGAACGCTGATTAGACCCCACCTCTCCCAACAAAAAATTGGCAAATGACTTGGCCGGATTACCAGCCGAATATTGCTCGCGTGCTTCCGCCCAGCCAGGCCTCTAAAATAACCCGGCTATCGTCGAAGAACCCATCCAGAAACGAAACCTCCCGGGCTAATAATCCCGGTCGGCATCGGTTATGGAGTTCTTAAACTCCTTGCCTTCATGGCAAATCTGGCATTCTCCCCAACTGATGGGGCCGTTTGCCGACTCGATGAACCAGTGGTGTCGGCACGTAGGTTCGGTTTTTTCTTCGACCGTTTCTTCAATCGACTCTTCAACGCCAACGCCTGCCAATAAGTCCTTCTCGATTACCATAATTAACCTCCAGGGCAGGGTCTAGCCCCGCGCTAATGTTTCGGACCCAGCACGGCCCAAACCTGATGGGTGGATTCTCTTTTTGTCCGCGACTTCGGCCTAACTATGGGCCGCTGTCGGGACAAATTCTTTTCCACCGAATCACGTACCTCGACGTTACGGACTCAAGGGCTCTTATGTCAACGAATTTTAAAACTATTTTAGGTTAATTTTTATACTTTGACCAAATATTGAGCGTAAGCCGATAAAATAAGCTCGAATAGAAACGGGTCGGTGACCTTTGCCACCGACCCGTTTTGGATGCAGTTTTTATACTTTTTACGGTTCTTTTATTAAACTGCGGCCGCAGACTCCTTCATCTTTGCCTCTTCTTCTCGTAGGGCTGGCATAACATGCTTGGAGAATAACTCCATTGATTGCATCACCTTCTTATGCTCCAGCCCGCCTATGCGCATCTGGTGCATGAAGCTGGTGGCACCGGCCTCATGCATGAAGCGCTTCATCTGGGTGACAACCCGCTCCGGAGACCCAAACGCAGTCCCCCGTTCCCACACATCGTCGGTGGTGATCTGTGACAGCATACTTGGATCCCTGGGGTAGTTCTCGTAGCCCGACTTCGGTGCCGTCACTCCGGGGGCACCGGGCAATAGACTGGCCAGCAGGTGATAGAACCACACCACATGTTTGGCCTCGGCCTTGGCTTCGTCATCAGAGGGTGCGACAAATGTCCTCACCGAGTACGGCTGATCGATGCCGTCGGCATCAAAACCGTTGTCGCGCATCATGTTGCGGTAACCGTCAAAGGATTCTGCAACGATTTCAAGGTTGGTGAACTGGGGTGACCGCAGCAACGATAT
>PCAH01000094.1 GCA_002730485.1 Dehalococcoidia bacterium | reverse complement strand
CTCTTCTTTGCCTGCCTTCATCGGGCGACCGATGGAATGATGCGGCGCCCCGTGCAGGAACGCCGTCCACAGCAGATCGCGCTTTCCCAGCACAAGTCCGGCCGCCTGAGGTCCGCGCAAACATTTGCCGCCGCTATAGGCCACAGCGTCTGCACCTTCCTCGAGATAACAGTTCGGTACGTCGGGCCGCTCTGCAGCCGCATCTACAAAAACAGGAATTCCTTCCCGCTTCCCGATCGCCACCATCTCGGCGACAGAAACGTCCCCTCGATCCGCTGCATCACCAAAAACCGCCAACATTGTCGTCTTCTCTCCAACCGCGGCCTCCATCTCCTGGAGCGTGTCGACTTCGACGATCTTCGCCCCCGTCATCCGGATCGCGTGGTTGTAGACATGTTGATGCTTCTTCTGCAGCACCACCTCGTTCTTCATCCCCGTCGTGTCCGGCAGTTGGGCGATCCCTTTTTGGTCATCTCCTGCCATACACGCGCTGGTCACCTGGCAGATTGCCGCCGCGCACCCATTAGTCACCAGCCCGAACTCACACTGCATCACCTCCGCGATCCGTTCACCCACCTTCTCCATCAGTTCATCGAGGTGAACATACCGTTTCGAGGCCGCCTCCATCGCCGCCTTCACCTCCGGCAAGGACACCGACCCGCTGATGATCGTGTACGTTCCTCGACAGTTGATCAAGGGACGCACCCCGATTGATTCGTATGTTGGGAATGTCATCCTGTCATCCTGAGCAAAGCGAAGGATCTCTTCGCGATCTGGACCACCCACTCGTGTCGCACTGGACACCCGGAGCCGAAATCTTCCCTGAACCTATCTGCTACAAAGACTTGCCGTAGACTTTCAATCCTCAATCATCACTCATCCATCCTCGATCTAAAGATTCCCCTTCACCCACTCCACCATTTGATCGATGTAGAGCTGTAGCAGAACCGTGTGCGACGTGTGATACCACACAATCGCCTCCGGATCGTCTCCCATCAGATGGTCCGGCACAAAGCCGAGCTCGCTATACCGGATCATCGCATCACCGATCGCCAGAACATCCTCGCCGACCGGGACCAGGAAGGCCGTCTCCTCAGGACACAGTACCCCAACTTCCAGTGCCTCAACTCCCCCTGGCAGGACATCTCCGTGTTGGAACCCTTTGGGTTCGATGTCCATATCCACAAACTCGTGAAGACCTGACGCGTGACACCAAACCGTGCACGCGAATCGTTCGACAAACCACGAAATCCCACGATCGTGCAGCCGGTTTGTCATAAAGATTATGTTCGGGTTCACGACCGTCGAACCAGTTCGCCTCAACCACAGGAACCATCGGGTCGATCAGACACGGCGGTTCTGTTGCCGAGATATAGGTGGAATGGACGTCGTGTTCGATGCCTGCATGGTGAGCCACGTAGTCGTATACACCGGGAATGATCTCATTCATCAGGACCTGCCTTCTCGTCTACTTACCCCACAACCAACGCAGCTAGGTGAACGTATCGCCATACTGGACAGCCACTTCCCTCTCCCGATGGCGGGAGAGGGCGGTTCGCGTTAGCGAACCGGGTGAGGGCCAAATCCTCGATCTTCCATCCTCAATCCTCAATCCAAGGATCCCCCGTCTCCCGCAACCACCCGTCCATCTCGTCTCGCAGCTCCGCAGCAAGATCCTTCTGCTCGTCCGCCACATTCTCCATCTGATACGCATCCGCCAGGTTATCATACAGGGTCTCCGTCTCTGCCCCATCGCTTGATCGTTCCGCAACGTAGGTGTGGCGATGCGTTCTCACCCCTCGTCGTCCGTCTTCGGGCCGTCCGGGATGCGTCTCCAGATACAGCGCCGATGTCGGCCGCTCGAGGGTCTCACCCAGAAGTGCCTTCGCGTAGTCATTGCCCTGCATCTCCTGCGGAATCTGGTCGGCGTGCCCTGTCAGCGACAGCAGCGTCGTCGTCAGATCAGCCGTGCCGATCAGCAGATCGTCCCTTCCGGGTTGAATCCGATCTGGCCACCTGACCATCAGCGGGATGGCCATCGACTCCTCATACCAAACGCTTTTCCCCATCAGACCGTGACTGCCCATCATCTCACCGTGATCCGACGTGAACACCACGATCGTATCGTCATCCAGTCCTTGCTCCTTGAGCGTAGTCAGGATCCGCCCAAAGTGCTCGTCGACACCAGTCACCATCGCAAAGTAATTTTTCACATCCTGTCGTGCACGATCTCCTCGTTCGTCGCTCGGAACGTTAGGCCGTGTCAGAAGATCCTCGTGTGTCGCGTCACCGTAGCGTTCGACATACTCGGCTGGGACCTGGTCGAAAGGCATATGCGGCGGGTTGTAGGACACAAACAGGGAGAACGGCTTGTCTGGATCCCGCCACCCGGTCTGGTTCTCGATATAGTCGACGGCCACATCCGTCTCGTGCTTCACGGACCATTCGTGAACTTCGAGTCGCTGATCGATCCGGGCGTCCCCGTGCCAGTAGTGCGGCTGGTTGTGCCAGTCGCAGCATCCGTATGAGTGCCAGAAATCAAACCCGTGTCGTCTCGAACCGGGCGGGGTATACGAATCCCATACCCGTCCGTCGCCTCTGGCTCCCTCTGTGTAGTGTGCCTGTTCATTCGGTGGATCGAGATGCAGCTTCCCGATATATCCCTGCGCGTAGCCGGCATCGTGGAGCACATCGGAGAAACATCGTTCATCTTCCTTCAGATAGTTCTCATACTGCACGGTCGAGGAATTCACATTCCCGAGAACCCCGTTCGAATGTGGATACTTGCCCGAAAACAGCATCGCACGATGCGGACTGCACACCGGTCGATTGCTGATGGCGTCCGTAAACATCAGACTCTCTTCTGCGAATGCGTCCAGATTCGGGGTGATTACAGGATCCTGATTGGCGACACCCACGGCCTGCTTCCTGTATTCATCAGGAAAGACATACACCAGATTCGGATGACTCGACATAGACTCCTGCAAAGAATGAGTGAATGGTTTGGGGATGACGCCTCAATGTAATGCCCAATCTGACCCAACATTATCTCCGGATTCCACCGAATCTAGTCGTTCCCGGTCCGTCACTGACTTAAAAGTGCCCCCGGGGCACTTTCTCAAGTTCTACAACGGTTTCTGCCCATTTTCGCCATCTACCAAAGGTTTAAGTGCCTTAAAAGCCGCCACTTCCCGCTATACAGACCTGCGATGCGCTGCCCCCACCGTTCCTGCTTCCCCAAGCACTACAGGCTAAGCACCGCCCTTCTCTCACCTCCTGATCCACCGTCTTCCTTACTCGAGATACGACTTCAATTCCGCCTTCACATCCGCTGAAAGCTCCCAGCAATCGACATCCCGAATCGCACCTTCCAGTACCCAGAGCAGATTCAGGGATACCTCTGTCCTCAGCTCCCTGACCGCCTCAAATGCCTCCACAGCCCCTTCATCCCAACCCAACCCAATCCCCGACCCCCCTCTCCAAGCTGTATTCCGCCCCATACCCAAAATCCCGCTTCGCCAGATCCAGCACACACGGTCCCCTCAAATGCATCGCCGCATTCATCCCCGGCCCGATCGTGATGTTAGCATCTGGTATCAGCTTCCGCACGATTTCGACAAAATCACCACGCGTTCTCAGGACACCGCCCGTCACGTTGTAGACAGGCTCCGGAAGCGATTCGGCTTCAGCCGCCAAAACGAGACCTCTCACCAAGTCTTTCACATACGTAAAATCGCACGGCTGTGCGGCGCCCGATTCCTGAGACACAGACTCGCCTCGCATCGCCGACTCGACGAAATACTCCCCTGTACTGTGGCCCGGTCCGTAAACGAAACCGGTCCGAACGGAAACCGCATTCAGATCAAAATCCTTCCGGTAGGATTGGCAGATGACTTCTGCAGCAAACTTGGTCGCGTCGTAGTGACTGACCGGGGTTGGGGTATCGGATTCGTGGAGCGGTTCCAGGGCCGGCCGCATCCCGTAAAGCGTAGCTGTAGAGAGATGGACAACACGCTTACCGTGAAGCCTGGCCGCTTCAAGCACGTGGGCCAATCCGATGGCATTGACCGTTACCGCATCCAGCGGTCTCGCCCTCGCAGGTTCCGGTCCAACGACCGCCGCACAGTGAATCACCACATCGCAACCCGCCACGGCCGACACAACGGCTGTTACCTCGAGAACGTCAAGTACCGCATCAGGTTCTCCCGGCCCGAGGTCACCGATCGCAACGATGTGCCCCCGCTCCCTTGCCGCACGTGCCACGTGCCCCCCGACAAACCCGCTCCCCCCTGTAACCAGCACCCGCACCCTAGTCCTCCTGCCGGTCTTGATCTACCGACTTGCCGACCGGCCGATCTGCCGACTCTCCCCCGTCAACTGTATACCCTCGAACCCGACCCACCGGAAACCGCTCCTCGTTCCTGCTCAGCTTCCGCCGGATCGCCTCACTCACATCGATCTTCGTCACATCCGCAAAGCTCAGACAGTAGATAAAGACGTCGGCAATCTCCGCCTCAACCTCACCCCTGACCTTCTCATCCCCCATCGCTGACTTCGCCTCCTCGACCGTCAGCCACTGGAAATGCTCCATTATCTCCGCCGCTTCGATCGAAATACTCATCGCCAGGTTCTTCGGGCTGTGATACCGCTCCCAGTCCCTGGCCTCGACAAACGCAGTCACACTCTCCTTCAACTCCGCAACACTCGTCTCCTGATCACTCATCTCATAACCTCTGACTCCTGACCTGCCTATCTGCCGATTCACCGACTCACCATCTACTCCCTCACCACTATAAAAAGAACATTCGCCGTAGCGCCAGCTCTCCGTCTGATCTTCACAATCACCGACGGTCGATAGGCCCCGCTCTCTTCCGGAGCCACGAGCGAAAGGGCTGAAGTCGAACCCGTGACGCTCGTGTCCCATCCAGAACCCCACGATGACCCCGATCCCCTTTCTCTGGGCACGATCGAGATACTCGCCGATGTTGTTCGTTCCCCAGGTTCGCGTTACCACACCACCCTTGCTCGCGAGATAGTCCAGCATATGGGCCTCTGACTCGACACGCCCGCACGGTGCAGCTTCACCGTCTCCCCATCCCTCAGCACCCACCACGCGTTTTCCCGCTCGATCAGCTCCACCGTCGGCACATACCTCTCTTGCCCCTCGACAGATTCCGCGAGAATCAGAAAAACACACACCAGGATAAGCGTTCCAACCACGGACCTTCTTCTGTCGACCACGTACGCAGCAGGTGTCAGCACAAAACAGAAAAAAAAGGGCCGGCCACATCCCCTGTCCTTCATACAGATCTCAACAACGCCCCACCGTTTCCCCTGCCCCCTTGCCCTTCTGCGCCTGCGCCTCTGCCTCTAATGCGCCTCCAACCAATCCCCCCCCGTCCCCACCTCCACCACGATCGGTACGCTCAACGAAATCGCCTCTTTCATCTCCTCTTCCACAAGACCGGGCAGCACCTCCACCTCATCCTTGTACATATCGAACACCAGCTCATCATGCACCTGCAGCAGCATCCGCGACTTCAGATCCGCTTCACGCATCCGGTCGTGAATCTTCGCCATTGCGATCTTGATCATATCTGCCGCTGACCCCTGTATCGGCGAATTGATCGCGTTCCGTTCCGCCGCACTCCGAAGCATCTGGTTCCGCGAGTTAATATCCCGCAGATACCTGCGCCGCCCCGTCATCGTTTGCACATACCCGTGCTCGCGGCAAAACTCGACAGTCGCATCCATATAGTCTCGGATCCCCGGATACTGCACGAAGTAGGACTCGATCAGGTCCACCGCTTGCGCGCGCGGGATATCCAGCCGGTCTGACAGACCGAACGCCGAAATCCCATACACGATCCCGAAGTTCACCGTCTTCGCTCTCCGACGCATCTCGGCAGTCACCCCGTCCGCATTCACATCAAACACCTTCATCGACGTCATATCGTGGATGTCATCCCCGCGCTCAAACGCCCCCTTCATCGCCTCATCCCCGCTGATAGCCGCCACGATTCGGAGTTCGATCTGCGAGTAGTCAGCCGCCAGCAGCGTGTAGTTGTCGTCGCGCGGAACAAACGCCTTCCGGATCTCCCGTCCCTGGTCACTGCGCACGGGGATGTTTTGCAAATTCGGGTTGCTCGACTGCATCCGGCCGGTCGCTGTCACCGCCTGTTCATAGTTTGTGTGAACCCGCCCCGTCTTTTCGAACACCGTACCGGGAAGCATATCCAGATACGTCGACTTCAGCTTCGTGCTCTCCCGGTAGTGCAGCACCCTCTCCGCGATCTCGTGCCGATTAGCCAGCCGCGTCAGAATCCGCTCGTTCGTCTGGTACTGCTTGCTCTTTCGGGTCCGCTTCGCGTTTGGATCCAGCTTGAGCTTCTCGAAGAGAATCTCACCCAGCTGCTTCGGTGAATTGAGGTTGAACTCATCACCAGCCAGCTCGAAGATCCGCTCGCGCGTCCTGTCGATTTCCGTCTGCAGATTGCTCGAGATCTCCGCCAGCACATCCGTATCGAGACGAATCCCTTCGTGTTCCATATCTACGAGAACGGGCAGCAGCGGGATCTCGACATTCTCGAACACTTCCGTCTGATCCATCTCGGCGATCTTCGGCTCCAGCTTCTCCCACAGCTGCAGCGTCACGTCCGCGTCTTCCACCGCGTATTCCGCCGCATCTGCGACCGGCACATCCCGCATGCTCTTCTGATCTTTGCCCCGTTCCCCGATCAGATCCGAAATCAATTTCGGTCGGTACTCCAGCAGGGACTCAGCCAGCGAATCCATCCGCACCCGGGCATCCGGCATCGTCAGATGTGCAGCCAACATCGTGTCGTAGATCGGTCCCTGCCACTCGTATCCGTGCCACTTCAGGACCGACAGATCATACTTCACATTGTGCCCAATCAGCCCGATGCCCTCATCTTCGAGTAATCCCTTCAGCTTATCCAGGACGACCAGAGACGATTCACGGTCGGCTGTTGGGATATACGCTCCCGTGTGCGGTTCCCGGGACACGGCGATCCCTACGATCTCCGCGGTCTTCGTGCTCAGATGAGACGTCTCCAGATCCAGGCAGAACGACTTCTGCTTCGCAAGATCCTCGATCAGAGCAACCAGCTTCTCGTCCGTATCCGCGATCGTGTAGTCGTGTTCGACATCCGCCAGTGTCCGGAAACCGGCTGGATCGGCGGAGATCTGCGCTTCCGCTGCCTCGCCAAACAACAGGGCCTGCTGCGGACCCGACGAAGGCGCCTTCGCACTCTCGCCAAACAGCCGATCCACCAGGACACGAAACTCTAGATCGTTGAAAACCTTCTTCAGGGCCTCTTCATCTCGCTCCCTGACTTCGAGATCTTTCACTTCGACATCCAGTGGCACGCGCGTGTTGATAATCACCAGCTCCTTCGACATCAGCGCCTGTTCGCGGAACGTCTCCAGATTCTCCTTCTGCTTCCCCTTCAACTGATCCGTACTGTCGAGAAGCACTTCCACAGACCCGAACTTGTCGATCAGCTTCTGTGCCGTCTTCGGTCCGATCCCTGGAACGCCCGGCACATTGTCGCTCGTATCGCCCATCAGCCCCAACACATCCACCACCTGACCGATCTCGGCGATGTTCCAGCTCTCCAGCACCTCGTCGACCCCGAGAATCTCGGGATCGCTCCCCTGCCGTCCGGGCTTGAAGATTTTCGTATTCTCCGTCACAAGCTGGGCAAAGTCCTTGTCCGGAGTCACCATATAAGTGTTGAAACCCTCAGACTCCGCCGTCCCCGCCAGCGTCCCGATCACATCATCCGCCTCATACCCATCTACGCGAATCACCGGCACCCTGAATCCTGCCAGCATCCGA
This sequence comes from Dehalococcoidia bacterium, assembly GCA_002730485.1. Next base: position 2,391 of record PCAH01000094.1, on the reverse strand, counting down.
TCCAGATACGGAAATCCCGCCTTGATATCCTCCGGCATCGCCTCCCGGTGTGCCTTGTACTCCGGGTACATCTCGTGCCGATACGTCGGCTTGGGCGTGTCGAACACCACCGCCAGGTGCGTCGGCTGCTCCCTGTTGATGATCTCGAGCAGCGTGTTCGTAAACACGAAAACCATCGACGTATTCATCCCCGTCGTCATCGTTCTCGGGTTGTTGATCAGTGCAAAATGCGACCGATACGCCAACGCCATCCCGTCCAGCAGAAAGAGCTTCCTATCACTTTCTGATCCCATTTTTCAGCAACCATCCCAGTGTGAGCAATCTCCCGATTACCAAAGTGTTCACCAATCTACTATCACTACGCCGCGACCCCACCTCGTCTCCGCTATGATACCCATTCTCGCACCCTTTTCAAACCGTCATTCCCATGTCATCCTGAGCGCTAGCGAAGGATCCCTCGCAGGTCTGGGCCATCCACGGAAACTGTGCGTCTCTTCATTCCTCCCCACCTCTACAGCCTTCGTGCCGTCCCCTGATCTTGCCTGCCTGTTGCTGACTTATAACTTGATTCTCTTGATATTCTTGGTGTCCTTGATGGTCCAACTCCAAGAAGTGCGGTGATTCTGAGAGAGACGTTAGCAGATGCGAGATCAGGACCGCACACAGCTCCGAACACAGCAGTGCGCGACAACGGAGCACCTCGCCGACAGCATCCTGCCGGACACCTATTCGCCGCGCACAACTGACAACTTCAGCCTCGAGAATAGATCGGATCAAGTGCGTTCCTGCTTCAACACGATCGGTATCGACTATTTCGAAGACGCGCTGGACAGCACAGAGGTGGCTCCTGTAGTCAGCTATGTCGGGTCCACAAGTCGCTTCAAAGACGCCAACTTGGAGAAACTCGGCGCTCGGGTACAGCCCATCCTCGACGAGCACGGCGCCTTCGTCGTAGACAAACTCGGTGGTCTCTTCATCTGCGAGTTCTAGCCTTGACTCTCCTCGCCCCACGCTCCCTGCCCCCTGCGCTGTCTAACGCACACCAACCCTCACCTCGATTCTCGACAAAGCGACCCGTGATATGAACATCAAATCCATCCACGCCTTCCAGATCAACACAAAGCCCGCACTGATTTCCAAGCCACGCCCAACCGAGCCTCCCAAACACGCCAAGATGTCACGTCCCATCTTCCGCTACGAACGCTTCAAGCGCGACAGCAACTGGACCGTCCCATCATCCTGGAACCGTCCCGCCTGCATCATCGAGGCCGAGGACGGCACCACTGGCTTTGGCATTTCACTCAACGGAGCCCCCGTTGTCAGCATCATCAACGACCACTTCGCCCCAGTCCTCCTGGGCGAATCGTGTATGGCAACGGATCGGCTGTGGGATATGATGGTCCGGATGTCAGCACCGTATGGAATGGGCGGACTCACCAGCCACGCCATCAGCGCCGTCGACCTTGCTTTGTGGGATCTGAAGGGCAAACTGCTTAGCAAGCCGGTCTACGAACTGCTCGGTGGACCGCAAAAGGAGAGGATCCCCTGCTATGCCACCGGATCGGACACGGCCTGGTATATGGAATTGGGATTCAAAGGCGCAAAAGCCTTCACGCCGTATGGACCTGAGGAAGGTCTTGAAGGCCTGAAGAAGAACGAGGAAATGGTCGCCGAAAAACGGGAGATCATCGGACCCGATCGCGAGCTGATGCTCGACTGCTGGATGTCCTCCGACGTGGAGACAGTCGTCCGCCTCTCCAAAATCATGAAGCCCTACAACCTCAAATGGATCGAGGAGTATCTCCTCCCCGACGACTGGGAAGGCTATGCCGACGTCCGCGAACGCCTCCCCTCACAAACGCTGGCCAGCGGCGAACACTGGTACTTCACCAACAGCTTCGCCTCCGCCGCCCGACGCAAACTCGTCGACATCTTCCAGCCCGACGTCCTCTGGTGCGGCGGCATCACTGCCGGCCAGAAGATCTGCGCCATCGCCGAAGCAGCCGGCATCCAGGTCATCCCCCACGCCAGCATGAACTACCCCTACGGCCAGCACCTCGCCTTCGCCATGCCCGCCGTCCCCTGGGGCGAACGCTCCGAAGGGGTATCCCCTCCCGGCATCCCCCTGGAAGAAATGGTCCAGCTCCCCGGCACCCCTGTCATCAAAGACGGCTACCTCACCCCCAGCAACGCCCCCGGCTTCGGCCTCGAAATCACCCCCGCATGGATCGAAGCTCACACCATCGCCTCACCTTGACTACACACAGAAAATGCCGCATCCCCTGACAGGCAAGATGCAGCATCCGTAGTGGTCCCCCCAAAGCGAGACGTTTTCAAGCTGCCATTAGAGTTGATTGATGTGCTTCATTCACTTCGTTTGATGTTCGGTAG
>PCAH01000093.1 GCA_002730485.1 Dehalococcoidia bacterium | reverse complement strand
GTGCCTATATTGTGTCTGGCGGGAGTGCGAGGGAGTCGAACCCACCTACCCCGCTCGTCACGAGGCATAACGGATTTGAAGTCCGCAAGAGCCACCGGGCCCCATCCACTCCCATTAGTGCCAAAGTCAGACGTACTGGGGATTGCGCTGCGATTTGCCGTGAGACTTTTCACATCCGCAAATAAAAGACGCCGCCGGGCGGCGGCGCCTGAGTTAGCTACTTTCTGAAAGAGGGGTTAGCTTCCGAGTACGGAGTCAACCTTTTTCTTAAGTGCGCCCTTGGGTACTGCGCCAACGATCTGGTCCACGGGCTGCCCGTCCTTGAAGAAGAGCAGGGCCGGGATGCTGCGGATGCCATATTGCATCGCAGTGTTGGGACTGGCGTCCACGTCCAATTTGACCACCGTCAATTGACCGTCATAGTCAACGGCCATGTCATGTACGGCGGGAGCGATCATCTTGCAGGGGCCACACCATTCAGCCCAGAAATCCACCATTACCGGTGTCTCCGATTCCAATACTACTTGTTGCCATGTGTCGTCGTTCGCCTCGATAGGTTCTGCCATTTCCATCCTCCGGAATCTCATACGCATTTTTCATGCGCAATAACTTGGATGCGATTTGCTGAGTTTGGGTTCACTTTCACACGAACCCGCGGGGTTGGCCCTGCATTAACGGGACCAATCTGCTGTGGCATCAGTTTAATCGGCGTATAGAACGAGGTCAACTGACGAGAGTCCCAATTAATGCCTCTACCAAATCCGTCGCCGAGCCCTTTGCCATGTCTGATTGTTGACGGTCTATGCCAGGCATGAATCGAGCCTGCGAATCAGGGCGTGACTCCTTGGTTTATCACCCTAGGTGGCTTATAGTATTTGCGAACCTATGGAGATAGCCGAACGCATCAAACAACAAGGAGACCGAGCCACCCTGACGCTTACGTCGTGGGGGCGGCTGGGCGAGGCCATGGCCGAATTTGACGGACAAAACGTGTTCGTGGCCGGTGGCATCCCCGGAGAACGGGTGGTGGTTGAGGTGGTAAAAGTCCACCGCAAGTACGTATCCGCCAAGGTTGTCCAGGTGCTTGAGGCGTCGCCAGACCGGGTGGAGCCTCCCTGCCCTTACTACGGTGAGTGCACCGGATGCCAGTGGCAGCATCTTTCCTACGATGCCCAACTCCGGATTAAGCGCGAAAAAGTGACCGATGCCCTGCAACGCGTCGGCAATCTAGTTGAGCCAAATGTGTCAGAGGTCAACCCATCCCCTGATCAGTACGGCTACCGCAACCACGCCAGGTTCACCATCAATAAGGAAGGCTCGTTGGGTTTCGTAAACCGCGAGACCCGCCAGTTTGTCCGTATCGAGAAATGTCTGCTGATGCATCAGGGCGTGAACACTCTGCTGGAAGACCTGCAGGACAACTGCGAAGAGACCACCCAGTTATCCATACGGGCCGGCAAGTACTCTGGAGATTTCCTAATCCAGCCCTACCTGGTGCACCCAGACATCAGCGTAACCACCGGACAGAAACGGTACATGGAATCGGTAGACGGCCATGAGTTTCTGGTTTCATCGCCGTCGTTCTTCCAGGTCAATGTGGACCAGGCCGCCGCGGCCGCCAACGTGGTTCGCGATAGGCTGAAACTATCTCCAGATGATGTGCTGTTGGATGCCTATACCGGTGTGGGCACCTTCGCCATCCTGCTGGCTCCTGCCGTCAAGAAGGTCATCGCAGTGGAGGAGTCCTCGGCAGCGGTGGCCGATGCCAAGCAGAACTCCGGAGACTTGGAAAACCTCGAGTTCGTGCTGGGCCGGTCTGAAGATGTACTTAGGAATCTGCCCGTAACCCCTGATGTCGTGGTGCTGGACCCACCCCGTTCTGGCTGCCAGCCCCAGGCTTTGGCAAGTCTGATTGAGATGAAGCCGTCTCGGGTCGCCTACGTTTCATGTGATGCAGAGACGTTGGGCCGTGACCTCAAGATTCTCTGTCAGGGTGGTTACAAACTGGACGAAGTAGCGCCGCTGGACATGTTCCCGCAGACGCATCACGTTGAATGTGTAGCGCTGCTTTCCCTCGGCCATCAGGAACTTGGTTCCTTTGCGGAGGCTTCCTCAAAGGAAACCACCCCCGCCGCTGCCAACCCTTCAGTAGGAACAACCCCAGGTATCACCCTGGCTTCGGCATCGCCCCGGCGTCAGGAATTGATGGACATCCTTGGGTTGGATTTCGCAATCATCCCCGCTGACCTCTCGGAAGACCCAATCCCCGGAGAGACGCCTGTGGAGATGGTACGTCGGCTGTCGTTGGCGAAAGCCCAGGCCATTGCGGCTAACCTACAATCCGGATTGGTCATCGGCGCTGACAGCACGGTGGTGTTTGAAGAGCAGGCCGTTGGTAAACCGGTGGACGACGATGATGCCCGCCGGATGCTCCAGGAACTGAGAGGGACCACCCACCATGTCTCGACGGGGATTACGGTGGTGGATGCGGCGTCGGGAAAATCTTTGAGCGACGCCATGACCAGCGAAATCACCCTGCGATATCTGAGCGACCAGGAGATCGAGTCGTCAATCGCATCGGGCGTGCCAAGGGACAAGGCAGGCGCCTACGCAGTGCAGGATACCGAATTGCGGCCCGCGTCGGACTGGCAAGGCTGTTACAACAATATAGTAGGCCTACCTGTCTGCCGGCTTGTTGAGATGCTGCAGGAACTCAACTACCAATTCCCCGACGGTTGGGCCGTGGCCGATGCCATAGCCTGTGACGAAGAGTGCCCGACCATCAGCGCCCAACAGGGAGGTAACTTCCTATGAACTTTATGGGCATGGGAATCCCTGAGCTTGGAGTGATATTCCTGGTTGCGTTCTTGGTTTTGGGCCCGGGAAAGGCCATCGACACGGCCCGAAACGTCGGAAAGGTCCTGGGGGATTTGCGCCGGTCGTTTGGTGATGTGACGAACGCCATGACCGTGGAGACAATGGAGCAGAACGCTCGGTCCGCTCCAACTCAAGAACAAAAGCCTGACCCGGCGATAGAGCAATCGCCTGGCGTGCCCATGCGGGCGGAGATACCGTCTGATGACGAGACTGATGGCTCGGATGAGCCGTCGGCGGAATCCGATGCCGAGTTCCAAGACAGCGCCGAGACCGGGGAGAAGGGATGAGGTCCCGGGAGCAAACCATGCTGCAGCACCTTGGCGAGCTGCGGCGGAGGCTCTTCATCTGCGTCATTGCCCTCCTGGTGGGGAGCGCTGTTTCGTTCGCCTTCTTTGAACACATCGTTGAGATACTGGTCAAACCCGCAGAGGACCTGGGGCTTGGCACCGGCGGCGAGCTGATCTACACAGAAGTTACAGAACTTCTCACCACAGCAATCAAGGTCTCATTCGTTTCCGGTCTGGTATTGGCATCGCCGGTTATATTATTTCAGGTGATCATGTTCATTGCGCCTGGCCTGACCGGTCGGGAGAAACGCTACCTATTTGGGTTCATGCCTGCTGCCTTGCTGGCCTTTGCTGGTGGTGTGGCCTTTGCGTATTACGTCCTAACTCCTCCGGCGCTGCACTTCCTGCTGACCTTTGGCGGTGACGTGGCTGTGCCAATGATCCGGATCAGCAACATCATCAACCTGATGATCCGGCTGTTGTTCTGGATGGGTTTGGCGTTTGAGACACCGTTGGTCATGTATCTGCTGGCTAGCTTGGGAATAGTTTCGGCCCAGGGATTAGGGCGGTTCCGCCGTTACTGGGTGGTGGTGGCGTTCATATTGGCGGCGATGATCACGCCAACTGTGGATCCGGTAAACCAGGCATTGGTCGCGGGACCGTTGTTGGTGCTCTACGAGGTAGGTATTCTCCTGGCTCGCATCGCCGGGCGTGGTCGAAAGAAATCCAGCGCCATAACCTCGGCTTAGATTTAGGCCAAAACCGAGACTGTACCGGACAAATAAAAAGGCCGTCCTTCATTTAGAAAGGACGGCCTTTTTTGTTGCTTGGTTTAACCGAGGACTAAGGCCTAAGTGTTGGAGTCGTCTTTACCGCTGGCAGCCGCTTGCTTCTCGGCCTCTTCCTTTTCATCCTCACCCATCAACGCGGTTTTGAAAGTACGAATACCTTTGCCCATGGAAGTCCCAATCTCGGGCAGGCGTTTGGCACCGAAGATCAAGAGAATGACCACAACGATGATTGCCAGCTCGGGGATGCCCAAAGGTCCAACTCTCATGTCTTTTCCTCCCGCCCTTGGCGGTTGCCTTTTGATGTCTGCGTTTGTGTGCTCCGCACCTAAGCGTCAGAACACCTAAATCTTAGCAGAAACAGCCTGCCACGACAATGAATCACGCCTGTAGATGCAGCCCATCGCCCATCTAGAACCAGAGTCCCACGTCCGGCTGAATTCGCGGAATATGAAAGCCAGTGATAGGCTTGGACTATCATAGTGATATAGTTTGTATAGAGGCAAAGCCGACGCTATAATCTTAACTTGTGCCAAAATCCGCCCACGTGACGCGTGCGTGGCGCGGTCTTAATTGATAATATAGCCCGGATAACATAACTGGGAAATCAGTTGAAAGAATATCCGGAAATCAAATCTGCGGGTGGGAATGGATTCTAACTACGACTTGGTGGTGATCGGCTCTGGACCGGGCGGCTACGTTGCTGCCATTCGGGCCGGCCAACTTGGTCTGAAAACGGCCATCATCGAACCTGCGGATCTGGGCGGAGTCTGCCTCAACTGGGGCTGTATCCCCAGCAAGGCCTTGCTCAAGAACGCGGAGATCGTTTCCTATTTCAAGCGGGCCGATGAGTTTGGCCTGAAGATGGATAATTTCAGCGCCGATTTCTCCGTTGCCATAGACCGTAGCCGCAAGGTGGTTGATCGCAACACCAAGGGTGTTGCCTTCCTACTGAATAAGAACAAGGTTGACCACATACAGGGCACGGGCAAGATCGTCGGGGCCGGAAAAGTGGAAGTGAGCCCGGATGGCACGGTGATTGATGCCAAGAACATCATCATCTCCACTGGTGCCAGACCCAGGAGCATCCCGCCGCTGCCTGTGGACCGTGAGAAGATAATCACCAGTCGGGAATCGATCGTCCTCAAGGACCTACCTTCATCGATAGTGATCGTTGGCGGTGGAGCAATCGGCGTTGAGTTCGCCTACATATACAAGATGTACGGCGTGGAAGTGACCATAGTCGAGATGCTGCCGAGGTTGGTGCCAAATGAAGACGAAGACATCAGCGCCCAGCTGGAACGGGCGTTCAAGCGACATAGGATAGAGATTATGACCGGCGCCGGTGTTACCGGAGTCGATACCTCTGGTTCTGGCGTGAAGGTCACAGTTGAGAAAGACGGCGCTCCTCAGACCCTGGAGTGCGACAAGGTGCTCGTTGCGATCGGTATCCAGCCCAACGTGGAAGACATCGGATTGGAGACAGTGGGCATTGCCACTGATCGGACCGGCATCATAGTTGATGAGAAGATGGCAACCAACGTGGCCGGGATTTACGCCATCGGTGACGTCAACGGCAAGATGCCGCTGGCTCACGTTGCGTCGGCCCAGGCAACCATTGCAGTTGAGACAATTTCCGGGCTGGAGACCCAGCCACTGGATTACGTCTATATGCCGCGGGCAACATACTGCATGCCCCAGATAGCCAGCTTTGGCCTGACTGAAGCTCAGGCCAGGGAGCAGGGCAAAGAAATTAACGTGGGGACGTTCAACGTCCAGGCCAACGGCAAGGCTCTGGCCATGGGCGAAGGCTCGGGCTTAATCAAGCTGGTGGTCGACGCCAAATACGGCGAGCTTTTGGGCGGCCACATGATTGGCCCGGAGGTAACCGAGTTATTGGGCGAACTGTCCATGACCCGGATACTTGAGGGTACCGTATTGGAATTGGGTTGGGCGGTGCATGCGCACCCATCCCTCTCCGAGATGCTGAAAGAAGCCGCGTTGGGAGCACAGGGCCGAACCATCCATATGTAACCCTCTCAGTTAAGAGACATAACGTTTACAATATCCGTGTGGGTTATTCCCCAGCTTGGGGGTTGATCGGCCCTGCGGACGACCCGAGTATGGTACTAACACGAAGCCGTGTTCGAGGACACAAGGGAAGGAGCGGACCAAATGGGGTTGGGAACTTACGATTTCGCATTGGCGATTGGCGGCGAAGCGGGACAGGGAATCGCTACGCCGGGAGACATTCTGGCACGGATCATCGTCCGGCGCGGATTGCACCTGAGCACGTATAACTCGTACCAGTCCATCGTCCGGGGCGGGCACATATTCTTGACCATGCGTATAAGTGATGCCGAGGTCGACAACCACGGCGACAAGCTGGATCTGCTTATGTGTCTGAACCAAAACACCATGGACCGCCACCAGCGCCTGATGGGACCTGGCACCCGAATCGTCTACAACAGCGATTCCATCAACCCGGGTACTGAAGATATGGGCGCTGACCTCTGCGGCCTTCCAGTGGGAGAACTGACAGGAAGCAGAAACCGGCTGGTGCAGAACACCGTTGGCATGGCTGCAGTCGCCTTTCTGATGGGAATCGACTTCTCGGTTTTGGAAGAAAGCTTGACCCTCCGTTTCCAAAGGCGCGGTCAGGAGACGGTCGACGAGAACGTGGGTGTAGCCAGGGCTGGCTACGATTATGCCCGCGAGCATTTCAAGCCCTTTGAACAGTCTCCTCCATCCGGTGGGAAGCCATTGGCGGTCTGGTCTGGAAACGAGGCCATGGCCATGGGCGGCGCCGCTGCCGGCGTTAAATTCTACGCCGCTTACCCCATGAGTCCGGCGACCGGCGTCCTGCACTGGATGGCCGCCAACGCTCGGAATCTTGGGATCATGGTCCGGCAGGTTGAAGATGAGATCGGTGTCGCCAACATGGTAGTTGGCGCGGCTCAGGCGGGCACCCGCTCACTGTGCGCCACATCGGGCGGCGGGTTCGCTCTGATGACTGAAGCCATTGGCGCTGCGGCAATGATGGAGGTACCAGTGGCGTTCATCGATGTGATGCGCGCCGGCCCATCCACCGGCGTGCCCACCAAGACTGAGCAGGGTGACCTGTGGCAGTCACTGGGTGCCAGCCAAGGCGACTTTGAGCGGATTATCGTTACTCCGACCAGCTGCCTGGACGCATTCAACACCATGGCCGAGGTATTCAACCTCACAGACAAGTACCAATGTCCGGCCATCATCCTCTCAGACCTCTACATCTCGGAAGGGCGCTTCAGCGTCGATCCAGACAAGATAGATATGCACCCCACCATCGACCGGGGTGAGTTGATTACCGAGCCTTCAGATACCGATGGTTTCCTCCGGTACAAAGATACGGAGAGCGGTATCTCTCCCAGGGCACTGGTGGGCCTGGAAGGCTATGTCCATCTGGCCGCCACCGACGAACATGACGAAGACTCAACATTGCTCAGTGATGAGTTCACCAACCCCCACAAGCGGCGGGCGATGGTCGAGAAGCGGGCCAGAAAGTTCGACCACATACTAAAGGACATAGCCGCGCCGGTATTGGAAGGCCCGGCCGATGCTGATGTTACTTTGGTGGGCTGGGGTTCAACAAACGGAATAATCTCGGAGGCGGCGGCAGAACTGAACGCTGCTGGAATCTCCACCAACCATTTGCAGGTCAAATGGATGGTCCCGTTCCACGGAGAAGAGATATTGGCCATCTTGTCCAAGGCCAAAAAGACCATCATCGTAGAGAACAACTTCTCCGGTCAGTTCGCCCGTTATATGCGGAGCGAGACCGGGTTCGCAGCCTCTGGGCACATCAGAAAATACGACGGAGAGCCGTTCATGCCGCATCACATCGTTGATGGCGTGAAGGCTCAGACCAACGGGGAAACCGACAAGTACGTGCCCTACCAGGAAATAACCGTTTAACCGGTAACGCTAATCAGCCCGGCTCATAGCGAGGTAAAGACATGGCAACGACAGCGATAAATCTCATGCCCAGAGACTTCAAGGGCAAATCCGACCCAGACTGGTGTCCAGGTTGCGGCGACTTTGGCGTCTTGAACGGAATCCAGAGGGCCGTGGCAGAATTGGGATTCCGTCCCCACCAGATAATGACAGTCAGCGGTATCGGTTGTTCATCTAACCTACCTGGCTACATAAATACCTATGGCATGCACACCCTGCACGGTCGGGCATTGCCCATGGCCACCGGGGTAAAGATGGCCAATCATGAGATGAACGTTATCGCAGTGGGCGGCGATGGCGACGGTTACGGCATCGGCGGCAACCACTTCACCCATACTGCCCGGCGAAACACCGATCTGACCTACGTTGTGATGAATAACCAGATCTATGGTCTGACCACCGGCCAGATATCACCCACCAGCAGCATCGGCATGACCACCAAGAGCACACCGTTCGGCAACGTGGAACAACCGGTAAACCCCGTGACATCCGCCATCATGAACGGCGCTACGTTCGTGGCCCGGGCTTACAGCGGTGATGTCAGGCACCTGTCGGGCATCATCCAGCAGGCGGTACAACACAAGGGATTCTCCATAATCGACGTGTTCAGCCCCTGCGTGACCTTCAACCTCAACAACACCCACGACTTCTTCAAAGAAAGGATCAAGAAGCTGGAAGAGGAAGAGCACAACACTACCGACTGGCAGTTGGCCTGTGAAAAGGCGATGGTCTTTGGCGACACCATCTACACCGGGGTGTTCTACGAAGGAGACAGACCTGCTCTGGAGGACGTTGAGCCCGTGTTGAAGACTGGTGGACCTTTGTCCTTCCGTGAATTAGGTCTCGGAAAGGAAGAAGCCCAGAAGATCATCAACGGGATAATGTAAGCGACCCGCAAACAGCGATTCTAAGGCAACTCAACAGGGGAGCGAGTTATTTTCTCGCTCCCCTGTTTTATTCGATGGTTCCCGTAGTCTCCGTGGCGGTTGCCGCGTTGCTGGGTGTGCATTAATATCTATGCAATACAGAAGCCTGTGCACTGCCCGCCTGAGGCCGTGCCTGGAAATCAGCCCACCGGTTCTCTCAGTTGAACCCATTAGGAGGAAAAATTGGCCACATCGATAGTGATGCCCCAGATGGGTTACGACATGCGTGAGGGCAAGGTGGTTCGTTGGCTCAAGAAAGAGGGCGAGGACGTTACACGAGGCGAGGTCATCGCCGAGATCGAAACCGACAAGGCCACCGTCGAGTATGAAGCTTATACCGGCGGGGTGATGGCCAAGATCGTCGCCGAAGAAGGCGTTGCGATACCGGTGGGTGACCTGATCGCTGTGATGGTAAACCCAGGCGAGGCGATCCCCGACGATATACTTGCCGATGCCGGTACGCCAAGTGCACCGGCGGAAGAATCAGCGACTGCTGCATCAGCCCCGCAAGCCGCCGCGGCGCCGGCAGTCGTCACGACTGGCATGGTAAAGGCATCCCCTCTGGCGAAGAGACTGGCCCGCGAGCGCGGTATAAACCTGGCAACAATCACTGGAACCGGGCCCGATGGGCGCATAGTTGAAGCAGATATCCCAGCATCAGGTTCAGCTACAGCAGCCGCTCCGGCTGCGGAGCCGGGAGAAGTCCGTGCGTCGCCTTTGGCCCGCCGTTTGGCCAAGGAGCGGGGCATCGACCTGAGTACCGTTACCGGCTCTGGTCCTGGTGGGCGGATTACCGAGGCCGACATACCGGAACACGCCGCTCCTGCCCCCGCGTCAGTCGCTGCCGCCAACGAAGCGCCGGCATCCCAAGACGGAGAGCTGGTCGAACTATCTCGGATGCGTCAGGCCATCGCTAGAGTCGTGGTGGACAGCAAGCGGGAGGCTCCCCACTTCTACGTTGCCGTCGATATCGACATGACCAAGGCGATGGCCTTCCGCAGAGACATCAACGATCATGTGGGAGCGGAGCAGCGGGTCAGCGTCAATGACCTGATCGTCAAAGCATCAGCCTTGGCCATTGGTCACCACCCCAAGTTCAACTCGTTCTTCCAGGACAACCACCTTCAGATGAACGCGTCCGTCAACGTGGGAATTGCCATCGCGCTGGATTCCGGACTGATCATCCCAGGCATCAATAACTGCGAAAGCAAGAGCCTGACTGAGATTGCCGCCGACAGTAGAGACCTGGTTGCCCGGGCCAACAGCGGCACCCTACGCAACGAGGAATACAGCGGTACCACATTCAGTGTGAGCAACCTGGGCATGTTTGATGTGGACAGTTTCACCGCGATAATCTTCCCGCCCCACGCGGCCATCCTGGCGGTGGGCACGGTGAAGGAACAGCCGGTGGTGCGCGACGGGGAACTGGCCATAGCCCAAATAATGAAAGCCACCCTTTCCACAGATCACCGAGTGGCCGACGGAGCAGAGGCCGCCCAATTCCTGTCGGAGATCAAAAAGCTCCTGGAAAACCCGATCAGCTTAGTAATCTAAAACTGCCAGCCTAACGCTGACAGCGCGAAATAAAGGAGAGCACAAGTTGCCTAAACTAACCGGCGGACAGACCGTTGTTGAATCCCTAAAAGCACAGGGAGTGGACACGGTTTTCGGTATCATATCGATCCATAACCTGGATATCTTCGACTCCCTGTTTGGGAGCCAAGATAGCCTGAACTTCGTTGGCGGTCGTCTGGAATTGGGCTGTGGATTCATGGCTGACGGTTATTCAAGGGCCACCGGCAAACCCGGCGTTCTAATTACCAGCACCGGCCCGGGCGCTGCGGACTCGGTGGGTGCGATGGGTGAGGCCTATTTCTCCGGTTCACCGCTGCTCCAGATAACCACCAACGTCGAGCAAGAGTTCATCGGCAGCGGCAAGCTGGCCACCCATGAGACCAAGAACCAGCTTGGTATGTTCGAGGCGGTCACCGATTGGAACACCTCCATACCGCAGGTTGAGTCCATCCCCGACAACATCACGGAGGCCTTTGATCGGTTTCAGACCAGACGCCCCCGTCCCGTAGAACTGGAGATACCAACCGACCTTCTGGGTGTGGAGGTCGATGTCGAAATAATGAGCCCTCGGCAGGTGGACGTTCCCAAGGGCGACCCGGCCAAGGTTGAAGAGGCTCTGCAGAAGCTGCTCAAGGCCAAGCGGCCCGTGATCTTTGTCGGTGAAGAAGTCCAGCAGCTGGGTGGCACCCAGCAGATCATAGAACTTGCCGAGAAGATTGGCGCGGCTGTGGTCACGGGAGACGGGGCCAAGGGCGCGTTCCCGGAGGACCATCCCCAGTCCCTGGGACAGACCATGGGTCGCCGCATCTGGGGCGTGAACCCGCTTCAAGAATGGATGGGCACCTGCGACCTGGCCATCGTGCTGGGTTCGATATTGCCCCAGCGTTCCACCACCGGCATCGAGATGCAGCTACCCAAGGACCTGGTCCACGTGCTGCTGGACGGCGATGCCATCGGCAAGAACTATCCCACCAGCGTGCCCATCGTTGCCAACTCCCAGGCTGTGGTCCAACAGTGGCTGGGTGCCATCGGCGATCAGGATGTCCACAAAGGCAAGTCGTTCCAGGACGAGATCGCGTCTGTTAGGGGCGATATGCGGCAGAAGCTGGAAGAGACCTGGGGCAATGAACTAAAGGTCTTCGAAGCAGTACGGGAAGCAACTCCCAGGAACACAATCTTCTCACTCGACCCGACAGTCGCCGCCAGCCGCGCCACACGCTGTCTAGAGGTCTACGACCCCAGGACCTACATGCACCCCCATGGGTGGCTCGGTCTTGGGTTTGCCTTCCCTGCGGCCGTCGGCGCTAAGGTTGGCAAGCCGGACAGCCCGGTGGTCTGTGTCACCGGTGACGGCGGGTTCCAGTACAACTTCCAAGAGCTTGCCACCTGCGCCCAGTACGGCATCCACCCGGTGGTGCTGATGTTCAACGACAATGCCTGGGGCGTGTTGAAAGGCTTCCAGAAGGACCGCTTCGGCGAGAACCGCCGGTTCGCCACCAACCTGGTCAACCCAGACTTTGTGAAACTCTTCGAGTCCTACGGATTCGAGGGCACCAAGGTCACCGATGTCAGCCAGCTTGGCAAGGCCCTGGACAACGCCATCAGCTCCGGGAAGACCCACCTAGTAGAGGTACAGATACCCGATGGTTTCGGCGCTCTAAGCTAGGCGAACACCCTTCTCAAGAACCGGAACCAAGGGCCTGGAAGTGCTGCTTCCAGGCCCTTGTCTATTTCCGGATATACGCCCACAATTGACATAATATTGGGGTATTGCATCCTTGACTGAAAACCCTGAATCCGCGCAAATGACATAGGTAATTATTTAGGGAGGGATTTCACCGCCGTATGACCGAACCCACCAAAGTCGCAGGGGAGTCCGACCAGTTTTATTCCAGGCGTGTCTACCCGTTGGACGCGCTGGAACTCACCGAGGAACAGATAGCGGTCGCCTTTGCCATGACCTCGCGCCGCCCTGAGGCGTTTGACGAGATCGCCAAGCAGGTGAGCGAGGAGAAGGCTGCCGATTTCAACGAGCGTTGGGTGTTGGGCTACGGTCACGCCTCGGTTGCTGAACACGCGGTGATCCATCTGGC
>PCAH01000092.1 GCA_002730485.1 Dehalococcoidia bacterium | reverse complement strand
GCTCATATCTCGCTCATAATAAGAGCGTCATTTTCATGTGTCCGGGAGTTCAATGTGTCTGTTCGCAGAGCCAGTTCACCCTGAGTGCGAAGTAGTTCTCTTTATATTGATAAGCGTTTGTTGATGGGCAACGAGATTCTTCGGCTCCCGCCTCAGAATGACAATACACGGAGAAGAAGAAGCAAAACTCCTTCCCCCGCTGGGGGAAGGTTGGGATGGGGGAACCCCTTCGCCTCAGTCAGCCTCCAACCCACGATGCTATACTCGTCATCTGACTTGTCACCCATATGATTGTACAGATTCAGCCTTGATAATAGACGCTCACTGCCACATCCTACCGCCGTCTTTCAGAGACCGCCGGGCCGAGATCGCCCAGCGTGACGCCACATTTTCCGCGCTGCTTTCAGACTCTAACGCACGGATCGCGTCCGCTGAAGACTTACTTGCCGCCATGGACCGCGACGGCATCGACCGCGCTGTTGTCATGGGCATGGGTTGGACCGACTTCGAGATCGCTCAAGAGGTCAACGACTACATCATCCAGGCAGTGTCAGAACATCCAGATAGGCTGTCTGGTTTGTGCTCGGTGAATCCGGTCTGGGGTGAAGATGCTTACTCGGAGGGGAAGCGGTGCCTGGCCGCCGGGTTGGTAGGGATAGGTGAGCTCCACGCCGACACCCAGGGTTTTGACATCACAGACGTTGAGGCCATGGCTCCAGTCATGGAATTGGCCCGCTCTGAGCACCTGCCCGTGTTGGTCCACGCATCAGAACCGGTGGGACACAGGTACCCCGGCAAGGGGAGCACCACGCCGGATAAACTCTACAGGTTCATCCAGAACTACCCTGGCAATGTCATAATCTGCGCCCATTGGGGCGGTGGACTCCCGTTTTACACCCTCATGCCCGAGGTCAAAGAAGCCCTCAAAAGCGTGTATTTCGACTCCGCAGCATCGCCTTTTCTCTACAGCCCTGAGGTCTACTCGGCGGTGTCAGACCTGGCATGGGCGGGCAAGATCATGTTTGCCAGCGACTTCCCGCTGATGGAAATCTCCCGCCCTCTGGAGCAAGTCAAAGGTGCAGGGCTGACACCCGAGGTCGAAGTCGCCTTGCTCTCTGGAAACGCGGCCAAGCTGTTTGGACTGTGAGCGGCAGTAATACCTCGTCCCACGACTGGATTACCCTGCCCGACTACCTCCGGGAGGGACTCGACCTGCTGTTCGTTGGCTTGAATCCATCCCAGTACTCGGCCGAAGTGGGACACTACTTCGCCAATCCACGCAACCGTTTCTGGCCAGCATTCAATCTATCGGGATTGGTCGCGCGACAGGTCACTGCAGAAGAGGACGCCACCCTGCTGGAAGACGGAATCGGCTTCACCGACGTGGCCAAACGTCCCACACCGATGGGCTCAGGGCTGCGGGCCGCCGACTTTCGAGAATGGGCGCCAGTGCTCAAAGAAAAGGTGCTGCAATATGCTCCCAGGCTGGTCTGTTTCCATGGACTGATGGCTTACAAAGCCTACCTCCAACACGGGGAAGGCGTGAAAGAAAAGCCTGAACTGGGCCTGCAAGACCGCAAGATTGGCACCTCTGCCGTGTTTGTGGTGCCCAATCCTAGCCCGGCCAACGCAAAATATTCCCTGAATGACTTGGCAAGGTGGTACGGAAGGCTCAGGGAGGCCAGCCAACGGTGACCCAGTCTCGAGAAAAGCAGATACGTTCTTTCATTGCGATCCCGGTTCCGTCAGAGGGAATTCAGGCGCTGGAACAAGTCGTCCAGGACTTCGACCCGAAGATCGGGCGGGATGTTCCCTGGGTCAGGCCCGAAGGAACCCATTTGACTCTGAAATTCATGGGTAATATCCCGACAGGCATGGTGGATAAGGTTTTGAAGGCTTTGCCGTCGGTCACCGTGAAATTCAGCCCATTCGAGCTTGGGATCACAGGCCTGGGAGCTTTCCTCAACCTACGTAACCCCCGTGTGCTCTGGGCTGGCTTGGCAGGTGATTTGGATGAGCTGTCAAAGCTACAGTTGGCGGTGGATGACGCTGTGGGTGACCTGGGACTACCCAAAGAACAACGCTCATTTTCGCCCCACTTGACCCTGAGGCGGGTGCGTCGTGAGGCGTCGGAAGCCCGCCTTCGGAAGATAGCAGAGGTGGTTGCCGAGGGTGAGTTGGCCTCCACTCCGGGTTGGACCGCGACCACGGTCAACCTGATGCGGACGGAGCTTGACCCAGCAGGATCACGGCATTACCTGGTCGGCACCGCCAATATCGGGGGTGGGTGATGACCACGGACCGATTGACCACCACTATTCAGCCCGTCGCTCCCTTCGATTTTGAGTTGACTGCGGGCTATCACACCTACTTTCAGAGTCGGTACGGCACCGACACCATGGAGGACGGCGTTTATCGTCGGTTGCTTGATCTGGATGACAAGCTGGTCCTGGCCAGAGTGCGCTCTGTAGGTACGGTGGATGCTCCGGAACTGACCATGGAATTGCAGGGGGCGGGGCTGGAGCCGGAGGATGTTAACCTGGCAAAGGCCAGAGTGTCCTGGCTGCTGGGTGTTGACCAGGATCTGGCTCCGTTTTACGGACTTGGTCGGGCAGGCGAGGCCATGAACGGGCTGATCGACCACTTCTACGGCCTGCATGTACCCCATACGGCCACGGTATTCGAGGCGTTGGTTCTGGCGGTGCTGGGACAGCAGATATCCACCAGCGTGGCGCGGATAATCCGCATACTTCTGATTGAAACCTTTGGGCCAAGCGCCGAATTTGACGGCGAGACCCACTATGCCTTCCCCAAGCCGGATACGATCTGGGCGTCATCGCCCGCCGAACTCCACACCATGAAGCTGACCCAGCGTAAATCAGAGTATGTTCACGGCCTGGCTGGTACCGCCCTGGATACGTCGGTCGGGCTGGAGCAGATGGGCGACTTGACCGACAAAGAGATTGTCGACAAGCTGGTTGCTCTGCGTGGCGTGGGGTTATGGACCGCCCAATGGGCGCTCATCCGCGCGGCGGGCCGTCCCGATGCCCTTCCCCTGGGAGACCTGGCCCTCAGGCGCGTCGTAGCGCGTCTTTTCACCAATGGCGAGGAAGTGAACGACGATCAGGTGGAGGAGATCGCCCAACGCTGGTCTCCCTACCGGACCTTTGCCACCGTCTACCTGTTCAGCGCTCTACGCATGGGCGCAGGCTGATCGATCAATCTCGGGTTTTGGAGCGTGAAATGTCCTTTCTAGGAATCAGGTTGGGGAACGAGGCCCAATTGAGCGTAGCCGACATTCAATCCTTGGGAGTGCTGGCCGAAGAACACGGCTACGGCGAACTCTGGATGACCGAAGGCACCGGGCGGGACTCGCTGACCCAATTGACGGCCATCGCCACCGCGACCAGTCAGATTGGTCTGGGAACTGGGATACTACCCATGTTCTCCAGGTCGCCTTTGATCACTGCCATGTCATCGGCTGGTCTGGCCGCCGCTTCTGATGACCGTTTCATCTTGGGCCTGGGCGTTGGCAACCGCACGGCGGTGGAGGACGGGCACGGACTGAAGTACGAGAAGCCCACAGAACACCTGCGCGACCTGATTCACATCGTGCGTGGCCTGTTACAGGGTGAGAAAGTCAGTCATTCGGGCAAGGCTATTTCAGTGAGCGGCGTCTCCTTGGGCGATTCAGCACCCAAAGACAAATTACTCATCTACATTGCAGCTCTAGGCCCGCGTATGCTGGAGTTGGCGGGGGAGGTGGCCGACGGCGTATTGCTCAGTTGGACCGCCGCCCATTATCTGGAAGAGGCGATCCAAAGAGTTCGGGACGGCGCAGCCAAGGCGGGTCGTGACCCTTCGGAAGTTGCCATCTCAGGGTACCTTCGGGTTGCTGTCACAGACGACATTCCAGCCGGTCGGGCCAGTTTGCAGAGGCAGATAGCCCGATATGCCAGCAGCGTCCACTACCAGAATTTCTTCCGCAATACCGGGTTTGTGGCCGAGATGGAGCATGCTCCGTTGGGGAGGGACCACGCCTACGATCCAAACGCGGCCGCAGCGATCAGTGAGTCAATGCAAGCGGAAGTGGGTGTGGTCGGTCCGGCGGAAGTTTGCCTGGCCAGAATCGAAGAATTGCGCGCCATGGGACTTACAAAGCCCATCATCGCTCCGGTGTCCGTTGGCGATCTGAAAGAGTCCTACGAGCGCACCATCAAAGCCGTGGCACCCAGCCGAAACTAAACAAAGCGAGAGAGCCATGTCATCAGTATTGGTCTTCATATTCGACGGACTCCAACCCGCCCAGGTGAATCCTCGGTTGATGCCGAACCTGTCGGCCTTTGCCGCAGAGGGAGTCACGTTTACCAACCACCACGCGGTGTTCCCAACCGTGACCAGGGTCAACGCCTCCAGCATGGT
Source organism: Dehalococcoidia bacterium (assembly GCA_002730485.1). The sequence goes on along the minus strand of PCAH01000092.1, from coordinate 5,705 downwards.
GACAGGGATGACCTCAGGCGGCCACGGTCTGGCGGGGAACCGCCTGATGATCAGAGAATTTGACGCTGACAAAGCCATGCCGGCTATGGAGCCGGAACTGGCCCAGGTGGCCAAGTCGGGCGTTCCAGTCCTGTTGGCACCTACGCTGGGGCAGATACTCGCCGAGCATGGCAAGGAATACGTGGCCATCGGCGTCGGGACCAGCGGCAACATGTACCTCCATAATCCCACCGCAGAAGACTCAGGCGGCGCGACGATACACCCCACTTTTGCCTTGCCTGCTGACCTCCACGAATCTCTGGTTGACCGGTTTGGACCCTGGCCGGAAGAAGCCAGGCCCAACACCATGAGGATGGCCCATGCCACCCGGATCATGACTGAATACGTGCTCCCTGAGCGTGAACCCGCTGTGGCATTGATCTGGTCCTCGGAGCCGGACAAAGCCCAGCATGCCGCTGGAGTTGGTTCTGATCTGTCGGACACTTCCATCAAAGAGGCCGACGGTCAGTTTGGAGAAATGCTGCAGTGGCTGAGGGAATCGGGACGTGCCGAGGATACCGACATCATCGTGGCGTCAGACCATGGTTACTCGACCATCTCCGGGGTTGCGGGCGTGGAAGCGTTGGTATATGAGGCTGGATTCGCCCCTGGTGGGGAGGAGGGGGGAGTGGTTGTGGCCCAGAACGGAGGCGCAGCCCTCTTCTACACCCAACCAGGCGATCTGGACACCACCAAACGGCTGGCCGCCTGGCTCATGTCCCAACCCTGGTGCGGTACCATCACAGCGTCAGACGCCGTTGCCGGTATCCCTGGAACGCTGCCTGCCTCCTTGGTGGGCAACGAGGGCCCGCGGGTGCCTGAATTGACCATGTCCTTCCGGTGGGACTCAAATACCAACGATGCCGGATACTCCGGGACCGCCTACTCCACCTACGGGGAGCCGGGCACCGGCCAGCACGGTTCCATGAGCAAACATGAGATGAATAACATACTGTTCGCCAGAGGCCCAAGCTTTAAGTCCAACGTGAAACTGGATACGCCATCGGGAAACTATGATGTCGCCCCCACCATCCTGAGGATCCTGGGATTGTCGGGTGGCGAGGGCATGCACGGCAGAGTCCTGGAAGAAGCCCTTGAGGGCGGACCCAGTGAGGTGGGCTGGATCGTGGAACTACACGATGCCGAGCATAACCTGGGCGATAAAACCTACAAGCAGCGGATTAAGATATCCACGGTGGGAACGACCTCGTATGTGGATGAGGGCAATAGCCTGGGTTAACGCCTGGTTAAAGTAAATATCAGGCCGAATCCTGATATATTGGGCACGTAATTTTTGTTTGGGGATGATCTGTCCCCAGACCATTTGAGGATGTAGATGTCGAATCGCGGTGAGATTCCCACACAATGGGATAGAGAAGCAGACGTGGTCGTAGTTGGCTTTGGCGGCGCGGGAGCTGCAGCAGCCATCACGGCCCAGAACGCCGGTGCGTCGGTGTTGATGGTGGAAAAGGCTCCCAAGGGAGAGGAAGGCGGCAATACCAGGGTTGCGGGTCAGGGCTACTTGAACGCCTCGCCCCGGGAGGATGCCATCGAGTACTTCAACGCCCTCTGCGGGCCTTTCGCCGTCGCGGACGACGTGGTACAGGCGTGGGCCGACGAGATCGGTCAGAACAATGACTGGCTCAGCAGCATCGGCGGTGACCCTCAAGAGCACCAACACCCACCGGAAGGAATCGAGTTCCCACAGTTTCCGGGTAGCGGCAGCACCCACAAGTTCCACGAGGGGCCGGTGGTTGGCTATTCCAACACCTGGCTGTTGTTCAAGCGGGTTGTGGACGAAAGAGAGATCGAGGTCATGTATGAGTCTCCGGCCAGGGAGCTGATACAGCGCAACGGAACCGGCGAGATCGTGGGTGTGAGGGTCGAGCAGGGCGGAAAACAGGTCTACGTGAAGGCCAACCGGGCCGTAATCCTAACCTGCGGCGGCTTTGAGAACAACCAGGAAATGATCAGGAATTACCTTCCTGGTCTGCCGTATTGCTATACATCGGGCTCGCCCCACAACGAAGGTGACGGCGTAACCATGGCCATGGAAGTCGGCGCTGACCTCTGGCACATGAACAACTATGCCGGTCCTTCCATGGCGTTGAAAGTGCCGGAATACCGCACGACCTTCTCTATGGTCGCGCTGCACTTCTCCAAGGTGTTGGACGGCGGCATGGTCGTGGTCGGACCGGATGCCAATAGGTTCGCCGACGAAAAACGAAAGACCTCCCACGGCAAGGTGTACGAGTCGGGCCGCTGGGGGCCGCTGTCGACGCCGTGTCCCATGTACATGATCTTCGACCACAAGATGTTTGCCTCTGGGCCTCTCTACGATAAAGACCCCAAAGCTGGCTGGAACACGATGGTCGACCGTTATGACTGGAGCGACGACAATACGGCCGAGCTGGCCAGGGGCTGGATCAAGAAGGCGGATACCATCGGCGAGTTGGCCCAATCTATTGGTTTGGACGCGTCAACTTTGGAGAGCACGGTCAGCAGATGGAATAAGGACTCCGCCGCCGGAGAAGACACCGTCTTTGGCCGGACTATGATGCTGGAGCCGGTTGCGGAGGGCCCGTTTTTTGCGTTGGAACTATCGCCGTCCATGCTGAACACCCAGGGTGGGCCCAGGCGAAATGGCAAGGGTCAGGTGGTGCGACCAGATGGCACCCCGCTGCCCAGACTCTACAGCGCCGGAGAGCTTGGTTCGATCTACAGTTTTCTCTACCAGGGCACTGGCAACATCGGGGAATGCCTGGCCTTTGGCCGCATCTCAGGCCGGAACGCCTCCGCGGAAAAACCCTGGGAGTAGGGCACGCTCTTCACTATTCATCTTCGGTCCGTTGGCTGCTTGCTGCGTAGGTCCGCTCATGGTGAGCTTGTCGAACCACCGCTACAGGGGTGGCGATCTCCACCAGGTGGGTGACTTAGGCGCATCCTTCGACATCCTTCCGCGGAAGGATGTCGAAGGATGCGCGTGATCCAATTTCCTGGAAAGTGGATGATGTGTGGATTCCTGGCTTCGCAGGAATGACGTGTTGAAGAGGTGGGACGCTCTAGTTGTTGCGCACCTGGCTGAGGAGCTTGGTGCAGGAGTAGAGGGTTCTCGTGTGGGGCATGGGGAGCCCGAGCTTTTCTCCTAGTTCGATCACCACCCCCACGACGCTTTCCAGTTCCATGGGCCGGCCCGACTCCAAGTCCTGGAGCATCGATGTCTTGTGTGCCCCGACTTTTCGCGCACCGTCCATCCGTTGGTCAATGGTCAGCGGCAGGCGCACACCCAAAGCCTCGGCCAGTTCATCCACCTCAACCATCACAGCGCGTGCGATGGCGCCGGATTCGGGATGGGTCGCCATCTCCTCCAGAGTTGCACCCGTGAGGGCGCTCATTGGGTTGAACACCACATTCCCCAGGAGCTTTACCCATAGGTCGTGGCGGATCCGGCTGCGTATCGGCGCCTTGAGTCCGGCGGAGATCAGAGCTGCAGCCAGGCTTTTACAGCGGTCGCTGCTTGTGCCGTCCAACTCACCGATGGAAAACCGGTTACCTTCAATGTGCTCGATCTCTCCCGGCTTGGTGATTACCGTAGATGGGTAGATGATACAGCCGATCACGCGAGAGGGGTCGATAGCTGCGGCGATGACTCCACCCGGGTCGACACTCTCAATGGATGTGCCGTCCAGCGGCCCGCCATGCTCCTGAAAATACCACCATGGGATGCCGTTTTGAGCTGAAACCACCGCTGTCTCGGGGCCGAGCAGCGGCCCAAGCTTGGGAGTTATGTCAGTCAGGCTGTGGCCTTTCACCGTCAGGAAGACAAAATCCACCGGTCCGACCGACTCATAGTCGTCGGTGGCGGTGGGATGGGCTTCAAAATCGCCTTCAGGACTCTTTACTCTCACGCCGTTGGCCTGCATGGCTTGCAGGTGGGCCCCTCGGGCAATCAGATAGACATCATCACCGGCGAGCGACATCTTAGCGCCCAGGAAGGCTCCGATGGCCCCCGCTCCAACGATAGCTATTTTCAAGGATCTGCCTCCAGTTTGATGCTCAAATCCGGGTCGGCTGGTTTCGCTTTTTAAGGCAGTGCTAGGCCAAGGCCGCAGAAACCATCCTGCGCTGGACCTTGCCTGTAGCGGTTCTGGGAATCTCGTCCACGATGTGAATTATCTTGGGACACTTGAAAGCGGCCAGGCGCTCCCGACAGAACGCCACCAATTCTGAGGCTTTGACCGACCCGCTGACCACCACCGCCGCGCTGGGTTCTTCTCCGTGGGTGGAGTTGGGCACGGCGAAGGCCACGGCCTCGGTCACTGCCGGATGGGCCAGCAGGGTTTCATCGATCTCTCTGGGTGAGATGTTCTCGCCGGACCGGATTATGATCTCCTTTAACCGGCCAACCAACCGCAGATACCCGTCCGAGTCCATCACTCCTTGATCTCCGGTACGGAACCATCCTTTGGTGAAGCAGTTGTCGTTGGCTTCGGGATTGTTCTCGTAGCCGTTTGTGACGTTGTCGCCCCTGATAACGACTTCGCCAGTCACTCCAGCCGGTTCAAAATTGCCATCTGTGTCCATGATTGCGACCGATACTCCAGCCCCCACTCCTACAGAACCCGGCACTCGTTTGCCCGTAAGGGGAGTTGAGGCCACCTGATGGGTCGCTTCGGTCATGCCGTAGGCTTCCAGCACCGGGACGCCGAAGGTCTCTTCCATTTCCATCGAGGCTTCCGGGGGGAAGGGGCGCTGCAAGACCGTATGAAGCGCAAGTTCTGACGGGCCACGCCTATGGCGCCGCTGCCCGCGTTCCTCTTGGCCCTGTGTAACAGGGCTTGGTGGATGGTAGGGACCGCCGTGTACCAGGTGACATGCTGGGCTTTCACCGTTTGCCAGAAGTCCAGGGCATTGAACTTGGGGGGCACGACCACTACGCCGCCCGACATGAGAGTGGCCAGGGTCGACGCGACCAACCCATGGATGTGGAAGACAGGCATAACGCAGAGAGAAACGTCGTCAGGCGCTAACTCATAGGTCTCAGCTACGTTTTTCGCGCCGACCATCAGGTTTCTGTGGGTGATGGGCACTCGTTTGGGGCGGCTGGTAGTTCCTGAAGTGTGCAGCACCAATGCTACGTCCTCGGCGTTAACCTGTTCTCTCGCTACCGGGAAGCCGCTCTTGTTCCGATTCAGAAAACGGATCTTTCCGCCAGAGTTGATGCCGACTCTGATGTCGATTATCTGGCTGGGTATCGCTTCTTTTATGGCGTCGCTGGCCGCGCTGGAGGTGATGATAGCTTTGGCGTTGGCATCTTCCAGGCAGAAGACGAATTCCTCTTTGGTGTAGACGGGGTTAAGGGGAACAGCGGTCGCTCCCGAGGCGGTCACCGCTAGAAACGAAACGATGTTCTCCACTCCGCTGGGGAGCACGGTGGCGACGCGGTCGCCGCGGCCGATCCCAAAGGAATTCAGCTTGCTGGCAAGGACTTCCACCTGACATTTGAGAGAACCGTAGGTTAGGACTGGGCCGTTGGGGGAGATGAGTGCGATGTGTGCCGGGTCGCCGTGGTTGAGGAGGTCTGAGATCATGTTTGGCAACAACGAAGTGCTTGGGGTTTGAACATCAAGAGTCATTCTCTGCGCTCGATCCTTTTGTCCCGAATT
>PCAH01000091.1 GCA_002730485.1 Dehalococcoidia bacterium | reverse complement strand
CGGCATTTCTCTTCCCTTCATCTAGCCCAGGTCTAACATTACACCTGGACCAGTTTTCGGGGGGCAGGTCACTGACATATTGTAATCGGCTAGAAGTTTAACCGTAGACCAGTCTTAAATGGGCATACGGTCACATCTTCGATGGCTAAGATGTTAAATTAAGGACGCCAAATAGACATGTATTTGAATAATCCTTAGGGAATGAGGTCTTATGATTCCTCTATTCCCGCGACCATCATTACCTAACATGACTCTCAAAAGAAGACTAAGCACCGAAAATAAAAAGTTTCGGACACGCATTGCTCAGGATACGTACGTGCTGCGCTCGACCGATACAGCAAGAATGGAATCCACAACAACCCACTCATCAGCCGATCAAGCGGCCCCGGAATACGGGGTTAGCCAGAGTTGAGCGCAGTCTACAGTCCTCAAGCGAAGTTCCTCCGTAAGTGGGGCACCAGGGGCGGCGGCGATGGGGAGTTCTATTGGCCTCTGGGCATGGCCATTGACGGAACCGGCAACATCTACGTCTCAGAGTGCAGCAACCATAGAGTCCAGGTCTTCGACCCACAGGGAGGATTCTTACGTAGGTGGGGAAGCGGGGGCAACGGAGACGGCGAGTTCAAGACTCCTCAGGAATTGGCCGTAGATCAAGACGGGAACGCCTACGTGACCGACCGGGACAATAACCGAATACAGGTCTTCGACCCGCAGGGCCGGTTCCTGCACGAATGGGGAGCAATTGGCACCGGAGACGGGGAGTTCAGATGGCCTCAAGGTCTGGCCATAAACAACGAGGGTAACGTATACGTTTCTGATCGTGGCAATGACAGAATCCAAATCTTTGACCAACAGGGCAGGTTCCTACGCAAGTGGGGGGTCAGAGGCATCGGAAACGGGGAGTTCATGTTCCCCCAAGGCCTGGGCATAGACAATGAGGGTAACGTCTACGTTGCGGATCAAGGTAACGATAGGATCCAAGTCTTCGACCGCAACGGCAAGTTCCTGCGCAAGTGGGGTGGCACTGGCAGCGGAGAGGGCGAATTCAATTGGCCGCAAAGTCTGGCTATCGACGATCAGGGCAACGTCTACGCGACAGATCGAGGGAACCATCGAGTACAGGTCTTCGATTCACATGGCAGATTCCTTCTCCAATGGGGAAACAGGGGTAGCGAGGAAGGGGAGTTCAGCCAACCGCAGGGCCTGGTCATAGACAGCGGCGGCAACGTCTACGTTTCCGAATACGGCAATCACCGGATTCAGGTCTTCGACCCACAAGGCAGGTTCCTACGCACTTGGGGGAGCGAGGGCAGCGGCGATGGGGAATTCAGAACTCCGCAGGGGCTCGGCATAGGGATTGAGGGCAACGTCTACGCCTCCGATCATTGGAATGACCGGCTCCAGGTCTTCGATTCACAGGGCAAGTTCCTTCTCAAGTGGGGGACCAGGGGCAGCGGCGATGGAGAATTCAGCCAGCCTCAGGGTTTGGCAACAGACGGCGACGGCAACGTCTACGTGTCCGATCAAGGCAATGACAGGATCCAGGTCTTCGACCCGCAAGGCAAGTTCCTACGCACTTGGGGGAGCGAGGGCAGCGACGACGGGGAGTTCAGCCAACCGCAAGGTTTGGCAATAGACCGTGACGGCAACGTCTACGTGTCCGATCAAGGCAATGACAGGATCCAGGTCTTCGACCCACAGGGCAAGTTCCTGCTCAATTGGGGAATCGGGGGCAGCGGCGACGGAGAGTTCATTCGGCCTCAGGGTCTGGCGATAGACGATGACGGAAACGTCTACGTATCAGATCAAGGCAATGACAGGATCCAGGTCTTCGACCCACAGGGCAGATTCATCCGCAAATGGGGTATCACTGGCAGCGGTGACGGGGAATTCAGCCAGCCACAGGGCCTGGCGATTGGCGATGACGGCAACATCTACGTGTCCGAATATGGCAACCACCGAATCCAGGTTTTCGACTCGAAAGGCAGGTTCCTGCGACAATGGGGAAGCGAGGGCAGCGGAGACGGGGAGTTCAGCCAACCGCAGAGCATGGCGATAGACAGCAACGGCGACGTCTACGTGTCAGACCAAGGAAACGATAGGATCTTGATGTTCACGCCAACCGTCTAAAATGGCTGTACAAGTGTGGAAGTATGTGCCGATGTCTGGCACCTCGGTTGAGTGTAGAGTATTTGAAAAGATCAGGGGTTATATCAGGCGCTTGCAGACCTGATCAGGATATCGTCACCTGATACCAGAACCTCGTAAGCTTGTACCGGTTTCGTCGCTGGCGGAGTCAGTGCCTCTCCAGTAACGATGCTAAACCTGGCGCTGTGGAATGGGCAAATCACTTCTACATCGTCAAGTCGGCCTTTGGCGAGTCTACCCATCATGTGTGTGCACATGTTATTGATCGCATGGTACGAACCACCAACGTTGGCCAATAAGACCTGGTCTTTGTCCAACCTCACAACGGTCATCTCTCCAGGCGCGACCGCACCAACATCAGCTACCTTAACGAACCCCTGTTCGGCCATTTAGACTTCTCCGGTTGATTCTGGATAATTCAGCATCGAGATTATAGGGGATTTAGTCAGTTGGGGCAGGGTTAGCTGGGTCCATTTTAGATCGTTTAATACCCTATCTACTTATCTTCAGCTATGTTCGGTGGAGTCACCAAATACAGCAACGAAGGAAGCACCAAGAGAGAGGCAACGGCCGCTAAAAAAATCATGATCGCGGTCAAGATTCCGTACGCTGCGAACATTGGCATCGGTGCAAACGCCATGACGACGAATCCGATGATGCTGGTGGCCGATGAAGCTATCAACGCCGCTCCGGTCCCTGTCACTGTCCGGCGCATGGCCCGCTCCCGCTCCCCCGTGATGTTAAGCTCCTGCCTGAACCGCTCCGTGAAATGCACCGAATAATCGATGCCTACCCCGATGGATATGGCGGCGATGGTCGCGGTGATGAAGTTTAGGCCGAACCCAAAAACGTTCATGACCGCGTAAAGCCAGGCGACTACCAGTACGATGGGCACGATGGTGACCAGCCCGAACCTCACCGACCTCATGGCTACGACCACCAGTACCATACAGGCGACCAAAGCTATGGGGAACGCCCGCTGCAGACCGTTGGTGGTTGCGTCCAGCGAGGCTTGACGAGTGTAGGGTGACCCGGTCAGGCCTGCGAACGAGATCCCTGGGTTATCCTCCAAGGCTTCTACCGCAGCTGTGAGGCTTTCGCGAGACCTGATGACGTTGGTCTGTTCTCTGGTTCCCGGAACCCCAAACACTAAAGTGGTTGCATCCTCTTTCTGACCGGACGGATCGTGAAACAAGGTTTCACCCACCTCCAGGCTGTCATAGATATTCTGCGTCGGACTTTGGGGCACTCCATGTACCGATATATAGTCGAAGATGGCCTTGATCTGCTCCCGTGATTCTGGCCATTGGTAAGACTTCCCCGCATATTGGGTTGCGTGCGCATCAGGACCAAGGCTCAGAGATACTTCCGAGGCTTCTTCGATCCTTGCCCGTGCATATTCCGAGTTCATAACGTGGTCCATGATGACAAACAGGGGTCTGGCTTGAATCGCCGCTTCTCCGTAGTCATTCTTCGAAACGTTGGGGTCTGATGCCAACGACTCCCGAAAGTCTTCAACGGCGCTCAGTGCTGCGGGTTCCGTCAGATCACCCCGAACGTAGATGATGGCCGGTTCGCCACCAGTGTCTCTGAGGTGTTCATCGATCTTGTCCAATCCGACCACGAAATCGGAATCGCTTTTGAAAAAATCTTTGACGTCGAATGTGGCTTCCAACCTCATCGCGTAGAACGCTGCAATGGCTGTGATCACGGCGGAAACAGCCAGGACCAAGTACCACCTTGTAGCCAGAAGTAGTAGAGGTTTCACTAATCGCGAACGCTCTCGTTCTGCGCTCATTTCATCAGACTCGGCGGCTCCAGCAATTACAATCGTCTCTCGCCGAAAGCCGCGGGCCTCCAGTCTCATATAGGCCACTGGCACTGCTAGACCCAGGATCACGAAAGCCGCCAGGGTCGCCAGAGCAGCGCCGATTCCGAATCCGATGACCGTTTCTATGTTTGCGGAGGCATTGGACAAAAAGGCGATGGAATCCGTCAAAAACGCCAGGGTCAGTGCGGTGAGAACGGCGGCAATCCCGGTGCGGAAAGCATTGCGTGGTTCAAGGCCAAGTCGCCGTTCTTGGCGGTAGCGGTTCACCGCGTGTATTACGAAATCAGCTCCCAGAGAGATCATGGCTATCGGCACGATAAAATCCAGCGTGGTGGACGAATTAAGCCCCACCAGGTTGGAAAGACCCTTCAGCCATATGATCATGGAGATCAGACCCAGGGCGGTGAGAACCACCAGCAACCCAGAGCGCAGAGCCACCCCGACCACTATGAGGACCGCAATTATAGTCGCCATGATGAATGGGACGGCGGTGTTCACTTCATCTGCTATCTCAAGGCCCGCGTCGATGGCCACGCCCCATAGCTGATAGCTCGTCTGATCTCCCCGCAATACCGTTTGGACCTTGCGGCTGAAGTGTTCCTTGCCCGTAGTCGTTGGGTCGCTGGTAGCGCCTATGCTCAGACCACCACCGCCCAGGAGTTCGTTGTCAGCGAATATACCAAAGGCGTATGCGGGCGCTGTCCAATACTCGATCTCCTGGCCAAGGACCGTACGGCGCTCCACTTCTTTAGACTCGGACAATAAGTCTTTCAGCCAGTCAGTACGAGGATCGTTGAATACGAAGTGTATGGCGAGCTTTACCTGGTCTACCGAAGCCCGGTCCAAACCAGTGTCGAGAAGAGGGTGAGCAGTCAACACTTCATGAACCGCGTCAGCCAGGGTAAAAATACCGACCACTGGTTGTTGACGGTCTGCATCAAAACCGTTGTACAGATATGGTTGCTTGGGTAGGTCAGGTGGGTGAAGCTCACCAGAAGCATCGGTCTCTCTTAGCTTCTGGGAATTCTGAAGCAACTCCAGCAGTGGTTGCTGAGTGAGGAAGTCTCCGTTCCGTGCCTCTGCCATAAAGAAGGGGGTGAAAATCCGGCTGGGTAATTGAGTATCGACGGTATCCTGAAGGTCATATACCGGTCCGCCGGGATTATCGGACGCATCTTGATCAGGCGTCAAAAGAACCATGGGCACAGCCAAAGCAACGGTCAAGAAGACAATCAACAGTATCAGCCAACCGGATTGAGCTTCTAGGAATGTTGTGATCTTTAAAGCAGTCGGGGTTTTGTGAGTCATGGAACGCCTTCCTAGACTCCGATTCAGAGGAAACCAGGTAGCTCCTACAGTGTCAGATAAGAGACAAAGAAATACGCCTATCTTTAGTCTAGGATTGCGATGCGATGTTGGTCAACTTCGCGTCCCTTCAGGTCAACCGAACGCATCAAAGCATGAGTCGCCTCGACGATGATTCAATACTGTCAGGAGAATCCGGTGGCTGTCTAGTTTCCAGCCACGAAAAGAGGGAATGGTGCCCCAGGTGGGATTCGAACCCACGACCCCCTGTTTAGAAGACAGATGCTCTATCCGCTGAGCTACCGGGGCACACGAAGAGAGGAGCCGGTCGAAGCCAGCCTACGGCTATCTTACGAACGCTCTGAGAGAGGTGTCAAGGCTACTTCCTAGACCGTCGAGTTCGGGTTGAGTGAGAATGTTATGGCCGTGACGCCGTCGTACCGGCAGATTGCGGTTGGCTCGACGCTCTGTCAAAATAAAAACCAAATCACCTGACGCGCAATCTTGTGGGCATCTATCCTGCCAGTCTGATTGGCCGGTTCAAGCTGGATGTTTCGAACTAACCGATTCAACCAAGCGGTCGCGACGGCAGGTCCGCCAGTGGAGTGATGGGCTATGGCAGATGAGTTATTGAACCTGGATTCAAAACCGGTAGCAAAGACGCTGATCGCGGGCTGGCGTCGGCAGTGGTCCGACGGCGGCGAGATCTCCGGTGGACTACCCCGCTACTTGATCAGCAAGCTTGGCGCTACCAGAATCGGCGAAATGGGCTCAGAGGTTTCCAAACTCTGCTACCCGTTCCAGGTCCCTGGAACCCATGACACCTATCGTCCCAGGGTGGCCTACAACGATGGGCTTCCCGTTCAACCCATGACCCGCCGCAACCAGTTCTATGACGCCGGAAACGGGCTGATCATATTCCTGGGCCAAGAACCCTGGTTCCGTATCGACGTCTATGCCGAGGCGTTCTTCAAAGCCGTGGAAGAACTCGGTTCTCCCAAGATCGTAGCGGTGGAGGGATACAACGGAGCCGCGCCGCCGGAGATGGAGCGCAGCGTGAGTTGTATCTATAGCCGGGCCGACATGAAAGAGAATCTGGACAAGTTTGGCCTGCGCTACTCGAACTACGGCTCCCAAAGTCGCAACGGCCCCACCATCGCCATGGCCCTGGTGACCATAGCCCACTATGAGCATCCGGATTACGAGATGCTGCGGATGGGCGCTATGGCCCCCATGTATCCTTTCCTGACTTCCAACAACGATCCAGTTGGCATCAACTTGGACCACCGGTCCTTCTACGACATCATGCGACGTCTCAAGGCGATGTTCGATCTGGAGATAGACCTTTCTGAGCTATTGTCCCTTGGCGAATCTGAGTCCCGGCAATTGGTGGAAACGCTGGAGAAGATCGCCGAGACCAATCCCACGGCCAAAGACCTGATTGAACGGGCTAAAGTCGACTTTAACTTTATGCCTTTTGAGACGACCGTGGACTTGGACCCGGCGCTAAACTCGGCCCTGGAAGACATCCTCCGTAACGCGCCCGAGCAACCGGACGAATCCTAATCCCGGAAGGACGACCCGATCGGCATTTAGATCAGGCCTTCAGCCTCGGCGGCTTTCTCAATCAATTCCCAGCCGACATCGGTCCCCGGCACAAAATGGTCGCAGTCCTCGCCCTCAAGCACTGACTTACCAATCGGGTCTTCATCCGTGACCGATAAGAATGCCGCCTCGATCTCCGCTGCGAGTTTTGGGTCCAGATCACTTTGAGAAGTGAAACAGCAGTGACTGTACCCGGGGCTAGACCAGAAGATTCGCACCCCGTCCCGGTCCAGTGAGCCGTCTTCAGCCATGGCTTCCATCACCTTTTGGCTTACGGCACCTGCGTCAAACTCGCCGTTGCTCACCCGCTCAACCACATCCCGTTCGTCAGACTTTGTCGCCGACTCACGGTCGTCATAGAAGCTGCTGGCCGCCAGGTCCTTTCTGGGGTCTATGCCGGAGTCCTTCAAGAAGGAATAAGCCAGCAGACCGGCCTGCACCGATGAACGGGTTCCAAAGGCAAACTTCCGGTCCTTGAGG
>PCAH01000201.1 GCA_002730485.1 Dehalococcoidia bacterium | reverse complement strand
GCTTGGATCACCGCTATCGCTACGGCGGCGTCTTCTCGGATTCAGCCAAGCTCATCCAGGCAGACCCTTCCGCAGCAGAGATCGGCCGCAACCGGGGAGTGGCAGTGGGGATAGAAGGAGACCTCGGCGCGGTTGTGGAACAGATATCCGCAGCCTGTAAGGCGAGCAGCTCCTCCAAAGAAGACATCTCCGGCTGGGTTGCAACCCTGAATCAAGACGCCGCCGCCTGGGATGCAGAACTCCGCAGTCATGCTGATGGCCAGGAACCGATGCACCCCCTGGACGTGTACACGGGCGTGGAACAGCATCTGGACAAAGACGCGGTCATAGTGATGGACGGCGGCGATTACGTGCAGTGGGGCCGCTCATTCCTAAAAGCCAGAAAACCGGGCCACCACCAGAGGTTGGGACCTTTGAGCCACCTGGGCGGCGCGATCCCCTATGCCATGGCCGCCAAACTGGCCCACCCCGACAGCAAGGTGCTGGCATTCTCCGGTGACGGTGCGTTCGGCTTCTATTCAATGGAATACGACACCTGTATCCGTCACAACATCAACATAACCACGGTATTGGGTAACGACCACACCTGGGGTATCGACAATACCTTCCAGAAGGCCTACTACGACCGGGCAGTGGCGACCGATCTCAGGCATATCCGGTACGACAAGGTAGTGGAGGCCATCGGCGCTTACGCAGAGCACGTGGACAAACCGGAAGATGTGGGCCCGGCGGTCGGGAGAGCCCTTGCATCGGGTCGTCCTTCGCTGGTTGACGTAGCAATTCGTTCCGGAGCCAGTCCATTCGCCAACGCCGTTATCGCCCGCCGGATGGGTGGGTAGGCGGATAGATGACGAATAACGTCATCGATACCCGAAAACAATTCATTGTTTCGTTACGAAAATTACGATGCTCGCAAATATCACATAATTGATTGAAGTTTATTCTAATAGTGAATACAAATCCGGCCAGGGAATAGGGTTGACAAATAAATAGGCCAACGCTAATGTACGGGTTAAGGCTAAAACCCGAGCCCAGCGATATATTATTTTGGGAGGGACAGGCATGTTAAAGATCGGCCATGAGGTCGTTAGGCCTGGAATGTACCTAGGTGACGCAGACGTCACGATTCCAGTTCCCGAGGAATTGGAAACAGTTCCAGGCATCCCGTTGAACAACCGCGAAGTTGACTGGTACGCACGCGAGTATCCTCTAGAGACAATGAACATTGCACAGAGGGCATCTCGTGACTGGGCCAACGCCATCCGCGACACTCACGTAGAGATGCGTGAGATTCGCAAGGAGCACGACAACCTGAACCGTCCGTTGATCATGGCCGCCCGCTTGACCGGCGACCAAGAACCCACCGGTACGGCCACAGGTGAAGATGTCTCCGAAGCTATCAAGGCCAAGGCCCGCGAGCTCGGTTACATCGAAGTAGGCATCACTGCTTACGACCACCGGTACACCTACCAATCGAAGAAGGACTGGGTTCTTTTCCCCCACGCCATCTGCTTGGCATACGAGCAGGACTTCGAACCCACACAGACAATCCCCAGCGTTGACGCTGAGATCGTCCACTCCAGCACCTATCGCACAGAGGGTGCCGCCGGTCTGGAGATTGCCAAGTTCGTCCAGAGCTTGGGCTACCGCGCCCAGGTTCACAGCCCGAACGACAACACTGGCCCCTACATCCCCATGTTTGTAGCCGCCGGTCTTGGTTCCTTGGGCGCTTGCGGATACCTGCTGACCCCTCACGTGGGATCACGCTGCCGCATCATGATCATCACCACCGACGCCAACGTAACCCATGACAGTCCCGTCGACTATGGCATCCACGCCTTCTGCCAGGTCTGTCAGGTCTGCGTAAACCGCTGCCCCGGCCGCGCCCTGATGCGCGAAAAGGTGTGGTGGAGAGGCATCGAGAAGCACAAGCTCTACTTCAAGCGCTGCCGCCCAGTAATGGCCCGCTACCTGGGCTGCGGTATCTGCATGAAGGTTTGCCCCATCCAGAAGTACGGCATGTCCACGGTCATGCAGCACTATGCTGAGACGGGTCAGATTCTAGGCAAGGGTACCCATGACCTCGAGGGTTATGAGATTGAGGGTAAGGGCTACTTCGGCCCCGGCGAACTGCCGGTGTTCGAGCGTGAGTTCTTCAACACCATGCCTGACGGCGACACGGAGAACTGGGCTTTCGAGACATTGAAGGCCAAGGCTACCGAAGCTGGCGGAGCCGTCAGTGACGAGATGCTGCAAGAGTTCAAGACTGACTTGGAGATTGGTCTGAGCCAGAGCCGTGACAACATCACCATGATGGAAATGGAAGACTACATCTAGTCAACCGTATCCACCTAACTGTAGGTAACAAAAAGACCGTCCCGAGTTATCGGGACGGTCTTTTTTCTTTATGGACTAGTCATTCAACCCCTACCTAGCATCACACCTCACCATCCACCCCACCCGTCATTCTGAGGTCGCAGCTGAAGAATCTCTTTTCTCATGAGAACACACTGCGCAAGAACAACGAGACCCTTCACTTCTCTCAGGGTGGCAAGCCTTGGAGAGGTTTGTCCGGTTTTAGTAAAGTCTCATGGTTGAGCAAAAAGAAAAGGGGCAGGAGATAATCTCCTGCCCCTTTTGTCATACCTCTGAGAAATTTAGGGGTGCTTAGAGCTGATCGACGCTGATGTCCGAGACCGGAACTCCGGCGCTGGCCGGCTGGTCCTGCTTCAGGGCTTCAGCCATGCGCTCAACCTCTTGTTGGTAGGTCGCCGCATCCCCAGCCCGGAAATCAAACACTACGTGTTCGGCCGCCAGGTTGCGGGCGAAACGGGCCTTCGGCTCCACCAGTGTGTCATCGGTGGCGCCGAGGAACATCGCCCACCCCTCGGTGGTGATCTGCATTTGCTTGGCTGCGGTGATGTCGTTCAACAACGTCTCCGCCTCCAATGAAACAGCATTGCCCAAGATAACCATCTTGTCGTAATCACGGATCCAGCGCTCAATCTCCTCTTGGTCGGACGCGCTGTGCCGATCCACCAGAGCACTGCCGCGTACCAACTGGGAGAAGACCCAACAACGCACGCCCTGAGCCCGCAGGTCATCGCGCAATTTCGTGGCTATCGCTTCGTCCTCATCCACACAGGCGATATAGACCTCTCTGAGGCTGGTTGAATCAGATTTGGCCGGGTCCATGAAGCTGAGTGCGGCCTGGGGAAGTCCCGCGCCGAGCAGGAACGACTCAGGAATCTGGCCGTGGGATTGGAACACCGAATCCAGTCCAACGGTGCTTGGGCAGTCATGACGGACTTGGTCTAGCCCGATGATGCCGCTCATATCGCAGTCTTGGAAGATCGAATAACCGAACAGGCTGCCGGTCATGTCAGTCCCCGAAAAATCCACACTCCAGAACTGGGTCTGATAGAAGTCGCTGTCGGTACATTTGGTGTTGGTCATATTCGCCCGTACCACTGAAGCGCCGGAAAGACTCGCACCCGTCAGGTCCGCGTCTGTCAGGTCTGCCCCAGAAAGGTTGGCCCGGGAAAGGTTGGCATTGACCAGTTTTGCGCCGGTCAAGTTGGCTTCAGACAAAACCGCCCGGTCAAGGTCCGCACCGGTCAGGTCGGCACCTCGGAGGTCGGCTCCGCGCAGGTTCGCGCCGTTCAGCCGCGCCCTAGTCATGTTGGTTTCTCTGAGGTTGGCGTGGTAGAGATGGCAGGGATTCATAAAGCAACCGGACAGGTTGGCCCGCTGGAGGACCGCACCCATCAAGTCAGAGTCCCTTACGTCTGCGCCACTGATGTCTACCTGGGGCGCTCGAACGTAGCTCATATACGCTGCGTTCAGATCAAGGTTCTCATCGGGGTTGGCTGTCCGCCAGCGCGCCACGTGGTCGCGGCCTCGCTTAACGAGTTGAACATGCTCCATATTCGCCATGTTTTCTTGCTCCAGACCAGATTTGTTTAGGCCGGATCGGCCTGTTGACCAGCAGTAAGCCGCCAGTCACTATTATTTTGTAGTGTGTTTGATCAACCGCGAGGAGTGATGATCGCCCTTTTGTGGGTGCCATCACCAATCTTTGTTTCGGCATCATAGGCTTCCACGTTAAAGGTAAGCCGGTTGCGATCGATCTCGATCAACTCGGCGTGGGCGATGATGGTCGAGCCGATATCAGCTCCGGCCAGGTGACGTATGTTGACCTCTATCCCGACCGAGACCTGCCCGTCTTCCAGGTGATCGTTGGTGGCCGCCGAGGCAGCCTGTTCCATGAGCTGAATCATGGAGGGAGTGCTGAATTTTCCCACGTGGCCCGCCACATTATGATCACAAACCAGAGTTTGTTTTTGGCCCTTGAGGCCAATATTGATACTGGCGCTAGCCATGCTATGTGCCCTCCGTTAACTCATTGGAGACCGATTTCCAGTCTCACCACGCACTCAGTCAATCAACACGATGGGACGTGCGCCCACACATAATAGCAGATAGTCCGTCAGGCGCAATCCACAGTCAAACTCTGGGCGGTTTTAACCGCATCCCGCAACGCCTATAATATTAGTAGTAATTTTTGAATTACCCACCAAAAGCAATCGATTCACGAGTGCAGACACATGCCCTCAGCCCTAGGGACCTAACATGCCGACCAAAAGAGATTTTCTCTCTGTTACCGATATAACGCCCGATGAGACTTTAGCCCTGCTAAAAAGAGCAAGGGATAGAAAGCTGCAGCCGAAGGGTCACAATACATCTTTGGCCGGAAAATCCGTCGCCATTCTGTTTGATAAACCTTCTCTTCGCACCAGGGTGAGCTTCCAGGTCGGAATCCAAGAACTGGGCGGATACTCGGTCTTCCTAGGTGAGCAGGAAGTAGGCCTGGGCCGTCGGGAGCCTGTGTCAGACATAGCCAACGTGCTCTCCGGCTACGTGGATCTGATTGTGGCCCGAATCTCCAATCATGAGATTATCGAAGATCTGGCCAAATACGCCAGCGTGCCAGTCATAAACGCACTTTCAGACGTGGAGCACCCCTGCCAGGTCATGGCAGACCTGCTCACCGTCTATGAACACAAAGACACCTTGGACGGACTGAGTCTGACCTACGTGGGAGACGGCAACAACGTTGCCAGGAGTCTTTGTCTTGCGGCGCCTGCTGTGGGGATGAATTTCACCAGCGCAACGCCTCAAGGGTATACACTTGATGAAGAGTCAATGAAAAAAGGGCTCTCCCGTGCGCCATCAGGCGGCCCGCCAGTCCAGGTGAGGACAGTCACCAGCCCCCAAGAGGCGGTAGTGGGAGCCGATGTGGTGTATACGGACGTTTGGGCCAGCATGGGGCAAGAAGATGAGACCAGGGCCCGTCAGGTGGCCTTTGAAGGCTATACCGTAAACCCGGAACTGATGCATTTGGCCAACGATGGAGCGCTGTTCATGCACGACATGCCGGCTCATTACGGTGAGGAAGTATCGCCAGGCATGCTGGAACACCCCCAATCGGTGGCATTCCCGCAGGCGCATAACCGACTGCACGCACAAAAAACGATCATGGAATTCTTACTCTCTGGAAACTGAGCAAATTGTGGCGTCGTCCAAGAATAGCAATCCTTGGAAGGAACCAAACCGGATATTGGTGTTGATTTGGCAATTCCCTTAGTCGCAATCATCGGCCGACCAAACGTGGGCAAATCATCTCTCTTCAACCGCATCGTTGGCCGCAGACAAGCCATCGTAAGCGACGTTGCGGGCACCACCCGTGACCGTTTGATGGCGGATGCCTGGTGGGATGACTTCCATTTCATACTGCTAGATACCGGCGGGCTGGAATCTGACCCTGAGGGCGTCATCAGGCAGTTGGTCCAGGAACAGGCTGAGATGGCCATCGCCGACGCCGATGTAATCATCTTTATGACCGACGTCGTGGACGGCCTGACCCACTCTGACACCGCCGCTGCTGAGTTGCTGCGCTACACCAAGAAACCCGTTGTACTCGCCGTGAATAAGGTCGACAACGACCTCAGAGAGTTTGGTGCGCCGGAATTCTATGCCCTTGGCATGGGCGACCCAGAACCCATCAGCGCGTTCCACAATTATGGGATCCACAGCCTGATGGAACGGGTGACCGAGCACATGGAACCCGACCCGTTGGGACCAGAGGATGATCTCAGCCCACTGGATGAGCAAACGCCAACTTACGAACAAGGGGCTCTGAACCTGGCCATCGTCGGCCGCACGAATGTGGGGAAATCCAGCCTGTTGAACGCAATTCTAGGTGAAGAACGGTCCATCGTGAGCGACGTGGCCGGTACCACCAGAGATGCGTTGGACACGGCAATCACCTACGACAACCGCGATGTGGTGGTGATCGACACCGCTGGAATACGACGTCCGGGCCAGGTGGCCAAAGGGATCGAGAAATATAGCGTGATTCGGGCTGTCGGCGCGGTCAACCGAAGCGATATCACGATCCTGGTGACTGATGCCTCGGAATTGGGCACTGGACAGGACGCTCACATCGCCGGGCTGGCCTGGGAGATCTGCAAAGGCCTGGTCGTGGTCATCAACAAGTGGGACCTGTATGCCGATCAGGGAGTCGGCGCGCGCTATCGTGCCGCCGCCGCCGTCCGAGAAAGACTCCACTTCATGCCCTACGTGCCCATACTGTTCACATCGGCGCTAGAGGGCGAGGGCATAAAGACCTTGATGGATACGGCCCAGGATCTCTGGACGGAACGGATGAGGTTGGTTAGGTCTAGAGATCTCCAATTCATGCTGGCCGACGCCATGGCTGAACACATGCCGCCAGTGGTCAGGAAACACCGTGGTCAGCGAGTCCAGATCAACCGGGTGCAACAGGTAGGGATCAACCCACCCACCTTCCTTTTCACGGTCAACAATCCTCAATTGGTGCACTACACCTACCAGCGCTACCTTGAGAACAAGATTCGCGATACATTTGGATTTGACCGCACTCACCTGAAACTGCTCTTCAGAGAAAGGTAGTTTTCCGACTATTCGGCTAGAATGACCCCTAATCCGACCTGTCTCCATTCCAGCGCCGGTGATTACCCGCTTTCATAAAATGAATAGACTGCCAACATCTATCATCACTCAGGCGATAGCCGTCCCCATTATCATTGCGGGCGTGGTCGTGGTCCTGTTGACCATGGAAGACCAACCGGAATCAGCCCAATACAGCGTTGTGATGCCCTTGGCATACCTGCTCGGCTCCATTTCCTGGGGTTATATGCTGTTGCAGTGGAAGATGGGCGTTGATGTTAGAGAATTCGGCAGCGGACGAACTGGAATGTCCAACGTGCTGCGCACCGGCGGGGTGAAATCAGCCGCAGTGGTGCTGGCCTTGGACATTGCTAAGGGAATGGTCTCAGTGATTCTAGCAAAAGTAGTCATTGGGACCACCGCAGCTGAGGTAACCGCCGCCCTCATAGTGTTGGTGGGTCACAACTGGCCTGTGTTCCTGCAATTCAAAGGCGGCCGAGGCATCCTAACGGCCCTGGGAGGCCTCGCGGTCATGGCGCCGATCGCCGC
>PCAH01000090.1 GCA_002730485.1 Dehalococcoidia bacterium | reverse complement strand
GATGTTGACCGGGTAGATGACTTGGATGACCTTGTTGTCGCGGAGGCCATCGAAGTACGGGTGGGGGCGGTCAGGGTTCTGCAGCCAGCGGCGTACGAAATAGGCGATCAGGTTGGACAACTGGTTGCCCACGGAGTTTGCTGATTCCACGAAGCAGATATCGTCGATCAAGCCCGTGGCGTCGATACCCTCATCGGAGCGAAGGAACTCGCTCATGAACTTCCCTTCCAACGATGCCCCATTCTGGGCCATTATCAGTGAGTGATTGGCAATGGGCATCGCCCCGTCCATGATCTGGTCCTCAGACATCAAAGACATGTTGAGTTCGTCCAGGAACATGCTCACAGCGAAGAAGAACTTGTTCACCAGAGGGCCGGTGGGAGTCTCCCACATATTCACGTAGTCGTTATTTCCGGCTGCTTTGGCGTCGTGGAACTGTTGCTTGTTCACGTAGGACGTGATCACCGGGGTTTCGCGCCGAATCATGATCCCCAGGCAATCTTGGATCAGTTCGCTGCGCTTCAGGGGAGCCCAGGAGGAGAAGTACCCTAGACCCTGATAGATGTCGACGGGCCTAAGCACATCGGGTGCGCCCTCTTCGCCCAGGGGGGCGCCAAAATGGCGTCGGCAGAGTGCGTTGAACTCGCCGTTCACCGAGATGGATTGGCTTTCGTGGATGAACAATCCGGTATAGATCTGGAATTGCTGAGAAGGGTCTGTGACTGTTGAGCCAGTTAGTCCGGATTCTCCAACATAGGTCAGGAACATCTTCCTCTCTCCAGAACAACCGCCGGAGGCCGTTCCCGATTAGGGGTTCGCTCCTCCGGCGTTTTTACTTGTTTCCTGATCCCACCAATGACGATGGCTGTTCGTTTGGGTGGGACCGTGGTTCGGTCCTGATACGAGGATTATTCCTCGGATTCCTCTTCTGCGCCGCCCTCGGCATCCTCTTCGCTGCCTTCCTCGGTGGCGGCTACTTCCTCGGCGACCCTCGGCAGCTCGATCCTAACAACCAATTCCTCGGAGTCGGTCAACAGGGTGGCAGAAACCGGAATCGGTAGGTCAGCAGCTCGGATGACCGAGTCGGGGCTATCCATGACTGCGAGATCGATTTCAATTTGGCCTGGCATCTCCATCGGGAGGGCCTGTACGTCAACAGTTCGGAGCTGGTGCATCACGGTGCCGTTGACGGAGCGGGCTCCAGCGGATTCGCCGGTTAGGACTACTGGAACCTGGGCTGTCACGGGACGGGTGATATCGGCAGCCAATAGGTCGACGTGCAGGAGGTCGTCACGCATGGGGTGCCATTGGATCTCCCTGGCAAAGGCCAGGTGAGTACCAGACTCTCCAGCGATGGTGATGTGGATGGGTGTGGCACCGCCGGCTG
Source organism: Dehalococcoidia bacterium (assembly GCA_002730485.1). Next base: position 6,942 of record PCAH01000090.1, on the reverse strand, counting down.
TGGCCAGCGTCCGTATCAGGGTGGAGGACTGGCATTGCAGGGAACGGGGTTCCATGCCTGGTCCGTAGAGGTGCACAGGCACAATACCGGCCCGGCGCAAGCGCCCAACCTTTTTGCCCATCAGTTCTCTGGGGTCTAGTTCTATCTGTACTGCGTTCGTGGTCATGGGACGATGGTCTCCGGTCTATTTGTACTTCGAGAACCCGGGACGCCAATGGCAATCCCTGGGGGAGATACTTCACATGGTTTTGTTGCGTTAAATGACGAAGTGCAACCGTCTAATAATAACATTAGCCACCTGGAAAGTGAATGCCAGACTGGTTCAAGGCCCAATTTTCGACCCTCGCAGGCGTGCCGAGACCACAAATCTTGACACTCGGTTTATCATGGTTTTGGACTTTGACCGGAGGAACAAATATGGCGTCTCATTCACTTGGGCTTTCCTTGCACCAGGCAGCACGTAAGATGGGAGTGCCCTTTACTGCCGAGAATGAACCGGTAGACCGGACGGTCAATGCCAACGGTTTGAATTTTCACTACCTTGAGTGGGGTGATTCCTCCAAGCCTACACTGGTCATGTTCCACGGTGTTTCCCAGCAGGCCCACAGCTGGGATTTCATAAGTCTGAACCTATCCCCGGACTACCATGTCATTGCCGTCGATCAGCGGGGTCACGGTGACACCGACTGGGCGGACGATGGCAACTACTCCTTGGATTCCATGCAGGCCGATATGGACGGAGTGATCGAGGGCCTGGGGCTGGACGACTTCAACCTCATGGGCCACTCCATGGGCGGACGCAACAGCTTCATTTGGGCTTCCAGGCACCCAAAGACCCTGCGGTCCCTGACCATCGTCGATACCGGCCCTGAAACCCAGCGGCGAGGCCAGGACAGAATCCGCAACTTCCGCGAACTTCCCAACGACCTGAACAGCTTCCAAGAATTCGCTGATCGGATTCAGGAATACACTGGACGGACCGAAGAGCAGGTCTTGGGCGCGCTGAAATACAGTATTCGCCAGACCGCAGATGGGAAATGGTCCTGGAAGTGGGACCCGGCCACCAAGAACCGAGGCCGCAGCGGCGGTGACCCCAACTGGCCCACGGAGAAGCTCTGGGAGTGTGTTCAGGCAGTCGACTGTCCATCTCTGGTGCTGCGCGGAGACCGGAGCGACATCTTTGCCGAGGAGACCCTGGCCAAGATGGGCGAGGTCATGTTTGATTGCACCACAGAGACCATCTCCAACGCCGGCCATCTAGTGCAGGGCGATAATCCGGTGGACTTCATCACCGCCGCCCGTGGCCTGCTATCAAGGGTGAACGGCTAGTTATTTCAGCCTAAGGCTTTACCCGATGTGGATGAGCCTGGGGATCAAATCGCCTAACCCGAACCCGACTCCAGCAGATATTGCTCCAATGACCAATATCTCCATTCCCTGCAGGATCGGCGATCGCTGAACCAACCGGCCTTTACCCACGCCCAGTATGAACAGACCGGTCAAAGCCGCGGCGATGGAAATGGTGATGGCCAGCCCGCCTTCCATGAAGAAATGGGGCAATATGGGCACGATGGCCCCCAGAATGAAGGCGATCCCCATTGTCAGGGCGTCTTTCATGGGATTGGTTGTATCGTCAGGGCTGATGCCGAGTTCTTTCTCCACCAGGGTGCGCAGCCACAATTCCTTGTCCTGGGAGATTTCGTCAGCCAGGTGCCTGGCTTCCTGATAGGTCTTGCCTTCCCGCTGGTAAAGCACTACCAACTCTGCCAATTCCTCGGCGGGATTCTCTTCAAGTTCTTGTGCTTCTCGCTCGATCTCAGCCCTCTGGACATCCTGTTCGGCCCTGGAACCCAAGAATGCTCCGGTTGCCATGGATAGCATCCCAGGTAGTGCGGCAGCGAGGCCCGCGACAAGTACGGTAGCCTGGTTCTCCACCGCCACCGCAACACCGGTTACCAATGCCACTGTGCTTAACAGCCCATCCTGAGCGCCAAACACCACTTCCCGCAGGCGTCCCATGCGGGCTACACGCCAGCGTTCGCGGTCGATCTCCGTTGCTGCGCTCACGTAATCAGCCATGGTCATGCCATCGGTCTCAATGGTCAACGCGCTGCCAGGGGCCGCTTCCGGTGCCGAGGGTGGGGGCGCGACCGGTTGGACGTCCGCTGCTGCGATGGCTGCTGTCTTGGCTTCCAACAATTCAAGGGCGTTGGTGAACACCTCCAGGTGGTGGCGTTCCCGGTCCATGGCCAAAGCAAACGAGTCTGCCGCATCCTGGCGGCCTTCATCCAAGGCGTCCTGGATCATCTTGGGATACATGGTGCTGTATTCTTTGGACTCGCCCTCAGTGACTGTCCGCAGATTGACCGCTGTGGTCTCCAGCGCGCCTGAAACCCGCAGGTGGTTCATGCCGTGGATGGTCTCCGCTCCGGCCACTTCCTGGAAGACCTGAGCGACCTCTGGGTGGCCTTCTTCCAGTGCTCTATGGGCGTAGGCGTTGTATTTCAAGTGGGCCAAAGCCTCGGAGACGATGGCCGACCAAAGGTTTCTTTCCGTCTTTGTCATCGACGGGGATTCTGAAGCCATGATTGGTGTCCTTATTGGTTTCTGTGCCGCCACAAACAGACCGTTTCAAAGTGCCCATAATCAGGCATACCCAGCCTCGGATTTGAGACCTGACCGGTCATGGGGCGACGCAGTATATCTTATCAGGTGAGAAGCTGGGCTTGACGGTCAAGGCCTGGCGGATTGCAAGCAGAGGAAGCACGGCGTGGCGGGGGATGCTGAAAGAAACCCTGCCTGTCTAGGCCGACTGGGAGGCGTGGTGGGCGATCATGCGCCAGCCGTCTTCGCGCCGGACGAAGACGTTGGTGGCAAAGGTGCTGAAATTGGAGGCGGTTCCCGCAACGACGCTGGTGATGCCCTCGACACAGGTGACGCTGCCGAATTCACCCTGGACGACTATGTTCAGGTAACGGACCTGGAACTGCATCAGGTTGGCGTTCTGGAAGATGCGGTCCCAGCTCATGCGCACGGCTTCCCAGCCGATCAACGGCGTCCATCCAGGGTGCACGCAGACGACTCTGGCTGAGTCCTCCCAGACGTTGTCCATGACGGAAATATCCAGGTCGGAAAAGGCGTCATAGAACCGTTGGTTCACGGCCTTTAATTCTTCAACGATCTCTGGTCCAGGTTCGGGTATCATTCGTCTTCCTTAGGCTTCCTTGCCTCGGCCGGCCCGGTTGGCCCAATACTCCCAGGCCCGGTCCTGGGCGGTGGGGCGCATCTGACCTTCCGACATGAGTTCGATCTCGCCCGGTGACAGGTATTTAACATCACCCAGGCGCAGGGATTCCAACAGCAGCCCTGCGTTGACCTGCAAGTAGATGGAGGCCATGACGACTTCGCGGATGGACTTACCGGCAACCACACAGCCGTGACCCCGCATGAGGGCAACCCTCCGGTCACCCAGGCATTGGGCCAAATCCCGACCTTGTTCCATGGTAGTGACCAACATGCTGGTGTCCTGAAAATTGTTGCGGATGTCCCAAACCGGCAGGTCTGGGCCGATCAGGGCTGCAAGGTGGAATATGGGACGGAGGGGCGTGTCTGTAACGGTGAATGGCACCACCGTCAGGGAATGGTTGTGCACAACCGCCAAAACATCGTCCCGGGCCTCGTAGATGCCGCCGTGGATGGGCCGCTCCGAATACATGGTGCGGCCCCGTTGGTCGATGGGGTCGCCTTCCAGGGTGTATTCCATCAGGTCTGAAACATCCACCAGGTCCGGCGCGCGCGACTGGGAAAGGATGTACCGATCCGGATGCTCTGGGTGTCGGATGCTCACATGACCAAAGGCGTCAACCACATCCTCACGTGCCAAGATCCGGTTGGCTGTGACCAGTTCCTCTAATTGTTCGTCAATGTCGTTCATGGATGATCTTTGCGCGGCTGTTTCAATGTCTTGGCTTGATGGATCCGTCGTAGGGGCGGGTTTCCAACCCGCACTGCTCCGGGTAGGCCCCGTGCCTTATTGGCTAATCGTTCTGGTCGTTGTCTTTGGCTCTTTTGGTTGGGAATGACTTGTCGATACCGTGGGCGGGTTATAAACCCGCGCCTACGGGGTTACCCCCCTGAAACATACCACAAAGATAAAAGAGGCTCTGCCCATGTCTCTTGGCAGAGCCTCCCTGTTGCGGTTTTTGGAAGACCAATCACGAATTGTTAGAACGCTTGTCCAAACGAAACGCGGCTGTGCCGCTCCAGACAAAACGCCGCTGTGCGGCTTAGTGCATTGGGGAGAAAGACGAAGGGATCATGATCTTGTTTTCCTGGCTCACCAAGAACTCACGGGTGGGCGGGGGCCAGGTAGCGGTCTTACTGGCTTCAGCGCGGACATTCTTCCGCTGGTCCAGGTCGTCGTAAGCCCAGATGTGGACCCACTTGTTCAGTCCGCCGGTGTCGGTATGCATGGCGGCGACCAGCGGGGAGAATTCCTCACGGGCGGGAACAGCGTCGGCCCAGATGTCGATGACCTTGTTGATGCTGCCGACCTTGTAGGTGTAGGAGCGCATCTCGTAGAGCGCGCCCAGGGCCTGGTCTCCGCCAAGAGGCCGCATGAACGGTGCGGGGATGAATATCTCCGAGTTCATGCTCACGTACATGTCTGGGTCGTTCTTCGGCGGCCAGTTGGGGTCTTTGCCAGCCTCCTCTCGGATGATGTTGCGCTCTTCTACGCTCTCGTAGGGCCACACGTGGATAACCTGGTTCAACGGACCGATCTCGGTGTGCCAGAAGGCTCCCAATTTGGAGTACTTCTCACGGTGGGGCAGGGCGGCGGCAAAATTCTCTTCAAAGGTGCCCACGCTGCCGGGTTTCAGGGTATAGGTACGCACTTCGTAAATCATGGCGGCTCCTATCTGGGGTTGGTTGCATACTGCGCACCCTGCCAGGTCTTATATGAGTACAAGCCAGGCTCAATCAAAGACGGGTTTGAAGTACCGCGACAGTGTAGCAAAACTGATTTGCCGCGGCAAACAACCTTTACTAGCTGACCTGCATGATGACCACTTTGTCGCAGTGTTCTTCAGCCAGGCGCAAGAGTTCCTGGTGCAACTCGGAAGGGCTGCCAATGGTGCAGACTACGTTCCATACTCCAGCTCTAGCGTCCCGACCCATACGGGAAATGATCTCAATGTTGTTCTCTCCGTTCAGAGGTTGTTCAACCCCACTGACGAAATTCCGTACTGCATCAAGGGCCGCGGTAGTGCCTGCTACGTTGTCGGCGTATTTCAGCAATCCGATGGTTGACTCACCCACCTGGGAGGGATTGGTTGGGTCAAGGACGATGAATGTGACAGCCCGTTCCTTGGCGCCAAAAGCGGTCACGTATTTGCGGGTCTCCACTATCTGAGCAGCGTGAGTGGCTTCGTGTCCGGATGAACGTTCCACCAATTCCAGCAACGTCAGCCCAGGAAAGTTATTTTCGCGGTTGTATGGGATAGCCTGCTGGGCCATCCTCTCTTCAGTCAGGCCAGCAACCATTGCGCGGAACCGCTGGTGGGTCGCATCCAGATGGGCTATGTCTTTCTTGAGCCTGTCAGCTCGGGCGGAAAACGGTTCCAGCATCTCAATCTCGCCGGATGCGATCTTCTCAAGTCGGTCCACATAGTTCTCGGAATCCAGGTGTCTCAAAACCTCCCAGACCGAATACCTGGAGCCAAGAAATGCATCATCTGGGTCCATTCCTTCCAAGGAGGCGTGGAGTGCCTTGTGCGATTCATCCAGCCGTTCCAGCACCAGGTCCCGACGCTGGAGCAACGTTAAGTTCTTGTCTGTCGCCATTGTTATCTCCCGTTGGCTTGTTTTCTGCGGCTCTTGAATGGTGAGGCCATTCTATGCCCGACACGCCTCCGGCGAAAGATGCGGCAGTGGTACAATTTTCATCAATCTAAATGACCAATGCTAGAAACAGAACAGCCACGCCTGCAGCCAGTCTGAACGGAGACTGGCTCACCAAGGAACGGCTGCGTAATCTGCTGAATGTGCGCATGCCCCACGAGGGCGAGATTAGTTCGTCCATCTACCTGCGGCCGGGCGAAACTGCCGGGTCTGCCGAGTGGAAGGAACGGATCGCACGGCTGGACGGCGCACCCGAGGACAACGGATGCGGGCTGGTGGGGCTCAGAGCTGGCGACCGGACGTTGATCATCGCGCCGCCCTTTCCGGTGCCTGAGAGCGGCCTGTATGACACTTGGAACGATGAACCCCTCGGTGAATTATTGGACGCGGAACGGACTATTGGTGTGGTCCTGGTTCGGCTGGGTCGTTACTCTGTGGCAGTCTACCGGGGTGCGGACCTGGAAAGCTCCAAGACCGATTCCCGCTACGTGAAGGGCAAGCACCATGCCGGCGGCACCTCTCAACTCCGTTACACCCGCATCAGGGAAGGGCAGATGCGGCGACTCTACGTTAAGGTCTGTGAGTCCATACGCGCCCAATTCGAGCCTGTGGCCAGTGAACTGGACCACGTGGTCCTGGGTGGGGAAAAATTCACCCTCAACGGCTTTCTGAAGGTCTGTCCGCGATTGGACGAATACAAAGACATCATTCTCAAGAGAAGATTAAACATACGCGACCCCAAGCGCGATACGCTTTTTGACCTGGGCAGCACCATTCACGAAAGCCGGGTTTGGGGTTTGGATTGGTAGATATTGAGCGACGCTGAACTGGAAATGGATAATTCTCCGCAGTCTGACACCAGGCCGGCTCCACGTAGATGGAACAATGACCTGGGCGGCTTTGATTTTGCCGGCCGGCTGCTGGAGTTCGACAAGGTCCGCGAGCAGTTGGTCAGCCACACCCATACCGTGGTGGGAGCCGAACGGTCCCGCGCGCTGGCGCCGACCCGAGACCTGCTGGACATAGCAACCAGGCAACAGG
>PCAH01000089.1 GCA_002730485.1 Dehalococcoidia bacterium | reverse complement strand
TTCTCGCCCTTTTGCAAGCATTACATTCTTCTTGCTCCTCTCATTCTTGATGCTTGGCTGCGAATTGATCGACCAAACCTCAGGCGTTGAGAACAATTCCGCAGGTTCATCTTCTGGTTCATCGAATTCATTGAACGGATCTCCTGGGAACGAATCTTCCGGTGCAGACACAGCTGACCAAAGGGATGGCGACCAAGAGATCGTCTACGGACCGCAAGGCGGAAAGGGCTCGGTAGGTGGCCGTGGCTTGCCTGGCGGTCCAGGACCGGAAGGACCAGCCGCCTCGGTCGATGAAGCACGCATTTTGATTGCCAGCGCCCTGGCGAATTCCAGCGTTTCGCCTGGCCCGGCAGGTCCGGTTGGGCCCGCTGGAGAAAGAGGAGCAACCGGACCTGCCGGCCGAAGGGGTCCGTCTCTCACTGAAGCTGACCTGATCGCACTTATACAAGAGACGATCGACGGGTCGGAGCCGATTCCCGATGGAGCCCTTTCGGACATAGGACCGGACGGATCTCCTGGAATGGACGGCCTTCCGGGTTTTGAAGGCCCAGCCGGTCCCGCTGGTCCTTGAATCAGTCCGAGCGCGTTGCGCGCACTGATCTTGGATGTAGCATCGTCTTCATCACCGGTGGCTGGTATACCAGGGAATTCAGTTCAAGGGCCCGCAGGACCTCCAGGGGCTGATGGGCCTCCCCCTGACAGGGACGACGTACTAGCCTTGATCCGAATGACCATAGAGGAATTTTGGCCTGGAAGATTTCCGCCACCTGGGGCATTAGGGCCCTCGGGTAATGCCGGACCAAACGGCCCGATGGGATCGGTCGGCCCGTCTGGCAGCTTGCCGTCGACCGCTGAAATCAACAATCTGATATCAGAACTAGATATCAGCCGTGCCAGGCGGGAAAAACCCGGCCCGCAAGGCCCGGATGGCAGACCAGGGGAAAGGGGCCAGCAGGGTCCAGACGGCCCTCCGGGGCCGCTTCCCAGTGTGGAGCTGCTGAAGTCGTTGATTGCGGAAGTACTCGGCCAGCCGTAGAGGCTGGTCCACGCTAGTACCGGATTATCGTTCGGGCCACTTCCCCTTGATCTAGGGCTTCAAAGGCTGAGTTTATGTCTTCAAGTTTCAGCGTGGCGCTGATCAGTTCGTCCAGTTTCAGCCTGCGGGCCATGTACAGGTCTATCAGCATGGGCATGTCAGCCCTGGGGTAGCAGGAACCGTAGGTGCAGCCCATCAACACCCGGTCAAGGTGCAAGAAGTCTGGGTCGATGGTCAGTTCTGCCCCGGTCGGGGTTACCCCGACTACCACGGTGGTGCCGCCTCGCTTGGTGGTGGCCAATGCCTGATTGATGGCATCGGTGGAGCCGATCACCTCAAAGGCGTAATCAGCCATCTCGCCTCGGGTGATATCGCGCACTCTTTCAACCACATCTTCACCGGATGCGTCCACCATGTGGGTGGCGCCAAATTCCAGAGCGTTCTCCAACTTGTTACCGTAGATGTCCACTGCGATTATCGACTCGGCGCCAGCCAGGACTGCGCCCTGCACCACGTTCAACCCAACCCCACCGGCACCAATCACCACCACGCTGCTGCCGGGTTTCACTTTGGCCGTGTTGATCACTGCACCCACTCCGGTGGGCACACCGCAGCCGATCAGTGCTACCCGGTCCAGCGGGGCGTCTTCCCGTATCTTCACCAGGCTATCTTCTGGAACCACGGCGTACTCGCCAAAAGTGGATAACCCGTTGAAGTGGTGGACTTCCTGGCTGCCGTTACGGAGGCGAGTGGTCCCGTCCAGCATCTTTCCCCGCAGTTGATAGCGGGCCTCACAGAGGTTCTGCCGTCCTCTCACGCAATAAGAGCATTGTCCGCAGGTGGGCACGAAGGACAGCACAACATGGTCGCCGGGCTGGGCGTAGGTAACACCAGGTCCGATCTCTTCGACAACTCCGGCACCTTCATGGCCCAACACCACTGGCATGGGGTGTTCCCGGTCTCCCTTCATGTAGTGCAGGTCGCTGTGGCAAACACCGCTGGCGGTCAGTTTTACCAAGACCTCGTGCTCTTTGGGCCCTTCCAACTCTAGGCTTTCAATGACCAGGGGTTGGAATTTTTCATATAGGACGGCTGCTTTCATGATTTCTCTCTAGTTGAACAGGGAAAGGCCTAGTGGGGATACATCTGGTCTTCCAGGGCGTCTTTCCAATCTGAGTCCTTGGGCAAGATGCCGTCGATGGCTCTCACGTTGTAATAGGATTCGCCGGTTCCAGGAGGGTCTCCACCGTCAGCCACCGTTCCGGCCGCGCTGATGAGCATGCGCCGGGCTATGACGATGGCCATATCGCTGGCGGCCAGGTTTTCTTTGGTGCGGTCCACTATGGGGCCCATACTCTCTTGAATGGCCTGGTCCTGGGTATTGATGCCCTCGATGCCAGTAAAGGTCTCGTGCTTCTGAACCTCTCGGTCGATCATCCAGTCGTTGGACTTATTACGTTTGGTCCGGAAGTCGGGGAGCATCTCGCCCGGGCCACGGCCCAGTTGGACCTCCTCCTCACGGTCGGCATCCGTCAGGGGGTTGCCACCATAGTTGTAAACCCAGTTGTAGATCATGCAGTTCTCATCGTCCATGGGCACCCAAACGTGTCCGGCGATAAGCTGTCTCGGTTCCTGACCCTGCAGGCCAAACTGAAGGGGGCGCAGTTGGTGGAACGGCATAACATAGTGGTAGCCACGGATCAGATTCCCCTTGTCTCCAATGTCTCTGATGCCAGCGTAGCGGTACCCGTAGTCAGTCCGGTCAACCTCCAGCCGGGGCGGTTCTCCCTTGACCAGGTTGGTGTTGATGGAGATTCCGGGCCGGGTGGTGGTCTCACTGATGCGGCGGTGAAGGATCGGGGCGTGGGCGGTATCGATGCCCCCTTCCAGTGCCTGCAGCCAGTTGCACTCCTGCCATACTTTTGTCACCAACCGGTGGCTCTCCGGAACCTGGGTCCACTCGAACTTTGGCTCGGGCGGTCGTTTTTCCTCTAGGCCCATATATGTCCAGATAACGTCACCCATCTCTACCACCGGGTATGAAGTGGTTTTGATCTTGCTGGGATAGTCGCTTTCCGGCGGTTCATTCATCATGTCCATGCAATTACCGGCCACATCGAACTTCCAACCGTGGTAGACGCAGCGCAGCCCGCCTTCTTCATTGCGACCGAAGAACATCGAGGTCAAACGGTGGGGGCAAAAATCACTGAGCAGACCGACGCGTCCCTGGGTGTCACGAAAGGCCACCAATTGCTCACCCAAGAGCTTCACCCTCACCGGCGGACAATCAGGTTCGGGGAGTTCAATGGCCAGCAGGGCTGGCAGCCAGTAACGCCGCATCACCTCGCCCATGGGAGTGCCGTGGTCGGTACGAGTTAGGGTTTCGTTGTCTTCTCTGGTCAACATGAGGGCGTCTCCAAATCAGGCCATATTACTCTTAAGTCGCGTCTATTTCTGGGCCAATATTATCATCTTGACGGCAAACCTGGGCATATGCATTTGCCCTAGAACAAAGCGGACACGAAAAGTGCAAAACGGTCGTTCCAGATACTAGATATCTGGATTTTGAATCCGATGTGACCGGTGTCATAGCTATTAAGGGGAAATCCAGATACATTTTTAAAAGATTAAATTACCAAACTGTTGAATCGCAGGCACCAGAAGCGGATCAACGGGTTTACACCATATGAATCGGACTACGGTCGGGACTGGATCGGCTCTCATGGCGAAAGTCAGGAAGCCAATGTCCGCCGTATTTCTTCTAGGGGTCGCCCTGATGCTGGTGTGGGCAGCTTCACTGTCCACCGCATCAGCCGACGAACATGAAGAAGAGGCTTTCTTTGATGACAACAAGCAGTGCGTCATCTCGGTCATCGGCTTCGCGCCCGACAGACAGAGCGACCTGACCGACGAACAAAACAACTGATCAAAGAACCATGCAGCCGCGAGTCAGAATCGGAAAAGGCTGCTTCTGTAGCGTTGAAACAATGTGTTATCGACACCGTTGGTTTCCTGCCAGCAGATATGTCTGAACTCTCCCCTGAGCAACTGCAATTGGTCGGCCATGAATGCGCCAACCCAGGCCAGCGGAAGAAACAGAGCGCCCAACGGAACCCGCAGGGTGGCCAGTCAGACCAGCCCAGCCAGGGAGGTCAAGGCGATCAGGGAGACCAACAGGGCGCAGATATCGACCCTGAGACCGAAGAGTGCATTATCCGGGTCATCGGCTATATGCCGGAAGGGCCGGAAGACCTGACGGAAGAGCAGAAAATTGCTCTGAGTCAGGAGTGCTTCGGGCACAACCAACAGCGGCAAGGCCCTCCGCCATCTGAAGGCGGGGAATTGGATGAAGAAACCGCCCAGTGCATCTTGGACACGTTAGGTTTCATGCCCGAAAGCAAGGATGAGATAACCCAAGAGCAGATGATCATGATCGGCGAGGCCTGCCTCGGCAGTCACCGCCAAGAGGGTGGTCCGCGCGGCCCCGGCCAAGGGGACGGCCCAGATGAAGAGGCGCTGCAGTGCATCACTGAAGTCCTCGGTTTCCTGCCCGAGCGTCCGGAAGACCTTTCTCATGAACAGCACGTCTTGATCGGCCAAGAATGTTTCGGCGGTCAGGGTGACGGTGGTCCGGGAGACCTCACCGACGAAGAGATCCAGTGTGTGATCGACGTTTTGGGCTTCCTCCCCGAGCGTCCGGAAGACCTCACCGACCAGCAGCGCATGGACCTTGGCCGGACCTGCTTCGCCGATGAGCACCGTGGACCTCCACCGGATGACGAAACCACGCAATGTATCATCGACGTACTTGGTTTCATGCCTTCCGGACCGGAAGAACTCTCACAAGAGCAAATGGCCATGTTGGGTGAAGCCTGCTTCGCCAACGACCGGGGCCCTGGGGGTGACCACAACGGTAGGGGAGAGATGGATGAAGCTACAAACCAGTGCATCATCGACATCTTGGGCTTCCTGCCGGAGCATCCAGAAGACCTGACTTACGATCAGAAGTCCCAGGTTGGCCGAGAATGCTTTGACATGGATCTGAGCAACGCTGATGACCTTGGCAACAATGCCGTGGCCTGTATCACAGACCTTCTGGGCTACCTGCCGTCCAACCCAGAGGAGATGACCGATGCCGAAAAGGCGATGGTCAGCGAGCAGTGCTTTGGTGAAGACTTCATCGACGACGTCGGTGAAGACGTCGGAATCGAAGATGACCTGGCCGAGTGTTTAGTGGAGGTGCTTGGCTACATGCCCGCCGGACCCGATTCCCTCAGCAATGAGGAGAAGATGCTGGTCGCACGGGAATGCTTCCTTGAAGAAATGCCGCAGGGTGACTCGAGGCGTGACGAGCAGCGTGGAGACCCACAGAACGGAGGCGGGGACCCACGGGGGGACCGTGGTCAAGGCGGCAACCCCGGACAGGACAATGAAGCCCTGGTCCGGTGCGCTGTAGAGACCTTTGGTTACATCCCCGAGAGCGTTCAGTCCCTCACGGAAGAGGAAAAACAAATGATCGCGGCAGCCTGCCTCAGGTAGGTTTTCGTTCCATCAGCCAACCCTAGTTAGGTAATCAAAAAAATAGGCCCAAGACTGAATCAGTCTTGGGCCTATTTTGCGTCTGGATTTATGCTGGATTGCTTTTAATGTGATTAGGGAGTTAGACCTAGGGCGTCCATCACGACACAGTTGCCGAGGATCTGTTCCTCCTCAGCGCTCAGGGGAAGAACGGCAGAAGCCACCACTTGGGCAACGTCTTCACCCAGTTCCGCGGTCAAACAGGCCAGAACTCCCGCAGACACCGTACTGGTGGAAGTAGTTGTTTCAGTGGTGGTCGAGCCGAGGAGACAGCCTCCCAATGCAGCTTGCCGGTCGTCGGTCAAATCCTCACTGCCGGAAGCAACCTCAGCAGCGGACGCGGCTCCAAGGGAAGCCTCCAGACAAGCAACCACGCTCTCTGACAGGGAGGCCGAAGTGCTACTGCTCAAGCTGGTCGTCAGCACGCGTTTGCCCAACAAAGATTGCTGTTCATCGGTTAGCGGAATCCCACCCGACGCAACCGCGCGGGCCAGGTCTGCAGTCAGGTCCTCTTCAAGACAGGCGACTATTGGATCGCTTGTCGTTGTCGTCGTAGTTGCCATAGAAGCTGATAGGACACAAGCACCCAGTATCTCGGTCTCCTCCGGCATAAGGGAAATCAATCTCGATTCCACAACCCGCGCGACCTCTTCGCCCAATTCCTCGGTGAGACAGGCAAGGACCCCGCTCAGAGCAGATTGGGTGTCTCCCAAAGACGCTTCCAGCAGGCATTTGCTGAGTGCGGCTTCTTGTTCCGCAGTCTTTGTCACCAAATTTGACAATGCGGCCTGGGCTCCCTCAGATCCCAGTTCCTCTTCTAAACACGCCGATAAACACGCCGAGACGGCTTCACTGAGGGAAGCGGCGGCAACCTCGGCGGCCGTTGGCGGGGGCACCGGGGTCTCAGTCGGAGCCGGTGTGTTCGTGGGTGCCGGGGTTGCCGTTGGCGCAGTCGTAGGCGCGGGATTCGGCGAACCGCCGCAGGCCATGACAGCTAATATAGAAATACCAATAACCAGGGCAATAAATATTTTTTCATGGGCCAAATTATGAGAACTCAGAATGACTAATGCTAACCGCAGTGGATTGTACGGGTGATTTGCGAAATCCACTTTGGGAATACGGAATTATCTAACCAGAATGATCTTGTCTAATCTCGACGGAATGCGGCGAGTCCTGCGTCCGAAATCGGTTGACACGACCTAGGCGTGGCCCTACAATCGGTCACACTTCAAGCCTGGTCTGATATCAACAGGTAATATGGCGGGAATATGCGCCTTTTCCCTGGACCACTCAGACAGCCACCTTTGAATCCGTCGATCAACGACCCAAGATTGCCCACAACCCAAAACTGTAAGTGGGATTGATAAGTAGGTATTTATTAGATGAAACGCACCCCGGTTAGCACCGCACTAGGGATTGCATATCCGGTATTACAAGCGGGACTACCCTGGGTGTCTAACCCGGAGTTGGTTGCGGCCGTCTCCGATGCCGGTGGACTGGGGGTTTTGCACCCAACCGCAGGTGTCGAGGAGGGCGGTGACCCGATTGCGGACCTGCACGCCGTCATTCGTCGCGTCCAACGGTTGACCACCAAGCCTTTTGGCGTGTCGTTCTATCTTGCCCACCCTCAGATCGAGCAGTTAATCGAGGCCTCCGCCCAGGAGGGCATCACCATCGCCATCACCTACGGCGGCAGCCCTGCTCTTTATACCGGTACGTTGAAGGAGCACAACATGACCGTGATTCACCAGATATCCACCGTCCGGCAGGCCCGCGGTGCGGAAGCCCAAGGAGTGGACATGGTGATCGCAGAGGGGTTCGAAGGCGGCGGATTACGCGGCTCAGACAAGGTATCCACCATGGTTTTGGTCCCACAGGTGGTGGGGTCGATTGCCATCCCAGTGATTGCCTCTGGCGGAATTGTTGACTCTAGGGGTTATGTGGCAGCAACCGCCCTCGGCGCCATGGGTGTGCAGATGGGTTCTAGGTTCGTGGCAACCAAGGAATGCATATCTCACCAGAGCTACAAGACAGCCATGATTGCGGCCATCGACAGCGGCACCATTGTTGTTGGTGGCGACAAATGGCCAACCCGCATTCTCAAGCAGGGCGTCGCCATTCAGATGAAAGAGTCCGGCTTGGAAACGGGCGACGATTCAACAGCCTGGGAGCAGGAACTGGGGATTGACCGCACCAGGGCTGCTTTCTTGGATGGAGACTTCGATTCCGGAGTTGCCTACACCGGGGCTGGAGCGGGGCTCATATCAGAGATACTGACCGTCCAGGAAGTGTTCAAAGACCTGGTGGACGGCAGTCATTCTCTGGCCCGCAAACTGGTCTAGATAAACTCGTTTCCAGGGAATCCAGGGTTGCTGAAACTTAGGCGGCCTCTTCCGGCTCAGCCGAATCCTGTTCGATCAATTCCTCAGCCTTCCGCATGATCTTGTCTCGCCGCTCGCCCTCGATGTTTCTGCTATCCAGGTAGAGGCCAAGGGCCTGCATCGGCTGTAGATCTTCGCCCTCTGTTGGCGAGATCCGGGTCCTTCTCGCACCCTCGATCTCTCGCGAGATAGAGGCAATGAAATGGGCCTGTTCCAATGCATCTCTGATTTCGTTTTCCCGCAGATGGGCGTCGGATTCCGCCGTAAGGGTTATGCGGACCCGCACCACTGAATCAGCGATTTCCTTACGCCTTATGGCCCGGATGACAGATGCGGTCGGGTCAACATCCAAAGAGTCCACAGACACGTCCACGGTGACAAAACTCCTGGCGTCCAGCTTATGAAACTCAAAATTAGTCATCCGGTGGCCCTGTGGAGCGCCCTGATCCAGGTCAATCACGCAAAAACCTTTTTCGTCGCCTTCTTCACTAAAATCGACTCTTTGCAGACTTCCAGAATAAACCACCATAGGCGGTTCCGGACGAAGAATCTGGTGTTTGTGGATATGGCCCAACGCCACGTACTCCACCTGGGGAGGGGTCAGGGCGCTGACCAACAGGACGTGATCCTGTCCCAGCATCATAGACCGTTCAGTCCCAACTGTGGCCCCATTAACCGTCACGTGGGCGGTGATGATGGCCGGTATGCTGGGGTCTAGTTCGTTGGCTTTCAGTCCTATACCGTCGGTCAGCCTTTCTTCCAAGGCCTGTCGCACCTGTTCGATGGACATTCCCCGTGAGTCTTCGCGGCTGAGAATGGCGCTTCGCCTAGGCCACGGCACGGCCAATACTTGGATGGGGCCTGAAGGCGTGTTTACCGTGTACGTTTCCAGGTTATTTCCCACATGAACGTTGGCCACTTCCAGAGTGGGGAAGATGTCCACCGCAGTTGCCCTGCTCGACGCCGCGGGAAGGTCATGGTTGCCAACCAACAAGAATGTGGGGATTCCGGCTTGGGAGAGCCGGTTCAACCTCTTGGCAAATTCCCGTTGGTGGGTCTGAGTTGGATCCCGTCCTTTGTACGCATCGCCCGCCAGCAGGACCAAGTCGACACCCTCGGACAATGAAAATTCCACGACCTGATCCAGGGAATAAAGAAAGTCTCCCAACCGAGTGGAAAGTCCGGTCTCAGGGTCTACGCGTCCGTAGTTTTCTACCCCGATATGTAGGTCAGATAAGTGGAGGACTCTCATCTTGCTGTCACGATTTGGCCACCCGTCATCCTAGAATCTTTCGCCACAGATTATGTCGTTTACCTGGGCCATTAAACAAGGGGCGAGGTAACGAGAATGGCAGCCTCAACCCAGGAATTTTGTGCCGTTTTTCTCGACCGGGCTAAGCCAAGAGCAACCCAAACGGATTGGCGACTAGCCGCTCTGGATAGTCCAAAGATGACCCAAAAAATTTGACAACAAGCCGTTCCGTTTCTAGAATCTGAAAAGATGTGACGGTGGGAACTGGACGGCGGGAACCCATGGAAAACTTTCAAGGATGGCGTGAATGACTACCGTTAGGCAGATGTTTGCACTTCAAGAATTGGACATCATCCTGGACCGTGTCCAGAATGATCAGACGAAGACTCAAGACGAACTTAACAACAGCGACGGAATTGGGGATTTGGAATCAGCGCTGCAACGGGACTCCGAACTACTTCAGGAATCAGAGTTGCAGCAGCGGGCAACCAAACTAGAGGCGGAGACTCAGAAAGAACGTTCTGAAACACTCAACTCACAACTTTACGGAGGGGAGGTAACCAACCCCAGAGACCTGGAAAGCCTGGAGCATGAGCATTCCAACGTGCTCAAGCTGATTGAACAGCACGAAGCTGCTCTGGACAGCATCGCCGAGAAAGTGGCTGTTGCCCAGTTCAAGAAAAGTGAATTGGAAGACAAGCTCGACGAAGCCCGGGCCGCTTGGGAGGTCAGGCAGACCGAGTTGCAAGAATCACTCAAGGGATTGGTCGCAGAACGAGAAGACATCGGAGTACAACGGACCAAATTGACCGAAGGACTTGATCCGGTCTCACTCCAACAATACGAACTGCTTAGAAAGTCCAAGGGTGGTTTGGCAGTGGCCAAAGTGCATCGGGGCCTTTGCCAGGGTTGCAAGATGTCACTACCGACACACCAACAGCAGCGAGTGCGCAGCGGAAGACAGACAGTCCTCTGTAGCAGCTGCGGCAGGATGCTCTTTCTGAGCTAGTGTCTGCCAGGCAGCTCTAATCATAGAACGCAAGATGGCCGGTATATACCGGCCATCTTTTATTTTTGTTGCCCCGTGATCAATGCCCTAATCATGTTCAGATTGACCCCTAAATATGCCTATGCTAGAGTCCAATCGGAGGGTCATGCAGACCGGGTGACCGCCGTTCTTCCCCTGTGGAAGGAGGGAGGAAAGTCCGGGCTCCTCTGGGCAGGGTGCTGGGTAACTCCCAGGTCCCGATCTAAATCGGGAACGGAAAGTGGCACAGAAACATACCGTCCTTCCAGCAATGGAAGGGTAAGGGTGAAATCGGACGGTAAGAGCGTCCGGCCGTTTGCGGTGACGCAACGGCGGCTAAACCCCACCTGGAGCAAGGCCAAATAGGGGGACTTACGCGCCCGGCCAGTCCCCGGGTTGGCTGCTTGACTGCGGCGGTAACGTCGCTCCGCCAATGGCGGACTTCCGCTGGCTTCACGGCTGGCGGTTGGGCTAGATAGATGGTCACCGTCCTTCCCTTGCGGGGAGGATACAGAACCCGGCTTACAGGTCTGCAGAACCCCTCCACCCACACCGGCGCTCTCCTATCAGAGCCCCGGCTCCGACCGTCAAATGGTTGATGAATCCAGCGGCAACTATTATGATTGAGCCAAGACTCTCGCCCGCCAGTTGATTCGCCATTGTGCGTCATCGCTTCAGTGACCGGCTCAGGCAACCGATCGGCGCGGGCAACTCTCAGAACAGGGGAACTCCACACCTTGTACCTGGACATGCACAGCCATTCCGTGTCGTCCGACGACTCCCGTGCCACGGTTGAACAGTACGTAAAATGGATTCAAGTGCTGCGTAAACGGGGACACACCGTCGACGGCATCGTGCTCACAGAGCACCGTAAGTTCGACTTCGACAAAGACTACTCAGACCTGGCCAGCCAGTACAATGTGCTGATCCTGAAAGGCTCTGAGCTGGACACCAGATACGGCCACTTCCTGGTCTACGGCGTCACCAAACCCCTGACCGAAGCCATAGATTTCGGCGATACCCGGATGGATTCCAGGGAACTTATGAAGGCAGCCCGCCAGTATGACGCCTTCGCCCTGCCGGCCCACCCAGGACGCTTCGGAATCGGCCTCACCGACTACATCTCCCAGGGCGAGACCTTTGAAGATGTCTCGATAGTGGAACGCTTCAACGGCGGCAGCCGACCTGGCGAGAACGAGCGGGCCGACGAACTGTGTGAGAGCCACAGCCTACTGGGCATCGGTGGCAGTGACGCCCATCTGACCAGCCATATCGCCACCTGCATGACCAACTTCAACGCGACAATCAAGAAAGAGGGTGACGTTGTAGACGCACTCCTCAGTAAAGATTTTCATCCAGTTTGGCTAAACGACACCCTCGAGGGGGCCTCTCCCGCATAGAACACGTTTTTAGTTTCCCGTCATAGCTAAGGAGATACACCATGGCAATGGAAATCGAATATGACCGGTCGCTCTACGGGGTAGAACACAAAGCCGGTCCCTTCGAGATCAGCAACGATACCATCGACCGGGCCAACCAGAGCACCAACGAATCGGGAGCCGCTTTTGTTTCCGACGAGGGTGCCATAGCAGCCGGATATAAGGGCCGGATCGCACCGCCGACACTGTGTTGCATCCTGGTCCGCCAGGTTAAACTTCCGGACGTTAAGGTGCAGTTTGGCGAGACTTCAATGCACGCGGGACAGCGGGTGGAACCCAAGGCTCCGGTGTACGCAGGCGACCAGCTGACGGCCTCTTCCCATTTGAAAGATGTCTACGCCAAGACCGGACGCTCCGGCACCATGGTCTTCGTTGTCTGGGAGACCACTTTCTCCAACCAACATGGCGATGTCGTGGCTGAGGTCCAAGAATCTTTCGCCCGACGAGAGTGACCGGCCTAGTCGCCTTCCAGCCGCCAGACCAACATTACAATCCACTGATAACCAACTGGGGGAATTTTGCCCTACTACGATGAAATAGAACTGGGTGACGAGATTGGACCCATCGAGAAGATTGCCACCGACGACGAGGTGTCCAATTTCTGCGAAGTCTGGGGAACACCCGGTCCCAACCGATTCACCGACGCCGAAACGGCTGCCAAGTCCGGCATGAAGGGCGGCCCCATCGTCCCCGGCATCATGACCATGGCGATGATGGCCCAACTGCTCACTGACTGGGGCGGCCCCGGCTCCATCAAGGACCTTGACCTGGTATTTCGCCAGCCGGTGCCCCATAACCGCGCCCTAACCCTGGCCGCCACCATCACTGACATCCGAGAAGAGGACGGCAAAAACCTGGCCGAGTGCGACATCCTAATGACCGGCACCGAAGGCGAGCGCTACGTGGGCGGCAAGGCAATAGTAACCCTCCAATCCCGCTAGGCATGCGGCACAGCCGCGTTTCGGTTTTATATACCCTTTTCCAAAGTAGGCATTACAAAAGACTAAGTAGGTCGAAAAATGCTTGATAGGTTGCGGCAAGTGGCATTCTTGGTCAAGGACTTGGAAGAGGGTCAAGAGCTCTACCGAAAGCATTTGGGGATGGAGACCTGCCACTCCGAGGACCTCAGCAATTACGGTCTCAAGAATGCCGTTCTTCCGGCTGGCAACGGCACTTTCATTGAACTTCTCCAGCCCACCACCGCTGATTCCTCTGCTGGCCGTTACTTGGAACGGCGCGGCGAAGCCCCCTACATGCTGATCTTTGAGACCAGCGACTACGACCGGTTGATCCCCCATTTGAAGTCCCTTGGTGTTCGGCTGTCAGAAGAACCGGCCTCCGGCGATTACCGGCATGCGTTCATCCACCCTTCTTCAACCAACGGTGCGTTCTTGGAGATCATCGAAGTCACCAGCCCAAGCAACCCGCGGCACGCAGCAGGACCGGACTGGCAGACTCTGTCCCACAAACCTTTGACCAAGCAGATACGGCAGATGGCAGTACTGGTCCGAGATCTGGACGACGCGGTGAAACGCTGGGAAGAGATGTTTGGCATCAAGGCCACCAAGCGATTCCACGTGAGTTTCACAGACCTAGAGATAGCAATTCTCCCGTTGGCCGGGAAAGACACCTTCATCGAACTGGCCCAGCCCACTGGCGACGATGTTCCATCCGCCAGGTTCCTGGAACGTTACGGAGAGGGAATCTACCTGACGATCTACGAGATAGAAAACTCACTCAAGATGGACGACTACCTCAAGGGACAGGAAGCCCGGTATACATCATCACGGGTGACCTCCAATTACGTGAACCTGGGCTTCAACAGTATCTGGCTTCACCCCGCCGGTATGAAAGGCGCCTTCACCCAGTTATCGGAAGTCCTGGTCGATGACAATCCCTGGCCTCCCGCCGGTGACACCTGGCACCTAGAATAGCCTCTCTTCTCGCGTAACCGTCCCCTGAAATTGACTGCCCTACATCCCTGTGATAGAGTCATTTATAGTCGCAAAGAGATACTTAGTCTCATTAACGACCCGTAAACGATACTGGCAACCACAGGGATTGAATGCGCAAACGGGTAAACGCCCTGGCAGAACAATTATTGGAAACCCTGGAACAGAGGGGCTACCGCTCCACTGAACCCCGGCGGGCCGTGGCCCA
>PCAH01000088.1 GCA_002730485.1 Dehalococcoidia bacterium | reverse complement strand
CTGAGAGCTAGCCCAGCCAACTTGACCATGACCTTAACTGTAGAACGCTTCCGGTCGGTTTGCTACGGCGTCTTGAATCCGAGGGATGTGGTGTTCCAATATGTCCATGTCCTCGATCTCAGCCAGTGTGTACCAACCAAACTCGGTGACCTCATCGCTCAAGCCCAATTCGCCGCCGGTGATCTCGGCCTCAAAACTGAATGCCACCGGCTGAATCCGGTTGCCGTCCGGGTATTCCATCAGCAGGTCAGGAGTGGTGTAGACGCCAATGAGCTTGGTCACCCGCACCTCCAGGCCCGTCTCTTCAAGCAGCTCCCGCTCGCAGGCCTCGGCAGCACTCTCACCAGGGTCCATCCCTCCGCCGGGAAGGCACCAGCGATTGTTATCTTCCCTTCGGGTGAGAAGGATTCGCTCCCTGGCCGCGTCAAATATCAATCCCGAGGCTCCGGGCCGCAGCACACCTTCTCTCCCGACCCTTTCACCAAATTTCATGGAGGCCATCTGTTAAACATTCTCCGGCCGTCAAGTTGATGCGGCGTCTTTACCGGTTTAAAACTAGGGTGCGCCAACTAGATGATTTAATCAAGAATCTCACCGCGTCTAATCTTTGAGTGTCCCCCGCTCACCGGTAACCGGTCAAGAGTGGCATTGACGGTATAGCCGCACTCTTTATAATGGCCTCTGCTGGATGGAAGAAATTTTATTGCCACAACCCGCCTCCATATTTTCGGAAATTCTGCGTGTGGCCACAAAGAGGATTACATGAAATTTGGACTGTTCTATCAGATACAGGTCCCAAAACCGTGGGACGAGCAGAGCGAAGCCAAACGAATCTGGGAGGCCCTGGACCAGATAGCCTACGCCGAGGAGATGGGCTACGACAGTGTTTGGTTCTCAGAGCACCATTTCAGGCCGGTATGGTCTCACAATAGCGCCCCCGACCTGACCCTGGCTGCAGTGAGCCAACGCACCAAGAAGATCCGATTGGGTGTGGGCGTTGTCCTGGCACCCATACATCACCCCCTGCACACCGCAGCCCGCATGGCCACCTTGGACATCCTGAGCAATGGCCGGGTGGACGTCGGCCTGGGCCGCACCGGATACCCCTACCAGCTGACCCCATACGGTGCCAAACTCGAAGACACCCGCGGCATGTGGGAGGAGTTTGCCCAGGTGCTGCCCAGGATGTGGACGGAAGAAACTTTCTCCCACGAGGGCAAGTACTACCAGGTACCACCGCGTGAGGTGCTTCCCAAGCCCATACAGAAGCCCCATCCGCCGCTCTGGTCAGCCTGTTCCAGCGAAAGCACCACCCGAACCGCCGCCGAGCTTGGCCTGGGCGCTCTGGTCGGCAGCGAGGGCGGCCCTGAGAAGGTGGGCGAAGTTTTAGAGCTGTACCAAAAGGCCCTCAAGTCAGCCGCTCCCAGCGGGGTTGCGCCTAACAGCCACAACGCCCTGATGACAGCCGGTTTCTGCCACGAAGACCCCAAAGTGATCGATGGCCGCGCCACCGAACTTATTGGCTGGTACATGGAACAGCAACGGGAACGTGCCCGCCTGGTGTGGCAGGGAGTCGACCCCGCAACTATTCCCCCCGATTACCAAGGGTATTACGAACGGGACATGAATTTGGCCGCCGGCCCTCATCCGGGAGAGGCCACACCCAGTGAGACGGTCAAGAAGGGCACCTCTTTCTGCGTAGGCACCCCAGAGCAATGCATCGAGTTCTTCGAGAGCTACGAGGCCATGGGCGTGGAGCAGGTGTTCCTGCTATCGGCCATCGGTCCACAGAAGCATGAAGAGGTGATGAACACCCTGACCATGTTCGGGGAGCATGTCATCCCGCATTTCCGGGCCAAAGAAAAGGCCAAGGCTTAAGCATCATCCTGTCATCCGGAGACTTCACATGAAAACAGGGGTTGTGTTCCCACAAACCGAGATCGGCGCCGATCCGGTGGCAGTCCGTGACTACGTACAGGCCGTGGAGGCCTTGGGTTATGCCCACATGATGGCCTACGACCATGTGCTGGGAGCCGATACCAGCCACTACGCCAATTGGGAAGGCAGCTATACCGCCGAATCCATGTTCCATGAGCCATTTGTGCTCTTTGGCTACCTGGCTGGAGTGACCACCACATTGGAGTTGGTCACAGCGGTATTGATCCTCAGCCAACGCCAGACCGCCCTGGTGGCCAAGCAGGCGGCAGAAGTCGACCTGCTCACCGGCGGTCGACTACGACTGGGAGTTGGCGTGGGTTGGAACCACGTGGAGTACGAGGCCCTGAACCAGGAGTTCAGCAATCGTGGCAGCCGCTACGCAGAGCAGATTCCCCTTCTGCGTGAGTTCTGGACCAAGGAAGTAGTCGGGTTCGACGGCAAGTACCATAAGGTTGACCATGCAGGCGTGACCCCCCAGCCGGTACAGCGTCCCATTCCCATCTGGATGGGAGCTGGCGCCAGGGCCAATCCAGTACCCACCGACCGGGTGCTGCGCCGTGTGGCACGCCTTGCCGATGGATGGTTCCCTCAGATGCAGCCCGGAGACGACGCCAAGGCCACTGTGGAAAGATTGCAGACCTTCCTCAGCGAGGCAGGGCGAGACAGCTCAAGCATGGGAATGGAGCCTAGGATTAACCTGACGGACGGTAACCCTGAGATCTGGCAGGCGCAGGCAAATGCCTGGCAGGAGATGGGGGCGACACACGTGTCAATAAATACCATGAGGGCTGGCTTAAGCTCGCCTCAGGACCATATCGATGCCATTCAGCAGTTCAAAGAGGTTATAGGCTAGGAGTCTCATGCCGCCCGAGGAGTCCGGTTATGCAGAAAGAGCTTCTTTTGTGATGAGAGGCAACCGTACGGTGAAGGTGGTGCCAACCCCTGGCTTGCTATGCACGCTCATCCAACCGTTATGCTTGGCAAGCACCTGCTGGCAGACGGCCAGACCCAGCCCAGTGCCCTGAATCTTAGTGGTGTACAGCGGTTCAAATATCTTTTCCAGTTCCAGTTCTTCTGGCCCCATCCCAGGACCCGAGTCTGCGAAGGTAACTTCGGCGTCTTGACCCAAGATCACGGCAGTTAGGGTCAGTTCTCCACCATTGATCATCGCCTCATTTGCGTTGACGACCAGGGTGGTAAATACCCGGCCCAGCTGGACCGAATCAGCTTGAACCTTCAACGGCATCTTTCCAACCCTGTTGATTACATTCACGTTGTCTGGGATAGATATCCCGTCGAGGGTCGTCTTCATCACTTCTCCCAGATTTACTGCCTCATAAGATGGCAGCGCTATCCGGGTGAATGAGATCAGGTTCTCAATGATCTTGTCGCACTGGGTTATCCGTTCATCCATCACCTGGATGTATTCGTGTACCTTGGGTTCCCCGTCAATCCGGCCCGACTTGGTTAGACGTTGTTTTAAGAAGTAGATGCCATTTCTTATGGCTCCCAGCGGATTTCGTAGATCGTGGGCTACACCGGCAGACAACTCTCCCAGCGCCCAAACTTCTCCGTTCGAACCAGCTGAGCCTGCGCCTCCAATAATTGGACGTTGGCCTGCTGTAATTCCTTTGTTCGTTCCACGACCCGATCTTCAAGGTCACGGTTGGCCTGCTCCAGCTGATTATTCTTCTCTTTCAGCCGATCAGACATCTGGTTGAACTCGTGGGCCAGGGTGCCCATCTCATCGTGCGTGTTCTCTTCGATACGGAATGACAGGTTGCCGTTTCCGATCTCAACTGCGCCGTCTCTGATGCGCAGGAGCTTGCGGGTGATGGCCCGGGTAACCATATAACCTACCCCCAACACCAACAACGACAGCGCCGCGGTCACCATCACGTGATTTGCGATGAGACTGTCCCGAAGACCCACCACCGGCGATTTGGTCAACGAGACCAAGAAAACGCTCCGTGACCCGTTACCCAATCCAACGGGCACATAGGCTGTCTTCAGTTTGTTGCCATCGATCGTTGCCGTCCCTATGACTACACTGCCATTACGAGCGGCCTCAGTATATTCATGATCGGGGATTATCGGGAAATGGGTGGAGGGATCACTTGATTGATACGAAACAGATGCTGCACCGTCATCGTTGTTCAGCAAGGCCAGGATTGGATCGCTGCGGCCGAAATTCATCGCTGCTAGCGCATCGGAATCGATCAACTTACCAACCGCGATCGACCCGATGAAATTTGATTCTTCCTTGAGCGGACGAACGGAAACCAGGAACCAACCGGCGGGAGTCTGGACCGTCTTGGTTGTCTGTAATTCAGACATACCCAGAGCCTTTAGTTCGTTGAGTTCTGCTTGGTCTACCTCGATGCCACTCTCATGTTCATGCCCCAGATTTAGACCGTTCTGATTGACGACTTCCAGATGCTGCAATGTGTAGCGCATCCTTGACTCGTGCAACACAGACCTCACAGTCAAAGAATCTGAGTTCTTTACGGCTTCAAGAAGAACCTCATCTTCCGACATATCCTCTGCCGTTCTTTCAAGATCATCCCCAAAGAGCTTTAGATGCTCGTCAACCAGGAGAATCTCATCTTCCAATCTCTCTGTGCTGGTGACAGATGCCAGCTGGTTCAATCCAGTTACCGTCAGGGGCAGCGTAACGGCCAATGTGAGAGCCAGGGGTATCACCACCAACAACGTCAGCTTGGTGGACAAAGAGAAGCCCCGGCGAAGGGAGAAACCGGGCCGGCGGAGACTCGGCCATGAGAATAGCTCGCCGGTCCGTCTATGTGGCAGATGTGGAATGTTCATCGTTTACCATACGGGTTCAGTTAGCTGACCGCCGTATCTTTTCCCGCCATTCTTAGTACGGTGGTCTTCCAAAAGTGATCACTGCAATTGACCAGACCCTAGGGGACGGACTCAGCTTTGGTGGATCACCAGACAGTTTTCAACTTCTCGTTTCGTTATGTAACCCTAATAGGGAGGTCATTCATACCCAATTCTCACACTAACCCTTGTTTTGCTTAAGTTCCACTGGACTCAATTACCCACTCCTAATCGTCCGATTAATGGCCTGGGTAGGCCAAAAACCCGGACCATCAGGACCATTTAGCGGCAGTCTAAGCTCGGCAATGACTGCCTTCAGAACCTCTGTTGATTCCCTAGAGTAGCCAGATTATTATTTTTTTAGACGTGCGATGATGTATCCATCAAACGTCAAACGGACTTGGTAGGCTTGGTACTATGTGCGGCCGATTCACCCTCACATCCAACTTGGACGACCTTCAAGGGCGGTTCGGGTTCTTGTCTGAATACACGGCCTCCGACAAACCTGGAGCCGAGTTTTTCGACCATGAGCCCCGCTATAACATCGCACCCACCCAATCGGTGCTGACGGTCACAAACGACGGCCAGAAGCGCGGGGAACTGATGCGCTGGGGATTGGTGCCCTTCTGGGCCAAAGACCTTAAGGTTGGGGCTCGCATGATCAACGCAGTGGGAGAGATCGCGGCCACCAAGCCAGCATTCATGGTTGCTTTCAGAAAACGACGCTGCTTGGTCTTGGCCAACGGTTTCTACGAATGGAAGAAAGAGAGCAACCGAAGATTACCGACCTATTTCTATCCCAGCAGTGGCGAGCCCATGGCATTCGCCGGATTGTGGGAGACTTGGAACTCCCCAGAGGGTCAGGTGATCAAGTCGTGTACTATTCTTACGACCGCAGCCAACGCTATGATCGAGCCACTGCACAACCGGATGCCCGTCATTTTGTCCGACGAAACCCAGGCTCTCTGGCTGGATCCACTGACTGAAGAGCCGACAAATCTGGAACCCCTGCTTATTCCGGCACCTGAAGAATTTCTGACTTCACACCCGGTGGCTGAAACTGTGAACTCGGTCCGTAACCAGGGTCCGGAATTGATTGTGCCACTGACTGATGTTCCAGAAGACCTCACTTTAGACGGTCGCCTGTTTCGTTAGTCGTAAGCTCCAACAATGGCCAACCCATCACCAAACATACCCAACAAACCCGTGTCTGCTTACAGCAGGTACAGGTTTGTAATGGCGATCTTGGTCCTGGCTGGGCATCTGAGTGTGGGACTGAACGTCTTTGCCGTTTCTCCACTGCTGACCATGGCGATAGACGACTACGAAATCAATCGGGCGACCGCCGGGTTGTTGGTCGCCTTACCTCTGCTGGTGGCGGCGGCCATGGGGCTGCCCAGCGGAATTCTGATCGCCAGAATCGGTCTGCGCCGTGCTTTCATCATCGGCTGGGCTGCCATAGCCCTGGTTTCACTCTCTGGATTTGCGCCCAATTTCATCACATTGCTGCTGCTCCGGTCTGCCATCGGTCTGGGATTCGCCTTCATCCTCACCGGGACAGGGCCTTTGTTGATGCAGTGGTTCCACCCCAAAGAAGTAACTATGATGAACGCTTTCACCACGGCGGCAGTGAGCCTGGGCATCGCTCTATCCGTTGGCACTGCCGCCCCATTGGCCACCGAGATGGACTGGCAGATGGCATTGACCATATATGCCCTGCCTGGAGTCTTTGGCCTACTGGCTTGGACTCTGCTGGGACGTACCACAGGGGGAACACCCATGACCGGCAGGGGAATCTCACTCAGAGAGGTCGGAAGCATCTTGCGGAACCGCTCGGTGGTGTTGCTGCTGGCCGCAGATGCCGGGATTCTGGTCCAATACACGGCCTTCACCGGCTGGCTGCCCACCTTTTACAACGAGGACCGCGGCATATCCCTATCCCAAGGGGGGTTCATAACCGGGATACTGCCCTTTGTTGGTGTCTTTGCCGTGTTGGCGGGAGGGGCGATTGCGCTCCGCGCCACTTCGCCCAGAAGCCTTTTCATCGCCTCCGGTCTATTCGCCGGTGTGGGAGGTTTGGGAGCGTTCTTGCTGCCTGGGCTTGGTCTGATCTACCCGGCGGTGGTCCTGTTGGGCATCGGCTCGTGGCTGTATGTGCCCACATTACTCACACTGCCTATGCAAATGACTGGCATGACGCCAGAAAGGGTGGCCGTGGTCTGGGGTTCACTACTCACTTTCAGCGGGTTTGCCATGTTTGTGTCGCCAATCTTGGTGGGAGCTCTGAGAGATATCACGGGCTCTTTCTTCCCCGGTTTGGCCGTTTGCGCAGTTGCGTCATGGGCGCTCTTGATCGCCGGGATCCTCCTGCCCAGCAACGCCGGCGAACCTGGTGCTAGAACTACGCCCTCCCCGTCTGATTGACAACCCAAAACGTGGCGCGTACCGTTGTGGCGCGTGCCTTTCCCCATCATTTTGAAATAGGATTTCCACGCTCGCTTTCCCTCTGAGATTCAGAGCACCAACCTGCAGGTTTTAGGAGACTGACATGGGTAGAATTCCAGCCGCAACACGAGAGACCGTTCCCAGTGACCAGACTGCCGAATTTGACGAGCTTCTTGCCGGCGCAGGCTCGGTGCCGTTGGTCGGACCCGGATCAATATTCTGGCACGTGCCCAAGGCCCAACAAGCGGTCACGGCCCTGAACCAATACCTCCGCAACGACTCATCTCTGTCCGACAAGACCCTGGAGCTCACAATGTTGGTCACGGCCCGCGAGAATGACTGCATGTACGTCTGGAACGCCCACGCGGCGTCCGCCCGTGCCGCAGGGGTCCCCGACGCCGTGGTGGACGCCATCCGAGACCGCAAGGAGCTTCCCGCGCTGGCTGCCGACGAAGCGGCGCTGATCAACTACGTTCAGGAGTTCTACCGCACAAAAAGGGTGAGCCGCGGCGCCTACCAATCGGCCTTCGAGGTGTTCGGCAAGCAGGGCCTGATAGAGCTGTCCTTAGTCATGGGCAACTATGCCCTTATCGCCGTCGCGGTCAACTCATTTGACTCTGAGCTACCCGCCAACCGCACCGAGCTGGTGCTGCCCATCTAACTGGACTCAGCCTGATCAACTAGAGGTCAATATGGCGGTTGAACCGTTCAAAATAGATGTTTCAGACTCGGTCCTTGATGATTTGAGGGCCAGGTTAGAGCGCACCCGGTGGCCGGATGAACTACCCGGCACCGGTTGGGACTACGGAAGCAACCTTGATTACATCAAGGAATTGGTGGAGTACTGGCGCACCAAGTTTGATTGGCGCGCCCAGGAAAAGCTGATCAATTCGTTTTCCCATTTCAAGACCGACGTTGACGGCTTGGGCATCCATTTCATCCATGAGAAGGGCAAGGGGCCAAACCCCATGCCCTTGGTGGTCACCCACGGCTGGCCCGGAACGTTCTTCGAGATGCATAAGATCATCCCGTTCCTGAGCGATCCTGCCAGCCACGGCGGTGACCCGGCAGACGCCTTTGACGTAATCGTCCCATCCATGCCTGGATACGGGTTCTCCGACCATACGACCGAACGCGGACTGGACGTCCTCAGCGTGGGCGACCTCTGGGCCAAGCTGATGTCGGAGAACCTTGGCTACCAGCGGTTTGGAGCCCAGGGTGGTGACTGGGGCGCAAGCGTCACCGCCAAATTGGGCTTCTCTCACCCGGACAAGGTGATCGGCATCCATTCCACTTCGACCACCCGGCCAACGCCGTATCTCGGCCCGGGCTCCAGGGAATCGTCCGAGGCAGAGAAAGGCATCATCCAGCACCGGAATGACTGGCAGGCCTCTGAGGGTGGTTACGCCCACATCCAGGGCACCAAACCGCAAACCCTGTCCTATGGGTTGAACGACTCACCAGCAGGCCTGGCAGCTTGGATCGTGGAGAAATACCGCACGTGGAGCGACTGCGGTGGGGATGTGGAATCGCGGTTCACCAAGGATGAGCTGCTCACGACCGTGACCATCTACTGGGTCACCCAGTCCATCGGATCTTCAACCAAGCTCTACTACGAGACCCACCGGAAGCCCTGGGACTTGAAACAGGGTGAGCGGATCGAAGTGCCCTGCGGTATTGCGTCCTTCCCCGGTGAGAATACGGTGCCGCTCAGGGAGTGGGCCGAGCGTTCCTACAACGTCCAGCACTGGACCGACATGCCTGCCGGTGGGCATTTTGCCGCCCTGGAAGAACCGGTAAACTTGGTGGAGGACATCCGCAAATTCTTCCGGCCACTGCGATAACCCGTCTAATTTCCCTGAACTCGAAATCCCTGAGAAATGACCAGTACAAAAACCGCCTGCACGGGCTTAACCAAGTCGGCGTCCCTTTAGCATGAGATTTCCCCGGCCTCGTTTTACTCCAGACTGGTTGTTCACCTACACCGGCGTGATGCTGCTGGTGGGCGTTGCCGTCAACTGGGGCGCTGGATTCACCCAATTCGCCCACAGCCTCACCCTACCGTCCATGGAAGTAGACCTGGGCCTCTCCCACACCAAGGCGGGTCTGGTCATCACCGTGGCCAATCTGGTGCGCATCTGCAGCACCTTCATATCGGGCACGCTGGCGCCTCGCTACGGCAGCCGGTTCATCATCGGCATCGGCTCCATCGGGTCGGGCGGGTCCATGATCATGCTGGGCTTGTCCCACAGCTACATGTGGGTCCTGCTGTCCGCTGGTCTGATGGGCATCGGAACTGGAATGGCCTTGGTCCCAATGATGGGTCTTCTAGTCCGTTGGTTCCGGACTAGTGACCGGGGACTGGCGGCTGGATTGGCATCGATGGGTGGCAGTTTCGCCTTCATCTTCGCTGGGGTGTTGGTGCCCTGGCTGGTAGGAAATGATGCGGCCGACGGTTGGCGGCATAGCTGGTTTGTCTTTGGGGCGCTGGCTCTGGGAATCGGCGTCGCCGCCCTGATACTTCTGCGCGAACCGGCGCAATCTGCTGAACCACCTCGAACCGCCGCTGGCAACAGGCCCAGCTCACCCGCACGGGGTGCCTGGCCTATGGCCGCCTACAAAAGCCCCATGATTTGGTTGGCAACCTTTCTTGCCTTCAATACGGGATGGTCCCAAGGAGTGTTCAACGCCTTCTTTGGAGTCTATCTATCCCAGGAGAACGGAATCAGTCTCGGAACCGTCGGCCAACTGGTTGTCCTCATTGGCGTGTTCAGCACAACCAGCGGCACTTTCTGGGGGACTCTGTCCGACCGGGTCAACCGGGGTCAGGCTTTCTTTTATTCCTACGTCCTGCAGGCCATCGCGTTTGCCCTGATGGCTTTATTCCCGGGGATTATCAGCTTCATCATCGCTGCATTGTTGATTGGCTTCACTCTCAGAGCTGCCTACACGATCTGTGCCGCCTGTTCCTCGGATTATGTGGCGGTGCAATTCTCGGCGGCAGCGTTTGGGCTGATGTCTGTGGGAGCTGGCCTGGGGAACGCCCTGTCGCCAACCGTTGGTGGCCTGATCGCCGACCACTTTGGCATGGCCTGGTCGTTTGGCTTGGCCATGATTGGCGCGATCGTTGGGATGGGGGCATCGGTGGTGATGATCAAGAACCCAACCAGCCGGGAAGCCCAGCAACCTAGCTCGGCCGGTTAATAGTTTGGCTAGGACTTAGGCTACCAAGAAACCACACGGGGCTCCAGGTTCACCGCACCCTTGATCACGAAACCGCCATCTTCTTCCTCCAGAACCTGGGGCAGTAACGCTTCCAGTCGTTTCATCTCCGGCGTGTCGGGTGTCACATACAGCCGCCGGGCGATCTGCTCCTTGGCAACCTCCATACTCTCGAAGCCCCGAACCCTTTCGGTGTGGACGATTTCAATCTCCGGTTTCACTCCCAACTGACTAAGGACTTCCAGAAACTCTGGGAGGCTGGGCAGCGGCAGACGCGGCACGCCGTGCACTGGCTCCCAAAGGGGGTATATCTGCGACTGGGGCGGCGATTGATACACCACAACCAACACTCGCTTGGCATACTTTTCCAGCTTTCTAACAAAGGACTCGATGTTGCGGATGACATACAAAACGTGGCAGCAGACCGCCAGGTCAGCCTCGGGTACTTCAGCCTCTAGCCAATCGGCTTCAACAACTTCAACATTCCGAACATCGAACTCGGCGGCCACCTCCCGAAGGACGCGGCACATGCTGGGAGACGGTTCAACGGCAATCACTTTCTCGGCTTCCAAGGCCATCGGCAAAGCCAGCCGCCCTCCGCCCGCTCCCACGTCCAGCACCACCTGATCTGAAGTCACCAACTGCCTCAGATGGTTCACCAGCGGGTCGTCGGTGCGTCTGGGGTCAGCCCGAAACTGCTGGGCAAAGTTGCTCCATGAGTCGGCGGGCGGGTCTTCTTTTCGCATGCTGTCCGACTGTGCATGCTCGGCGCGGACCATTTCGTTCCAGTGTTCAGTTGCAGTCATCGTTCCCTCTGCGAAGCAGCTACCCCAATCTTAAGCCAGTCCCCCATCCCGGGTAAAATAAGGGCCATGTCCTGCCGTTACCGTAAAGTTCATCGAACCATGATATTTGGCATCATTGCAGCGATTTTTGCCATCGCTTGTAATGATGGAAGTTCCCCAACGTCTGCTACCTCACCGATTCTTGAAGCTACTTCCATTGTCGAGGCTACACCCGCCTCAACTGTTGCTCCGACTGCCACCCTTGAACCTACAATGCCAGGGAGCCAGCCAGAACCTAATCCTGAGCCAACAATTCAAATCAAACTACCGGTTCTGAAACTGCAGGAAGTATTTGGTGAAGTGAAGTTCAGTCGCCTGACGAATCTGATGCAAGAAGGCAACCGAATCTTCGTGACTGAGCAGTCGGGCCGGATCATTTCTATTGCCGGAGATGCTGAAGCGCCGCAAGGAACCGTGTTCCTGGACATACGCAGCCAGGTGAACGACGCAGGAAACGAGGAAGGGCTTTTGGGGCTGGCTTTCAGTCCCAGTTTCCAAGCCAATGGACATCTGTTTGTTTACTACTCAGCCGCCAACCCGCGCCGTTCCGTTTTATCTAGGTTCACAGTGACCAGTCAGAATGACCAAAGAGCGGCGGACCCAGAATCCGAAAAGACAGACCTGGAAATACCGCAGCCGTTCCAAAACCATAACGGCGGGCAATTAGCCTTTGGCCCGGACGGTATGTTGTACATCTCTCTGGGCGATGGAGGGTCGGGCGGAGACCCCAACGGCAATGGACAAAACAGTGCCACCTTGCTGGAGTCCATACTACGAATCGATGTTTCAAGCGCAGAAGGGTACGACGTACCTCCGGATAATCCCTTTGTTGGCTCCAGGAGCGCCAAAGGGGAGGTCTGGGCTTACAGATTGAAGAATATACTTTGGCGTTTCTCTTTTGACCGGCAGAACGGCGACCTGTGGACTAGAGACGTGGGCCAGAATAGTTTCGAAGAGGTTAACCTCATTGAGAAAGGCGGAAACTACGGCTGGAACATTCTTGAAGGAAGCCATTGCTACTCTCCCCGACCTGAGTGTGACCCGTCGGGAACGATTCTTCCGGTGATTGAGTACAGCTCCAGCAGGGGCTGCTCGGTGATTGGTGGTTATGTCTACCGTGGTTCGGCAATTCCCTCCCTAGTGGGCACCTACCTGTACGGTGACTACTGCTCCGGCCAGGTGCGAGGGTTTAAGTTCGAAGGCGAGGAGGCTGTCGGAGATTCCTCGCTGGTTGATTCCGGTCTCAATATCACCTCTTTCGGAGAAGACGGCGACGGCGAGATTTACGCCCTTTCCCAGGATGGTGGCATCTATCTGCTTACCCCAATGCTTACCTCCGGGGCTCCCTAGCTGTAATATAAGTCCGTATTTGCCGGTAGTTGCAGTAAATCTTCAAACATACGCCGGTTCCGGCCAAGTCGTTCTGGAACCAAAGATTCAGGAGCATCATGTCCTATTTCCCGTTAACCAAGCACCAACTAGATTGGCAGGAGCGGTCCCGTGACATCGCCGCGCGAGAACTGGCCCACCGAGCGGATGAGACGGACCGCCTGGGGCAATTCCCAACCGATTCACTGGAAGCCCTCAGAAAAGAAGGGCTCTGGGGCCTGCGTGTTCCCAAGGAGCACGGCGGTCTGGGCGAGGACATGGTCACCACCTGCGTGATCGTGGAAGAGCTCTCCAAGAAATGCCCTTCCACCGCCATGTGCTACAAGATGCACCTGGAAGGCGCGGAGATCATCTCCATGATCCCCACACCGTACCAGGTGGAGCACTTTGTCGAACCGATTGCCAAGGGTGAGATATTCACCGCCGCTGCCGGTGGCGAGTCGGCCGGCCCCGGCGACGACTGGACACCGGTCAACACCGTCTCCGCAGTTACCAAGGTCCCAGGCGGCTACCAACTGGACGGCATCCGCAAGGCCTATGTGACCTCCGCCGGACACGTCACCCATTTCGAGTTTCGAACTCGCGTTGGCGAGGACACCCCTCAGACGAGCGGCACCAAATTGTTCTTCGCGGAAGACCAGGTTGATTGGGAGATTTTAGAGCCATGGGATGGCCTTGGCATGAGGGGTAACAGCAGCTCACCAGTCAAATTCACGGGATTCGTCCCCGATGAAGGGTTACTGGGATCGGAACACACCATCTATCCCGACACCGACAAATTCCTCCGCCCGATGCTAGGTCTCACCTACGCCGCCGCTTATCTTGGAATAGCCTCGGGGGCCTACGAGATCGCCCTGGAAGAGATGCCCCGCGAGTACCGGAGCGGCGCACGCCGGATAGACAACGTCATCTACCAGCGCCGTATGGCTGAGATGTCCACCCAGATCGAGGCGGCAAGGACGCTGATGTTCTCCACTGCCCTCTGGTTCGACCAGAAGCGCGGCACCAACGATCTGCCGTATCTTCAGGCCAAGGTCAACTGTTCCGAGGCCGCGGTCCGGGTCACCCAGGACCTCATGACCTGCTTCACCGGTACCGCCTTTGCCCGCAGACTTCCCCTGGAGCGTTATTTCCGAGACGCCCGAGCCGGATTGGTCATGGGAATGGCCAACGATGTGGCCTACCAGAACATGATCCCGCACCTGTTTCCCAACGCCTAAACATCCCAAATTAAAGGGTCAAAAATGCCAGATAGATTGGTTGGTGCAGCCGTAAGGGGCAGCACCATTGCAGAAGTGCAAGCAAATATCGCGCGGGCCGAGGAACTGGGCGTTCACGCCGCATGGATGACCACCGGCGGGGCCAGCCTGGATAGCCTGACCTGTTTTGCAGCGTCGGCGGCGGCTACCACCAGCATCAAGTTGGGCACGTCCATCATCCCCACCTACCCACGCCATCCGCTGGTCGTGGCTCAGCAGGCCCAGGTGGTGGCCCAACTTGCGCCAGGCCGTCTCCGGGTGGGGGTTGGCCCCAGTCACCGCCCGACCATCGAGTCTATGGGCATCGATTTCCGTGCTCCCCTGGGTCACCTGCGGGAATACATCCAGATCCTGAAGGACATCCTGCAAACCGGAGCCGTCGACTTCCAAGGCAAGCATTACTCGGCAACCGCCGGCATCGCTGGCCCCTTGGACGTGCAGGTGATGGGCTCAGCCCTGAGAACCGGCTCCTTTGAACTCTGCGGAGCCGTGGCTGACGGCGCAATCAGCTGGATCTGTCCCGGCGTCTACCTGCGGGACGAGGCGCTGCCGGCGATGGAAAAAGGTGCAAAAGAGGCAGGCCGTCCGGTGCCGCCCCTCATCGCCCACGCGCCCGTTTGCGTCCACGACAACCCGGATGAGGTGCGCGCCGCCATACG
>PCAH01000198.1 GCA_002730485.1 Dehalococcoidia bacterium | reverse complement strand
GATCGATCTGCCAAACGGTATTCTGCCGCCGCGAGCCAAAGGCTAGCAGTCCGCCAAGCAAACCAAGCCCTACTGCCACCACTCGGCTCGTGGCCTGACGCAGGAACGCAATCCGGGGCAACTTGTCCGGCCCTTTCAGTTCAGCCATGATACTCCTCTCACATCAGTTGGTTCTCACCTTTCGCATATCCAGACAGATCATCTGCTTGGAATCCCTCAAAAGCAACTTGCCATCGACCAGGGCCATCGGCGCCCAGGCGTCGTGCCCGTTGAGCACCCGGGCCTGGGCAAGTGGCTCAAAACCGGTCAGCGATGCCTTGATCATGCTCAACTCCCCGTTATCGTTTAGGATAAAAAACTTGTTGTCAGCCATTAGGAACGGCCCCAGCCCGTAACGCGCTGTCTTGCCACTGGTCCAGATAATTTCCCCCTCGGTGTTAAGGCAGGCAAACTGCTCACGCCGTTCCCCGGCCGACTTGGGCAGCACAGCAAAAATGTGTTGCTCGTAAAGGATCGGCGTCTGCTGCTCACAGCTAAAGCCCTTGGTCTTATCCTGCTCAAACGCAACCTCAACAGCAATCGCCCCGCTGGCCTCCTTCAACTCCAGCATCATGCTGCCTGCCCCGTTGCCGGCAGTCAGGAACAGGCGCTGGTCATCCACCTTCAACGGCGAGGGAGATGTGACCTTGTTATTCCAGACCGTGCTTTGCCAAAGCAGTTCACCCGCGGCACCCTCCTCTGCCGAAATCCCCGCCACCCCGCCTGAAGCACAGTACACGTACATTTTTTTTCCAAGCAACGTCATCGGCATCACCGAGGCGTGCGACATCTTCCAATCGCCCGGGTTTGACGTCTCCCACATGACGTTCCCGGTGGCGATATCCACGCCTAGCATCAATGACTTTCCCGCCGGTGCCAACACAACCGTCTCCCCATCGATCAAAGGACACTGGCCCGTGTACCAAAGCGGCACCTCCGCGCCGTGATCGGCCACCATGTCGATCCCCCACTGGAAACTTCCCGTCTCCGTATCCACACACATCACATGGCACCGCGGCCCAATCGTAACAGTGTACTGCTCAGTCACCGCCGGCACCGTTCGGGAAACGCCGTGATTGCGCTTGGTCGGCGCCTTGTACCAGCGACGCCAGATTTCGCGGCCGTCAGCAATCGAGAAGCAACGCAACGCATCCCCTTGCTTCTCCTCGTCATAATCCATCACATACACGCGCCCCTTCCAGACCACAGCCCCGCTGTGGCCCTCGCCCAAGTCGATCGGTTTGTCCCACAGCAATGGCGGTCCGCCCTCCTCCCAACTTTCCGCCAACGCCATGCTGTTGCTGCAAATATTGCTGAAGTCAGCCCCCCGAAAGTGCGGCCAAGCGCCGGCAGTCTCCCCCGGTTGACCATCAAACTCCAAGAACTCACCCTCGATATCCACCTGCTCTACCCTGGCGCTGGATGATTCCGCCGCAATGCCGCCTCCCATCGTGCCGGCAGCTCGCTCGGCAG
Organism: Dehalococcoidia bacterium; assembly: GCA_002730485.1. The sequence continues at coordinate 6,079 of PCAH01000198.1, read as the reverse complement.
CAACATCGGTTACACGCTTGCGCGGTGCCACAGGTGCGGGAGATCGGAACAAAACGAAGAGGAACCCAGCGGCAATACAAGCCACCAAGCCAATCATCACGGCACTAAGTTGTCGCTCACTCACCAGTCACCATACTTCCTCCCATGCTCACAAGTTACGATATCATGCAAAAACGGACCTGCAAGAATGAGTCGTCAATTAAAAACTAAACCGAATTTGCCCAAAATCTACTGTACAACCCACGAAAAACCTTATTAATCAAGCGCTACAGTCGAAAGAAAATGCTTGCAAAAAAGGGTCATGCAGACAAGAATAAAAACCGCGTCTACGAATTATGGCCAATAAGGAACATCTGGGGCGACGAGGGTTTATCGGAGCCGGCTTGGTCGGCGCAGGAGGTGCCCTTGGCTGGCTGGCGCGCAAATTCCAAGGGCCGGACGCGGTCCGCAAACCCACTCCAGTTTCGGACGGGAATCGGTTCGAGTACGATGTCAGTGAGTTCGAAAAAACCGACCCGGCCATCCTAAAGTACCGGCCCGCAGGTGAATTTGAGACCGGTTTGAATCGCGTCAAGCGATTGGAGGCCACCGCAAACGGACACGTGCTTGTTGCCGGCGACCAAAAAGTGAAATTTTTTAGCGCGAGCGGGACGGTAGAAACTGAAATCGCCCTTGAACGACCAACACACTGCATTCATGTGGCAGGTGAGGATGAATTGTTCGTCGGTCTGTCCGACCGGATCGAGATTTACGACCACGCCGGCGGTAAAAAATCACAAGGACCGCGGCTTGGCAAACGAACCTACCTCACCGCCATCGCAACACAGGGCGACTCGATTTTCCTCGCCGATGCTGGCAACCGCGAAGTGATCGTTTGCGACAGGTCAACCGGTGAGGTGCGTTTTCGCTTCGGAAAAAAAGATGCAGAAAAAAACAATCCTGGCTTCGCCGTGCCGAGTCCTTATTTCGACTTGGCCATCGCGCCAGACGGCCGTTTGCGCGTGGCCGACACCGGCAGACTCCAGATTGAAACCTACACGCTTGATGGACGGTTCCAGTCTGCGTGGGGTCAACCGGGAATGAAGATCGGACGGTTCTGTGGTTGCTGCAACCCGGTCTATTTCACCCTAACCCCGGACGGCGACTTCATCACCAGTGAAAAAGGATTGGCCCGCATCAATCACTTCACCGGTGACGGAGAATTCCTTGGTGCCGTGGCAGGGCCGGACACGCTTGTGGAAGACAAGGAGTTGGCACGGAAAGCCTGCGAGGACTGCACCATCGGGGCCGGTTTCGATGTGACTATCAACCCGCAGGGAGACGTTCTGGCGTTGGACCCCTACCGGAAGACCGTGCGAACGTTCACCCCGAAGCAGCAAACCTGACCCATGAAAGAAGGCGAACCAACAAAAACCAGACGCCGTGACCTCTTCACTGGCGGGGTACGCCTTTTGGCGCTGGGAGGCATGGCCGCCTACGCCACCGCCCAGACCCTTAAGGCCCGTCGGCTGGAGGACGATCCGAATTGCATTCGCCTCTACACGTGCGACGACTGCGTCGAATTCGCCTCCGGTTGCAAACTACCCAAGGCTTATCAATTCAGGGAACAGCACCCGAACCGGTGAACGGGGGCTCTAGTTGGCCTTGATGTCGAAGGCAAAGAGCAATTCTTGGTCGCGCAGATACAGCACACCATTGGCGACAACCGGATGCGTCCAAACCCGACCGGCCGGTTTGCGCAGCTCGGTTTGTGGATCAAGTTTGAATTGACCATGTTCCTTCCAGCCCGAGGTGCTGGCCTCGGCAAGGGCCACTTTGCCCGAGCTTTCCTCCACGCAATACAGTCGGTTGTCAGCATAAGACACGCACCCTTTGCCAAACTCTTTTGAATCCCAAACCACCTCGCCATTGTTGAAATTTTGGCAGGTCCACCCCCGACCATCGGAGTAGCCGTAAAGATGCCCGTCGTGCAGCAGGACTCCACCGTGTTGGTTCTTTATATTCCGGTTGTGGTAGTCTTGAACAACCTTGTTGTCTGCCCCGATGGTGATCTTCCGGCAACCGACACCGTAGCCCGAGCTGATGTATACCTGCCCGTCATGAAAGATCGGAGTGGGAACAACAGCCGTGCGTCCGCGCCAAGCGTTTCGCCACAGAACTTTTCCATCCTCAGCGGAAACACCAGCCAACGTTTTTTGCGTGAGCTGAACGTATTGTCGCTGGCCGTTGTGATCCACCGCGATGACGGAGACGTACTGTGCCTCGTCGGTCCAGTCGCTGCTACGCCACTTAACTTTGCCGGTGGCCTTGTCGAGAAGCGCCAGTGTGCCTTTGTCACCACCAGGCGTGCAGATGACGTGATTGCCGTCGATGAGAATTGATTCGGTGTAGCCCCATTTGGGGGTTCCCCCCCCAAGGTCGTCGGCCAGTCCGACACGCCAGTCAACTTTGCCATCTGCTATGCTCGCACAAACCAAGCCGCCGTTTGCGCCCAACGCATAAACCTTATCCCCATCCACCGTGGCAGAGCCCCGTGGGCCGTCGCCCCAGGTGTTGGTAAAGATGCCTCCCAACTCAGCCGCCCACACCGTCTTGCCGCTCTTGGCTTCCTTGGCGAACAACTGCTCCGTACCATCCTTGGTACCCAGAATGAACAACATGCCGTTGGCCAGCACCGGCGCCGAGTAGCCAAGACCGATGTCACGGCTCAACCAGACACGTTTTGGCCCCCCGGTTGGCCAAGTTTGCAGCAGGCCAGTCTCGCGGCTGACGCCGTCGCGGTCCGGACCACGCCATTGCGGCCAATCGCCGGCTTGCAGGCCAAGGGCGAAGGCAATGAACAGTGTTGTGCTAATCAGTTTTCTCATAATTCTCGAACGGCGAAAAAAACTATCGGCTGAGCTCGGTCGAGGCAACCTCAGAAGCAGCCAAGCGCAGGCGTGTTGCGGACGAACCTGAGTCCGTGGTTATTCAGTTGAACTTAAACGAAAACAGGTCAGCGTCCTTCATCTCGAACACCAGCTTGACCGGCTGCCCTGCAATGGAGCCAAGGTCGTCCGTGATTTCGCCCGATTGAATCCACTCCACAACCCTGTCAAGGAAGTCCCCATAAATCCATGGACAGTCCTCCAGCGAATAGCCGGGCAGAGGCTTGCCCTGCAGATTTGTCAGGCCCACACGCACTCCGCCCCGGGCCGAGCTGGAGAAGTTTAATGACAGTTGGCTGCCGGAAAAACGGATTGGCTTGGAGATAACCCGCCCACCCTTCATGGGGGCATTGATGGAAACAAATCCATCCATGCGAATCGTGTAGCGGCGAAGCTTGGCCGGCTTGCCGTTCTGCAGTGTCGACTCAGTGAGATACATTGAAAGTTCATCGGGGGCATCCTCCGCGAGAGTTGACCGGGTGACCACCAGCCCGTTGTTCTGGTAATTATCCCCATAGAACCAACTGTCCCGCGTTCTCAAACCCGGACGGATGAATGCCTCTTGAAATACATGAAAGTGGGCACCATCCCTGCTGGACATGAAAAGCCCCTCAGTCACGGCGGTGCCTTCGCGGCGAGAGACTTTGCTGCGCAACTGGCGATAGTCCCACTGGGGCAAATGTCGCGTGGCGGGATTCAGCCCCCTGTCCTCGTACCGCGTCGGAAAGCCAAGAAAAATATGGGGCGCCCGCTTGTATGGGGTGATTTGGTTCGTGTACAACTCGCCTCCCCGCCCTGGTGAATACTCCAAAAAAACCGGCTCGGTCCAACCCGAGGCGAAGTGCGTGGAGGTTTCAGTCATAACATCGCGCCCGTTCCTGAACTGACGGTGGTAGGCGCGATATTCACCCCGCACCGAATCCCAAAAGGCAAGGTTCTGGGAGTCGAAGGCGCCCTTGGCGATGATCGGGGTATCAGTCGCTTTCCTCCAGTGGACGCCGTCCGCCGAAACCAAGGCAATCAGCGGCCCGCCCCCAACCGCCTTGTATCGTTCTGAGTTGGATACGTCGGGGTTTGCATCCAGAAACGGGCTGAAGTTGTGGCAGATGTAACCCAGCGCCTTGTCTTTTTCTGATAGCAGGATGTTGTTGTCCTTCGATCCGCCGAACTCCACGAGTCCGAGACTCGGACGTTCCCAGTGAATGCCATCTCGGCTGGTGGCCAGACAATAGACCTGCTCGTGCATAGACGTAACCCCACGATCGTATTCCCCCCCGCGGTAATACATTTTGTACAGGTCACCATCCTGAAACACCGTGACGTAGTTCAGGCCGTTGCCCTCCCACGGGCGATCACTCACGAGAACGACTTCGCGGGGAACGGGGTGGTGAAGAACTTGGCGCGCCTCCCCCTCAAGTGCATCCACCAAATGGTGATCAACAAAAAGTTCGCGCCGGTTTCCGATATCCAAAGCAGCTGGTGCACTCGGATCGTCCGAGGCCGCTTGAGTGCACACGGCGGCCGCAAGTATAAAACAAGCCAAGAGTAAGTGTGTCATTTTAGCGGTGCCGCCTGAAACAGATCGTCGTTACCGGGCGTAATCATGCCGGACCATCCGGTACTCCGGATTGACCAGATGGTCGGGTGGCCCCCCCATTTCAATCTCATCAACATGTCCATCGACAAACAACATGTTGCAGACGAAATCAGTAGAATGATGCATTTGCGTGCGGATAAAGTGCTGGGGTTTGCCATAAATAAAATAGTCGGCATAAATCAAGGTGAAATCTCCAGCCATCACCTGCTGGGACGGTTGCCGCACGTTTTCGTGCGTGTAATTGTACAACACCTCCGTGATGGGGCCGGAACCCCAAGGCTCACCAAGCGACGAGACCGTTTTGCCCTTGGCCTTGTCAAGAATGCAAGCCTGAAGCGCATAACTGCTGCCGTACACGTCATAAAAACTGCCCTTGGTATAAAGCGTGGACTCCAGCCCCGACCCGGCTTGGTACCCCTCATCCAGCGGGCACTCAGGCACGAACTCACCCATGTAGGGCGTCAACAGCCGCTTGGCCTTATTCCGAAAGCCGCTGACCTGGTTTCGGTTGTCCCCCCACGCATAGTGACGGACGTTTTGATACAGCGAATTATTGGGGGCCGGCCGGTTGGCGTTGCTGTAGACCGGAAACTTGGATTCGTTGTCAGACACGTACAACATGACAGCGATGCCCATCTGCTTCATGTTGGAATTGCACACAGCCTTCTTGCCGCTGGTCTTCGCCTTGGCCAAGGCGGGCAACAGCATGGAGGCGAGGATAGCAATGATGGCCACCACCACCAGCAACTCAATCAAAGTGAAAGCCGCCAACTCATCCTTGGCCAAGCGAACCCGACGCATCATGGATACTTTTGCAGGCATTGCGAACAGAAGGAAAGCTATCGGCCGCTCTTGGCCAAGGCAACCTCGAAGCTGGGACAAAAAAACGGGCAGCCCCCGCAAGGCTACCCGTGCAATTTACTACTGGTTCCCAATCTCTACTTCTCAGCCTTGGGAAGTTTGCAACACCCTGGGGAACCCTTAAACATGCCACAGTCCGGGCATTTTTCACGCCCCTCTTCCTTGCAGCATTTGTCCGAGCCCTTGATCTCTCCGCAATCGGTGCAAAGAGCCACCGGTCCAGTCGCATCCTTGGGAAGTTTGCAACAGCCGGGCGAGTCCTTAAACAGGCCGCAATCCGGACATTTCTCACGCCCCTCCGGTTTGCAGCACTTGTCCGAGCCCTTGATCTCCCCGCAATCATTGCAGATGGCAAACACATGGCTCGCATGTGAATGATCGTGATCATGGGCGTGGTCATTACCCTGCGCACAGCCAGCCAAAAAAACCGGCAAGGCGACAGCCAATCCCGCAGCAACACACAAGCTTCGGGTCACACCAATCCATATACGTTTAGTTATCATAATCTGTCTCATTTCTATTTCTAAATGCCGATGCAATTAAGAATCCTTCAACGATGGTCGACTCTCGCAACAGCAAATCCAATCATGCGATGTCCCTTCGGCCGAAGCTCATTTCCTCGAACGATTTCTTGTAGGGCGACTCGCCGGTCTTCTCGATCTTGCCCACTCCGAGTTTGTAACGGTAGTTGTCG
>PCAH01000087.1 GCA_002730485.1 Dehalococcoidia bacterium | reverse complement strand
TGGACACTTCATCGACTGGCATCCCGCTCCTAGGCGGCAATATATCATCTCCCTATCAGGGACCGTTGATGTTGGCCTGGAAGACGGCACCGTCAAGCACTTTGTGCCTGGGGACGCCCGCCTGGTGGAGGACACCACCGGCAAGGGCCACACAACCAGGGTAACCGGCGACAAACCAGCCATCACCGCAGTGATACCCCTTAGTTGATCTCAAATTTTCGACCTATATTTTCAATATGACGGAGAGAAGACATGGGCATTTACCGAATGTACACCGGCGACGACGGCCAAACCCACATAGAGGAGACCAGCCTGGATACCCACCCAGAACTGGCCGAGGCCGTCAAGACCACCACCCTGAAATTCAGCGCCAATGAAGCTGGTCGTTTCATCGACTGGCACCCGGCCCCCCGCCGCCAGTACGTGATCTGCATCTCGGGCCATATCGAGATCGGCCTGGGCGACGGCTCCAAACATATGTTTGGCCCCGGCGACGCCCGCCTGGTGGAAGACACCACCGGCCAAGGCCATACCACTCTGACTGCAGGTTCAGAACCCGGCATCACCTGCACCATCCCCCTAGCCGACTAGCTGGCTAAGCCAGTTTTTGGGCCTTCGGCAGGCGGAATACCTCAATGTTGACCTGGGATTCGAGACTTGGATTCAGGGCGACAACAAACTAGATAGACATGTTTAGGAGAGCACTTTTATGCAGATAGTCCGAGTTATTTCCGGAGACGATGGCGAATCACATTTCGAGGACGTGAGCCCTGAAGAGTTACAGACCATCGTCGGGCGGTTGGGTGAAGGCGATATCCAGCTCAACCAGCGCGAGGCGCCATCTTTTTCCGACTATCACACCGCCCCCAGGCGACAGTACGTGCTGCACCTCCTCGGAACCGCCGAGTATGAGACGGCCGACGGCACCAAGAAGCAGTTGTACCCCGGAGACGTTCTGGTTGCCGAGGATCTGACCGGTCACGGGCACATCGCCCGCGGACTGGGAGAGGGCCAGCGTTTCATCCTGGCCATACCCCTAGCCGAAGCCTAGTCAACTAATCAAATCAAATCTCGGGCACAAGAGCCAGACATAGGAGCTAATCATGAAGATCATCAGAGTATTCTCAGGGCCAGACGGAGAATCCCATTTCGAAGACGTGAGCGCCGAGGAGATGTCCACCATCGTGAACCGGTTGGGCAGCGGAGACATCACCCTCGGACTGCGGCCATCTCCGTCTTTCTCCGACTACCACAATGCACCACGCCGACAGTACGTGGTCAACCTATCGGGTACAGCCGAATTCGAGTGCGCCGACGGTTCCAAGGTCCAGATGGAGCCGGGAGACATCCTGGTAGCCGAAGACCTGGAAGGACATGGGCACATCGCCCGCAGCCTGGGTGACACCCCAAGGGCGTCTTTGGCAGTGCCGCTGGCTGACCCCAGCTAACAACTGCCCAGGCAAAACCAATCAGTCAATAAAAAAGGGGCCTTCCAGCTTAGAAGGCCCCTTTTAGCACGTCTGACAGATGCAGTAATCCCTGCTGACGGCGGGCGTTGGAAACAGCGCCGCGCCACTCCACCGGCAATAGCTGATCGGTCATCTCCCGGGTTATCTCGTTCTATGCCAGCAGCGAATAACGGCGATACAGGGCTTCCGGCATACTAGGCTCCCCACCTTCAGATCCATGCAGACCCTTCTCAGCACCGGTTTCCCGCGCCCGCCATTTGTCCCAGCCGTGAACGAACGGCAACACCACATTCACGGCCAGGTCTTTGGCCCGCCCCCGGCCCACATAAGCCGGACCGGAACCACCGTCAACACACAGCGCCGTCGTCAATCGAGCCGGACGACCACCATGAACCACCGCCTCCAAACCGGATGCCAACCCAGCCTCCAGAAAACGGTCCAGGAACGCAGCCGCCCCCATGATCCGCCGCCTCGGGTGATTGGTCGGGCGGACGCGGAACAACCGCCATTCCTTCTGGTTCATGCTGCGCCCCAATCCCCGGGGTGTCTTCTGTTTGGATCTTGGCTCAACCATCCCATTTTCCGAGAATGATCGCTCTGGAAAACCCAAACCGGAACACCGAAGCAGCCACCTGCAAATAGCCTCATAGCGCCCGTCAGACTTCAGTTCCCTGGCAGCCCGGGACACAGCTTCATACGGGGCCACCGAAGCCAGTTCGATGAATGGACGCTGGTTGACTCGATAGCCCAACCCCTCCATAAGACCTTGGTACAACGCCTGATCCGGGCCCTCAGCCTGGATGCACTGGTACAGCCAGTTGGACTTCCACTTAAACCGCAGATCTCCAGCCCGGTCCAAGATGTTTTCGATCTCAGCCAGGCTTTTTGGTCGGGGAAACCCCTTTTTTGCCAGCACCTGCCAAAGGTCAATGAGCGGCGCTGCTTCTGAATCGTCTCCGTCACTCTGTGTCTGTGAATCGGCTAGCAATGCGCTGAGGTCAACCACCGGAGCCATAACGCCACTCTGCAAACGGGTTGTATTTGAGTGCACCTCCAATGCCCCGTGAAAGACCACCCCGTTGTAGTTGGGGTCTCCGCCGTGCCCGTGGGAGTCCCAATCCTTCTGCTTGATGTGCAGTTCAACGTCGCCTCGGACGAAAGCGACCCCTTCAACTTCCAGCAATGCGTCTCGAAAGTCTGGCCCCGCGGTCACCCCGGACCGGCCAGGATAGACCACCCGTACCCGCCGGCCGGCCTCCGTGCGTAACGCAGTGAGCCGGGCCGCCCGTTCTTTCCAGAATTTGGCCAGCAACCGTTCCGGGATTTTTTTGCCTTCACCTTCGGCAATCCGCCGCAATGGGAATTTCCTAATCCCAACCGGATAGGTTGTCACCGCATGCGCCATCATTGGATGTATTTATCTCCGTTTATGCAATGTTTTTAATAGTATATCTTACCGATTACATTTACAAACTCATGCCATTTTCCCAATGGCGGGAAATCCGTGCCTCCGCTAGAATTACCCTCGATTGAATTGATACCAGTTTACGAGGGCCAAATGTCCACCAACCTAGGCTCCAGCCCCACCGGGCCGTTAACACTCACCTACTACGGCCACTCCGCATTTAAATGGCAGACGGAAGCCGGACTGCGGGTGCTGACCGACCCCTACCGCAACCGGGAGGACCGTTACTGGTTCACACGGCAATTCCCAGACGTGGAATGTGACCTGGGTCTGATCACCCACGCTCATTTTGACCATGACGCCGCCGAGCGACTACCGGAGGGCGCATCTTTGATCAGGATGCCCGGGCAATTTGCCAACCTGGATATGTCCATCAAAGGCGTCCAGGATATTCACTCTGGCCGGTCAGGACTCCAGGGCTTCGTCAACGTCATGTTCCGTCTGGACACCGGCGGCATCAGCTTCCTGCACCTGGGCGACAACCGGGCCGACTGGCCGACGGACGTGATCCGGGCCATCGGCGAGATCGACGTTCTGCTGGTCACCGTGGACGACTCGAACCACCTCTTGAAGCCCGAGGAAGTGGACGCCCTGGTCGAGCGCCTAGAGCCGAGAGTGGTTATTCCCATGCACTATCAGATACCAGGTCTGATGGCCGATGACACCGGACTGGAACCGCCTGAGAGTTGGCTGGCCACCCAACCGCGGGTGAAACGCCTCAAGGGCGAGACGGCCACCTTCTCAGCCCCAGACCTGCCGTCCCAGACTGAAGTCTGGGTTTTTCAGCCGTCGCCGGCGTCCTTCGCCAGCCCAACCATAGACCGGCCTGTGGGTTAGAGCGGAGCCAGGTCGAATCTAGACTACTTCCACGTCCACCGGAACGATGCCGTCAAAATTCTTGCCCAAAAAATTCCAGGGTATCTGCGGCTGGACTCGTCCCAACGCGTCGGTGGCCCTGGCCATGACCCCATGCTTTCCAGGTTCTGTGATATTCCAAAGGTAGGACCAACGCACCCATAACCAACGCTCCTGGGGTTGCTCCACATGGGCGTCATGCCAGGTGTTGCCATCGTCCACGCTAACCTCGACCCGGGTGACCTGCCCGTGTCCGCTCCAGGCCAGTCCACGCACCAGGTGCTCCCCCTTGGGCAGGGGCGGATCTCCGTCCCGTGGTTCAATGATCAACGACTTCACACCCATGGCCGTAATCATGTCCTTATCAGTCTCATTGGGGTCCTGGGCCAGGTAGAAGTACTGATCCTGGTAATAGAGGGACGGCTTCTCGGCGACCACTTCCAGTTTTTCCAGCCATTTGACGGACCAGTTGCCCGACCAACCCGGGGTTATCAGGCGCACCGGACCGCCGTGTATGTGCCGGATGTATTCACCGTTCAACCCCCAGGCCAGGAGGGTGTCCGGGTCGAGGGCTTTCTCCAGGGGTAGGCACTTCTCAAAATTGATCTCCCCTTCCGGGGCGTCCTGGGCACCCGCAGCGGCGTATTCTGCCGGTCTTCCGTGGTCAAATCCCCGGGCCAATACCCCGTATACCCCCGGGTTGATTCCCAGACTTTCCAGCACCGACGCCAGAGAAACGCCGGTCCATTCTCCGGAACTCAGCAGGCAGTTGTGGTCATTTTCCGGAACCAGCCGGGTCGGCTTTCCCTCCTGGGTCGGATGGACGTAACAACCGTAGGTCTCTCCGCCGCTCTCCAAGTACTGAAAGAAGTCCTGCTCGCTGCCGGAGCATTCATGGACACACCGAACTGTCTTGGCGGGAAGCTTTTGCAGGTCTTCCAGGGTGAAGGTCTTTGATTGTCCAACCTCACCACCTATCTCCATGCTCCAGTCATCGGGGTGGACCGGATCCGGAGCGTCAAGCTGGACTACCACGTAGCGGAGGTCCGTGGGGGTGATCAGGCCTTGCAAATCGCCCACCGGGGTATGCTGACTAACCACCCGGCCGTCGGCGTCGGTCAGGGTGTAAGGAGTTGGCCGTTTTCGGTCAGCCCACCCCATGACAAAATCGCCCTCGATCTCTCTTCTTGCCGCCATGCTGAATCTCCTATTTGGGACCCGGTTCAAAATCGCAATCGTGGATGCTACTAGAATAATTGGCCGAGCGGGCCATCACAGGGCCATTCGTCCCAAGTTCGTTGCGCCGAACGGACTCGATGCCGAGCGGATCGGTGATAAAAAAGCCCCGGCTGAATCAGCCGGGGCTTTTCGTTAGAACAGCGCGAGTTTTGCAGATCTAATCTGCGGCGTATTTGTCGCCCAGGGCGGTCTCCCAGCGGAGATAGTGCATCATGTCGGCAAAGTTTCGCTCCGGGCCGGACGGTACCACGTCCGTCGGAGGCCGCATGATACCGGACAATCCCTGCTCTACGTCCAGACCAGCCCGACGCCAAGCAGCCATGCCGCCGTCCAAGACCGAAACGTCCTGGTAGCCCATAACCTTGAGCGACGCTCCGGCGAAGATGGCGTTCTGTCCGCTGTTGCAGGTAACGACAACGGATGCGCTCTTGTCGGGCGCAACCTCGCCAATCTGCAGTTCCAACGAGCCGCGGGGCACCCAACGGGCTCCGGCCACGTGGCCGTTGGAGAAATCAGTGCTGACCTCAACGTTGATGATCGACGCTGGATTGGCTGACTCCAGCTCCTGGGGTGTCATCATCTTCACCTGACTGCGAGCTTCTTCCAGGCCCATGGGCCCGGGGTCGCCGGAGCCGGACTCCAACTGACGGCCACTGGCGCTCCAGGCTGTGGTGCCGCCCTCTACAGCGTATACCTCTTCAAAGCCGAACTGGCGGTACCAGGAAGCAATGAAGGTCGCGCGGGCCTTACCGTCGCAGGCGAAGACCACCGGGCAGTTCTTGACCACCAGAACATCGTCGGACCGCTGCACCACCTGCCCGCCAGGGAACCAGCGGAAGCCGGGAATATGGCCGGCGGCGTATTCTTCAGTCGTGCGTACATCCACAAAGTAGCTGGTCTTTTCCTCGCGTTCGTCCAGCATCGACTGAACGGTGGCCACGTCCAGATAGCGCACTCCGTCCTCTTCGGCCAGCCGGTCGGCATAGGTTTCAGCGGCGGCCAGACCCTCGGCGGACGGCTCCGGTAGTTCCAGGCGATCACCGCCAGTCTCAAGCTCGTAACCGGCCAGCAGCCAACCTGAAGTTCCATTCTTCAGGCCAAAGATGTTGGTCAGGCCCATGCGCTGCAGGACCCTGGTGCCGATCACGCTCCGAGTGCGACCGGCGCAGTTCACGATCACCGTGGTGTCCGGGTCCAGGTCTTTGGTGATATCCGTCACCCGTAGGGCCAACTCTCCGCCGGGAACGCTCCGTCCACCGGGGATGCAGAAACGCTGGTATTCCTCCGGGGTGCGGGTGTCCAGAATCACCAGTTTATCGCCCCGCTCGATACGAGCGTGCAGCTCCGTGGCCTCGATCTCAGGGACGTGGTGTTCAACTTCCATCCGCTCCCCAAAATCCTTGCTAATCACATTGCTGCCCCATTCGGTGGGAAAGCCTTCAGTGGTCCATTGGTTGATGCCCCGGTCCAACACCGACACGTTGGAAAAGCCGACCTGTTCCAGAGTAGCTGCGGCCAGGGCGGCGCGGCGGCCGTCATCGTCACACAGAATGATGCTCTCGCTTTTCACCGATGCCGAAAGGTCCATCCTAAACTCCAGCTCTTTGCGGGGAATCAGGCTGGAATCTGCGATGTGGGAGCTGTTATATTCCCCGGCTTCCCGCACGTCGATCAACGCAAATTTGGTCTTGCCCTGCAGCAGGCCATTCAGATCCGTGGCAGAGATTATATTGGCCATGACAATCTTCCTCTTGTTTTGATTTTTAGGTTCGGTTAGACGCCCGGCGGGGTGGATTTGAAATGAAAACCCGCCGTAATTTGCCGCTAGCATAGCCACATCCAGGGAAACAGACAAGCTCCACCGAAAATGCAGGCCATATGGCACGTCCGTTCGGCCCTTCCGAGTCCATTTTCTGAGTGGTAAAAATTGGAGCAGAATCGAAATCTAGGCTCTTTTGGATTCGGGCCAATCAACGTCGGCCATCGTGCCGCAAATTTGGGAGGCGAAAATGCCAGATCCAGCATCAAACTCATACGGCGATTTGAATGTACTCTCACCGGACCCCATCTGTGCCGCGCTCTTTCTGCCGGATATGGACCTGCCGGTCTCAAAGACCGAGGGCCACTTCATCCGCAGCCATTTTGCCGCCCCTCAGATTTCTACTGCTGGTTGGTCACTGCCCATCAGCGGAGACGTGGACAACCCTGTGACACTCAGCTACGACGACCTGCTCAAGATGCCAAGTCATGAGGTCACCTGTCTTATGGAGTGCGCCGGTAACAGCCGGTCCACCATGCAGCCCCCGGCCGAGGGGGTGCAATGGAACAACGGCGGACTGAGCGTTGGCACCTGGAAGGGCGTGTCAGTCAAGACGGTGCTGGAACGAGCTTCAATCAAGGGCTCGGCCACCGACGTTTTGTTTGTGGGGGCAGATTCCGGCACCGAATCCCACGCCGAGGGAACCCTGGTCTATGAGATGAGCGTGCCACTGGAGAAATTGCTCCACCCAGATTCCATACTGGCCTACGAAATGAACGGCGAGACCCTGCCCAAGGACCACGGTTATCCCATCCGCCTGGTCACCCCCGGCTGGTACGGCATGACCTCGGTAAAGTGGTTGGAAAAGATCGTGGTGATGGACCACCCCAACGGCGGGTTCCACGAGATGGACTACTGGATCTATCCGGCCACAGACGGCAAGAGCGACGCCAAGGCCCGTCGGGTGACCAACCTGAAGGTTAAGTCCCTCATCAGCTCTCCGGAAAAGGGAGACATCATCGCCCCTGGAAAACACCAGGTCACCGGTGTTGCCTGGTCTGGAGCCGGAGCCATCACCAAGGTTGAGGTCAGCACCGACGACAACCGCACCTGGCACACCGCCAAGCTGGAAGAGCCCAACGGCGGCTATTCTTGGCAGCACTGGTTCTTCGACTGGGAGGTTGTCTCGGTTGGCAATTCCCTGATCCGCTCCCGGGCCACCGACAGCGCGGGCAACGTGCAGCCCATGCTGGCCACCTGGAATTTCCGGGGCTATGAGGTCAACTCGATCCACTCGGTGCCGATAACGGTGCGCAAACCCTAGATTTCACACACCGCAAAACAAAAGCCGCCCAGAGAATACTGAGGGCGGCTTTATCGTTTCAGGGGCGCTCAAAACACGTTGAATGATGCAGATGCATCAATCCAGATGATCTAGGTGTATCTTTCCTGCGGACCGCGGTCAAATTACAGTCTTAACGGCAGATACCGAGGCACGAATAGTGGTGCTAAGATTTAATTGACAGGGATAAGGCAGGCAGCAGCACTCACTATCACTCAACGAAACGCAGAAAGGGAGGTCATGCCATGGCGGCTAACGCTTTCATCCTGGTCAACGCTGACCCGACAAGCACCGAGGAAGTGGTCAAAAAGCTGGCAGCTATCCCAGGAGCAGTGGTGCACGAGGTTTTAGGGCCGTACGACTTTGTGGTGGACCTGGAAGCAGACACCCAGGAGGACATCACAGCTATCTTGCGGAACAAGATTCGCCCCATCAATGGCGTAACCAACACCGTAACCTGCATTTGCTTTTAGACCAATCAATCATCCCCTCCCACTCGCAAGGGGGAGGGTTAGGGTGGGGGCTGCCACCTCAGGACAGTTCAGCTTTCCTAAGCGCCTCCGCGTCCACCGCGTATTCATCGGTGTCGCGACCCTGTATCGCAGCCAAAACCCTTTCTGCGGACAGGGGCAAGGTCTTGATCCTGACTCCCACCGCGTCAAAGATGGCGTTGGCGATGGCCGCCGGTGGGCCAAACCCTGGAGACTCGGCAACCGCTCTGGCACCAAAGGGCCCGTCGGCGCTGGGCACCTCCACCAGGATATTCTCGATCTCCGGCATATCCACGGACAGCGGCATCAGGTAGGTCGCCAATGAAGGGTTCCTGACCTGCCCGGTCTCCTTGTCGATCTGGATCTCCTCACTGAGGGCGCGACCGATCCCCTGCACCGCGCCGCCTTCCAGCTGGCCTTCCACACCCATTGGGTTGATGGCCTTGCCAATGTCCTGGGCCTGCACGAACCGGGTCACCTTGACCTGGCCGGTCTCCCGGTCGACGATCACCTCCGCAACCTGGGCGTTGAACACCGGTGCGTAGGGCAGGCTGGAGAGCGAGGCTGTCCCGATTATGGGACCGCCTCTGGAGCTGAGGCTCATCCTCGCCAGTTGTCCCAGGTCTACGGACTGGGGCGGGTTGTCTTGCACGTATATGGTGCCGCCGGAACATTCCAATGCGTCCGCAGGCACGCCAAACCGGTCGGCTGCCAAATCAAGCAGCTTCGCTTTCGCGTCTTCGGCGGCGTTCTGCACCGCGCGGCCCTGGCTGTAGACGATCCTGCTGCCCCCGCTGGGTCCGGTGAATGGGGCCATGTCGGTATTCCGTTTGACGACCACCACCTGCTCCAGTTGCAGTCCCAGGGATTCGGCGGCGATCTGGGCCAGCGACGTATCACTGCCCGAGATATCCACCGAGCCCGTAAGCAGGCTCACCGTGCCGTCTTCGTTGACGCTGATGGATGCGGTGGAAGGGCCGCTGCCGCTACGCCATTCGCCGACCGCGATACCGATCCCGCGACCTTCCTCCAGCTTCTTGGGTAGGCCCATCCGTTCCTTGACGGCCAGGATGGTGTCCATCAGTCCGTTTGCCGGAATGGTCGAGCCGTTGACCGCAGTCTCGCCCTCGCTCAGGGCATTCTTGATCCGGAATTCCAGGGGGTCCATGCCCAACTTATGGGCGATCACATCGGTATGGGACTCAGTAGCAAAATTCATGTCAGCCACGCCCGATGCCCGGTAGGAACCGACATAGAGTTTGTTAGTGTAGACGCCGTAGGAGCGGAGCTTGAAGTTGGCGATGCTGTAGGCACCCAACCCGTGGCCAACTCCGGCGTTGGGGCCCGCGCCCAGGTAGGCACCCACATCGAAGACACTTCTGGCTTCGCGGGCCAGAATCTTGCCGTCATTGGTCACGCCTGTTTTGAGATAGATATTCGTCTCGAGGCGTGGGCCGTTCAGCGTAAAGGCTTCTTCTCGGGTGCAGACCAGCTTGACCGGTTTTCCGGTCTTGATGGACAGCAGCGCGGGGAAACCCTCCAGGGCCAGGCGCAATTTGGCACCAAAGCCGCCGCCCATCTCCATGGCTGTGACCTTGATATTGCCAATTGGCATGTCCAGCACCGAGGCCAGTTGGGAGCGGACTTGGTAGGGGCCCTGGGTGGACGCGTAGATGTCCAAGCGGCCATTGGCTTCCACATCGGCCACGCAGGCCATGGGCTCCAAGAAACCCTGGCTGATGGGCTGGGTGTGGTAGGTCTCCTCGACTATCACGTCGGAATCCCTGAAACCTTGATCCACGTCACCCCGGTCGGCCTCCAACATGGTGCAGTTGTTTCCGCCCAGTGCGAAGCCAAACCCCTCAAACTCTTCCAAGTCGGGATGTACGTCCACGGAATTGCCCGAGATGGCTTCCAGAGGGTCAACAACGTGCTTGATATCCTCGTACTTGACCTCGATAAGGCCCACGGCTTCCAGGGCCGTGATCTCATCGTCAGCAGCCACCGCGACCACAACCTCGCCCATGTAGAAGACTTCGTCACGGGCCATGACTCGCCGGTCTTTAAGACCGCCGGAACCAAACCAGCGGTCCGGATAGTCTTTTCCAGTGATGACACAGCGCACGCCGGGCAGGGCTTCGGCAGCGGTGGTGTCGATGCTCACGATTTTGGCGTGGCTCCGGGTGCTGGTCAGCAGTTTGCACATGAGCATACCGGGCAGATAGACATCTCCGGCGTAGGTGGCGCGTCCGGTCACCTTTTCCAGGGCGTCCACCCGGATGGAATTCTTGCCGATGGCATTGAATTGAGTCATCGTGTTTACTCCGTCCCTTTGTCGGTGGCTTTCACCGCCACCAGCACCGATTCAATGACCTTGGAGTAGCCGGTGCAGCGACAGAGGTTGCCGCCCAGGGCGTGTTTGATGTTCTCTTCGGTGGGTTCCTCACCACTCTCAATGAATCCCACGGTGGAGAGGATGATCCCTGGAGTGCAGTAGCCGCACTGGAGTCCACCGTGTTCCACAAAGGCCTTCTGCACCGGATGCAGTTCCTGGCCGTCTGCCACGCCCTCGATGGTCGTAACCTCGCCGTCGTGGGCGGCGTGGGCGAGCACCAAGCACGAGCAGACCGGTTTACCGTTCAGCAAGACCGTGCAGGCCCCGCAGTCGCCTTCGTCACAGCCCTTCTTGGTGCCGGTCAGGTGCAGTTCATCTCGCAGGGTATCCAGCAGGGAGTAGTAGGGTTCCACCAGAGCCTGCTTGAGTTCGCCGTTAACTGTTATTTGAAGTTGTTTTTTCATGATTTTCTATTCTCAGTGTTCAGTCGCTCAGAAAGCAGCTTGAACGGTGAGCCTCCGTTGTTCTTCAAAGGTCATGGCCCCGGTGGCAGCTGCGTTCAACGCTTGTTCCAGGGTGCGGCGAGTTAGCACGCCCACTATCTCCTGGCGGTGGGCCGCGGAGCCGCGGATATCGTCGATGGGACGGACACCGTCTCGGGCGATCCGAGCCGCAGCTTCGATCAGGCCTTGGTCGATGGACTTTCCCCGCAGCGAGTCTTCGGTCGAATAGGCCCGAATCGGAGTCGGAGCGACGGCTCCCAGGGCGATGCGCACCTCGGTGCTTAAGCCTCTCCTGCCGTCCAGGGTTACCAGGGAGGCCACGCCCACCGTGGCGATGTCCATGGCGCCCCGTGGGCTGTGCTTGATGTAATGGGAACCGGTGTTCCGGCCTGGCTTGGGGACTCTGATCTCCGTGAGCAGCTCACCGTGTTCCAGCACGGTTTGTCCCGGGCCGGTGAAGAATTTATCAAGTGCGACGACTCGTTCGCCGGCAGGGCCGACGATCTTGACCTCGGACCCAAAGACCAGCAGGGCCGGGATTATATCTCCGGAGGGGGAGGCGTTGCAGAGGTTCCCGCCTACAGTGGCCAGGTTCCGCACCTGCACTCCGGCGAAGGACGCCGCCGCCGCCGCCAGCGCCGGGTAGTGCCGCCGCACCGCTGGGTTCTCTTCCAGCGTCCGCACGGTGACCAGCGCTCCGATGCGCAGGCCGTTACGGGCACTGTAGGTGATTCGGCCCAGACCAGCCACACGCTGGATGTTGATCACCTGATCCGGGTTCCAAGCACCGGCACGCCAGCGCACCAGGAAATCGGTGCTGCCAGCCACGATGCGGGCGTTCTCGCCGTACCGTTGCAGCATCGATATGGCCTGACGCACGGTCTTGGCTTCCAGGTATTCAAATCGTTTCATATGCAGTTCTCTTTTTCGGGGTTATGTCATTCTGGGGGAGTGTAGTCACGAGGCCCAAAGGTGTCAACGAGCGGCACAGCCGCGCTTTGTCCCTGACGGTTTGCTAGAATGGCGTCGCACCAGCTAATTTCACTAGAGCTTTCAGTAGGAAAAAAGACAACTATGGACGACTATTCTGTTGCGGTTGACGTGGGTGGGACATTCACCGACATCGTCCTCTGCAACTTGACCACCAACGAGCAGATGGTCCACAAGACACCATCCACGCCCGACGACCCCAGCACCGGATTCCTGAACGGCCTGCGAGAGGTACTCGCCGCAAACTCGGTAGAAGCCTCCCAGGTCAAACACGTCTTCCACGGCACAACCATCGCCACCAACGCCATCCTGGAGAACAAAGGCTCTCCAGTGGGTCTGGTGGTGTCCGACGGGTTCAAGTTTGTGCTGGAGATCGGCCGGCACGGCACCCCGAGACAGGTGAACCCGCAATCCTGGGTCAAACCAGAGCGGCCGGTGCGCCCTCGGGACATAGTCGAGGTGCCCGAACGAGCCAGCTTCGGCGGCGAGATACTCACACCCCTGGACGAAGCGGCCGTGCGCACGGCCGCCCGCAAGTATCGCGAGGACGAGATCACGTCCATCGCCGTTTCGTTCCTCCATTCCTATTCAAACTCGGATAACGAGAACCGGGCCCGAGATTTGATCCTTGAGGAATACCCAAGCGCCCAGGTCTCGGTATCGTCCGAGGTCTTGGCCGTTTTCCGGGAGTACGAACGGACCATGACCACGGTGCTGAACGCCTACGTCATGCCCCGGGTTAGCAGTTACATCGGCAACCTGGAAAACTCTTTACGGGCCAATTCGGTCGATTCGTCATTCTCGATCATGAAGTCCAACGGCGGCATGATCGGCGCGGAAGTCGCCATGCGCCAACCGGTTCACACCGCCCTTTCCGGCCCGGCCGCCGGAGTCATGGCCACACTGCAAATCGCTGAAAATACCGGAGTTGCCAACTCCATCTCCTTTGATATGGGCGGCACGAGCACCGACGTTGCTTTGCTGCGGGACGGCAATCCCACCCTAAACTTGGCTGGCCGTTTGGGCACCTGGCCCATCCAATTGCCCATGCTGGACATCGCCACCATCGGGTGCGGCGGCGGCAGTATCGCCAACGTTTCACCCTACGGCAGCCTGACCGTCGGCCCCGCCAGCGCCGGTTCGGTGCCCGGCCCGGTATGCTACTCCAAGGGCGGCACCGCGCCGACCGTGACCGACGCCAACATGGTCCTGGGCCGGATCAACACCGAGATCGCCGGAGGGTCGCTGCCCCTGGACGCCAACGCCTCCACCAGGGTGATTCAGGAGAAGATCGCGGGGCCGTTGGATATGGACCTGCACGCTGCGGCCAGCGGCATCTTGAGCATCGCCAACAACACCATGGTCGGCGCCATCCGCAACGTCAGTGTGGAGCGCGGGCACGACCCCCGGGAGTTTGCCCTGGTGGCCTACGGCGGGGCTGGCCCGATGCACTCCATCGACGTTGCCAACCTGCTGGGCATCAACAAAGTGGTTGCGCCGCTCCACCCGGGCATCGCCTCGGCCTACGGCCTGTTGGTGGCCGAACTGAAGAATGACTATGCCCGTACATCGCTGCAAACGCCGCCGGACTACGACCCGGAAGGCATGGAACAGGTCTACTCCGAGATGGAGGCCGAGGGCCGCGCCTGGTTGAGCGAGGAGGGTGTGCCCGCAGAGGCCCACGTATTCTCCCGGTGGGCTGATGTCCGCTATGAGCATCAAGGCTCGGAAGTCACCGTGGAATTTGGCGCCGACCAGGTAACCCGCGAGTCCATTGAGAGCGTGATCAAAGGATTCCACGGTCGCCACGAACAGCTCTACGGGTTTGCCCTGGACCAGCCTGTGGAGATTGTGACTCTGCGGATGACCGCCTCCGGAGATGCGGGCTCAGTCGAGATGCCAGCCCTTCCCAGCAACTTGGGCACCCCGGAAAACGCCATTGCCAGCCAGAGACCGGTGTTCTTTGACGAGGCTGGCGGCTTTGTCGATTGCAACATCTACGACCGGGACCGACTGGCTCCGGGCTCCAACGTCAACGGCCCGGCCATCCTGGAGGGAATGGACTCCACTGTCCTGATAAACCCCGGCTGGGCTGGACAGATCGACCAATACGGCAACTGCATCATGAGCCCAGTCAAGTAATCGATTTTAGGATCAAGAACCCATGACGAGTACCAACCAAGACCAGGTGGTGGACCCCGTAACCAGACAACTCATCCGCGGCTCCCTGCGGGCGGCCCGACTGGAATGTGAGCTGCTAATCGAGCGGACCGCAATGTCGGCCTTCATCCGCGAAAAAAAGGACTACCAGGTCAATTTCCTCGACCGGAACGGCCACGAGCTCTTTGGCGATGCCATGGGCAGTGACATGGTCGGCTGTGTCTGGGATTTCTACCCGGTGGAGAACATGGCCCCCGGCGACCTGTACTGGTACAACGACCCGTATATGTCCAAGGGCAGTGTCACTCATACGCCGGATATGACGTTTTTGGCTCCAGTGTTCTTTGAGGGCGAACCGGTGGCCTACTGCCATTCCTTCGCCCACTTCTGGGACCTGGGCGGCTCCCGCCCTGGCAGCATCGGCCCCGCCAACACGGAGATATTCCATGACGGCACCCTGGTACCGCCCATCAAGATTATGGACAAGGGTAAGCTGAACGACGAGGCCTACCGGGTAATCCTCAGGAATTCCCGCTACCCAGACCTGCTAGAGGGCGACACCAGGGCATTGATGGCCGCCGCCAAACGAGCCCAGGAACGCCTTTTGGAGATGTTCAGTCGCTTCGGCAAGGAGACCACCCTCGCCGCCCTGGACGCCGACCAGGCAGACACCGCCAAGATGGTGCGGGAGAAGTCCCGGGAGATCATCCCCCAGGGCAGCTTCAGCGTTAGGGACTTCATGGACCACGCCGGTGTCAGCGACCAGTGGTATTCCTACCACGTGGAGCTGACCCGCAAAGGTGATGAGATAACCCTGGACGCCACCGCCAGCGATGACCAGGCCGACGGCTCCATCAATTTCCTGGCCAGCGACGGCGCACTGGCCGCCTACTTCGGCCAGTATTTCCACCAATATGACACCTCGCTGTTATCCAACCACGGTCTTGTGGCGGCCATCGACGACGTCCAACTCCGGCAGGGCAGCATCCTGCAGCCAGACTGGCCGGCGGCCCTAGGCTGTCGGGCGCATACCTTCACCAAGCTGAAGAGTTCTGTCAGGGCGTTGTTGGCCAAGGCCACCGACGGCAAGGTCATGGCTGGTTCGGCCGTCTATGTGATTGCCTACTGGCGGATGAAAGATTCCGACACCAACAACTGGCTGCTCTGCACCGATGGCATCGCCGTTGGCCACGGTGCCAGGCCCTTTGCCGACGGCCTGGACGCCATCTACAGCCGCCACAACGAGAACTACCCCGGGGAGTTCATGGAGATGGAGTACCCACTCCGCATGGAACGTTACGCCATCGCCATGGACTCGGGCGGCCCAGGCAAACTGCGCGGAGGCTGCGGAATCATACGCGACGTCCGCATCCTGGCCGACGAGGGGACTTTCGGGCTACGTGTGGAGAACAATCTCTTCCCAACCTGGGGCGTTAACGGCGGCATGGGCAGCGGCACATCAAGGGTAGTACTCAATCCAGACACCCCCCAAGAGACAGAGATTCGGCCCTTCTCCGACGATAACTTCTGGAAGAAAGGGGACCTGGTGCGCGTCTACACCGCCGGTGGCGGCGGCTGGGGCGATCCATTGGAGAGAGAAACTGACCAGGTTCTCACCGATGTGCTGGACGGTTTCGTAAGCGTCGAAGCCGCCAACGAGTCCTACGGGGTGGTCATAAATCCCGAAACCCTGGTGGTCGACCAACGCGCCACAGAGACCAGGAGACAGGAACTGCGAGCCTCACGAGGCCCAACCAAGATGTTCCACCGGTTCGAGTACTTCGACACCGCCGAAGAAGAGCTGGAGTGGGTGGAGAAGAACATGCCCCGGTAGGGGCGGTTTGAATATGTCGAGGAAGTCCGAACTCTTCGGCTATTACCTATAAAGCTCCCAGAATTCCTCCCTGGTTAACCCTGCATCCCTGATTAAGGCTCGGAGCAGGCCTCTTCCCAGCTCGCGGTGCCTCGGCACAGATACGCGTAATCCATCTGGATTTAGCAATATCATATGGCTGCCCTGCGTGTAATCCCATATAAACCCAACCCGACCCAGGATTCGCACTAGCTCATCTCCGGAAACCATGGGAAGACGGACCACTAAAGGGCAACCTCAACGACTTCCCATTTTTCGTTGGGTAAGGTTTCGCCATGCTTCTGCATGCTGGCCAAGTATCCTCTGATTGCCTGAGCTATGTTATTCAAAGCCTCGTCGCGGGTTCGGCCTTGACTGTGGCATCCAGACAAAGCGGGGCAACTCGCCACGTAGAAGCCATCCTCGTCGGTCTCCATGGTGACCGCAAACTGCAGGACGTTGTGGGTTTCACTCAGAACATCAACATCAGGGGTCGGCATAGTCATGGTGCGAAGATGGACTCTGGGGCGCGAGGGTCTAAACTCTTCTACCCGGAATCCCAATCTGCTCAGGATACTGTGAGCGTACTGTGCCGTGAACGCTGCGTGGCTAAGACCAGTGACATTGGCTAGCAATTGTTTGATGGGATATTTGCGGTTATCGATGTCAACGAAATACCTGTGTCGCCTATCTGGTAACTCTGGCGGCATTCCTTCCACGCATTCAATGATCATCTCTTCGGTTATTTCGTAATCTTGCCCAGAAATCTTAAAAAACATAGATGCTGAAGGTCCTTCTTTTAAGTAGATGCACTTCCTACTACATATTCTACCAATTCATCCAAGTTGCGTCTATTTGAAAAGCGGAGTCTCATAGGGACTCCGCTTGCCAATAACTTCGAGTGGATTAAATGAGGAAGGCAGCACTCCCTAACAAGTTACGAACCGGCTACTCGGCGGCCTTGGCCCTCCCGGTAGGGTTCGCGTAGTTCTCGCTTGAGGACTTTGCCGGAGGGGTTTCTGGGTAGAGTGTCGGTGAAATCGACGGACTTTGGAAGTTCAAAGCCTCCCACCTGGCCGCGGCAATGTTGGATGAGTTCGTTTTCGGTGGCGGATGCGCCCTTATGTAGTTGGACCACCGCTTTTACGGCCTCACCCCACTCCTGGTCAGGAATCCCGATCACCGCGGCGTCGGCGACGGCCGGGTGCTTGAACAGGACTTCTTCGATCACCTTGGGATAGATGTTCTCGCCGCCGGACACGATCATGTCCTAGACCCGGTCCTGGACGAATAGATAACCCTCTTCATCAAGGGTCCCCGCATCGCCGGTATGCAGCCAGCCGCCGCGCATCGCCTCTGCCGTTGCCTCCGGCAGGTTCCAATATCCCTTCATCATCTGAGGACCCCGGACGCAGATCTCCCCCATGGTCCCGGCGGGGACCGGATTATCTTCTTCGTCCACTATCTGCAAATCCGTGCCCAGGGCTGCCCGTCCCGCAGAGAGCAGCAACTCCTTGTTGCCGTTCAGTGCCCGGCGGTGGTCCGCTACGCTCATCACGGTGGCAATCGGAGATAACTCAGTCTGACCATAGACTTGGACGAAGTCGCAGTTGAACACTTCCATGCCTTTGGCGAGGGTTTCCTCTGCGATGGGAGATCCTCCATAGGCGATGAGTTCAAGGTCGAAGAACTTGCGTTGTTCGACGCCTGGAACTGCGACCAAACAAGCCTGGATCATCGCGGGTACCAAAACACCCCAACTGATTTTTTCTTCATCTAGCGATTTAACTACTGCAGCGGGGTCGAAATTCTCGTGAATGATGAGGCATCCGCCATGGTACATGGCGTAAAAACCGTTGAGTGCTGCCGCGATGTGATAAAGGGGAGCGGCAACCAGAGTCCGATGCTCCGCAGGCATTGGAGCGTCCGGCGCGAACTGGACCAGGTTAGCCGTCAGACTATCGTGGGTAAGCAGCACTCTTTTAGGGTGCCCGGTTGTGCCGCTGGTATACTTCTGGAAGATGTCGTCGCCAGCGAAGATCTCCTCCAATGGAGCCGACTCCGATTGGGTGTTGACCCAGGTATCAAAATCGGTCCATCCTCCGGCACCATTTGCTTGGCCAGACGCACCCACAGAAACGAATTGGTCCACGGTCTCAAGCTCGCCGCGCACTCCATCCACACCTGCCAGGTACTCGGCAGACGCAACCAGCATCTTGGCCTGAGAGTCGTTGATGATGTAGGCCCACTCACCCGAAGCCAGCCGGTAGTTCAGCGGCACCGGGACCACGCCCGACTTAGAGCCCGCATAGTACATGTACATGTATTCGATGCTGTTTTTTGGAAAGGAATGCGATCCGGTCTCCCTTCTTGAGACCGGCGCTGGCAAAGGCATTGGCCAGTTGATTGATCCGCTTGCTGGCCTCGCTATACGTGACCGTTCGGTCTCCCATAACGGCAAAACCCGAGTTAGGACGCTCCCGAGTGTGAAAATCAAGAAAATCGTGAAGACGCATAGACCCTCCTCTCAACTCTTGCTGACTATCAGATGACGCCCGTTGGCTGATAACAAACGATACGAAACCTCACCATATCGAGGTGCAACCGGGACAACGCTGGTAGTTTTCAAACGCGGATCAGTTACGAAAATAAGACTGCTTGATGAATTTATGCTCGCAGTTATCGACCAGTAGCTGGGTGGGCTGATCCCACTTGCCAAGACAGATATCACTGAGGGATAGCTGGCCGTTGGCGTCGATGGAAAATGTGCCGATACCGTCTCCGCCGGGGGCCACCTGGTTCCAACCCTGGGCTATCAGTTCAAGCACACCCGTGCTGGAATCGAAGGTGTAGTCGCCCCAGTAGTCCTGGTAGCTGCCGTAGGGGTTGATGGTCGCCGCGAACTCGCCCCCGGAGGTCAGCAACAGGGTGGCGACATTACCGGTCTCCTGCTCAGTCCAGACTCCGACCAACGGGTTTTCCTCTGCCGAGTAGATGCTGATTTCTTTGGTGACCGCAAATGCACCCAGGTCAGCGGTCACGGTGTATGTGGTCCCCGCCGACGCAGCTTCACTGATGCTCAGCGTGCCGGTTTCGGCATCGATACTGGCACCCACAGGCGGGCTGACCGACCAGTCTGTGGCTGTAACAACCTCTAGGAGATCAGCGCACCGCAGGCACGCCGGGCCGGCGACCGTGAGACGAGCAGAACCTCCAGGTTCCATGTCATTGGGGCCGATCAACAGGACGCTGGTGCCTGCGAACTCGATCTCATCCAATGCTAATACACGGCTGCTGGTGGCATCGATGCTCCGTGCCGCTGGAGGTCCTCCCTTCAACAAAGAGGCCACAAACGGCGCGAAATGAAACTCGATAACATCACTGCCATCAACTATCAACTCCTTTGGCTTGTAGCAGCCGTAGGCGACACAAGTAGGAGTCACGGTCACGATATATTCGCCGTCCTTTACGTCCGTGAACTCATACTCGCCAAACGTATGGTCGGTGGTGGCGGTCTGTCCCGAAGGTTCCAGAGTCAGTGTGCCGCCGAAAAGGAAGCTGGTGCTGCTGTCCAACACATCACCGGATACTGAGTAGCCGGGAACAAAGATGGTCGGCGGAACGGCGGTGGGTTTCACCTGGATGGAGAGGGAGGTTGGAGTTGGGGCCACGGGGGGTGGGGTCATCGCCACCACAGGCGGCAATCAATGCTGCAATCGACCCCATAGGTAACAAGACAATAAGTTTCAAATCCATCTTCCCTCACACGCCGTCCCTGGTCTTGGATATTAAATTGCCCCAGCCATGAATGGCAGGGGCAATCCATCTTACGTAATGGTGGGCCTGGATGGACTCGAACCAACGACCTCGGTCTTATCAGGACCGCGCTCTAGCCGCCTGAGCTACAGGCCCACAATGTGGGTCATGGCCAAAAGCCATTTGAAGATTATAGCGACTGGTCGTGACACGGGCAAGCTGGGGAACCTATGGGAATAGACTCTATTCGGTTTCTGACTCATAGCTTTTGCCGTCTCTGATCCTCTCTGTATCCAATCCTAACTTAGCCGCACGACTGAAATCATTCTCAGCCATCGCCGAATTTCCAAGACTCCGATACGCTACACCACGGTTATGATAGATTTCAGGATCTTCGGGATCAATCAAAATAGCCTTTCCATAGTCCTTAATCACTCCCTCAAGATCGCCTGAGTTATACCGAGTAACACCTCGGTTGTTAAACGCTGCGGAATACTCTGGAAATAATCGAATAGCTTCGTCTAAGTCACCTAAGGCACTTTCAAATTTTTCCAACCTGCCATAAATCAATCCCCTATTATTGTGAGCATTGGAACTCTCAGGGTTGATTCGAATGCATTCGCTATAATCTTTTATGGCTTCCTCAGTTTCGCCCAAACCGTCTTTAGCCGTTTCCCTGCCGTCATAAGCTGATTCGTCTCTAGGGTTGATCTGAATAGCCTAATTGAAATTTTCAATTGCGCGCCCAAACTCTCTCAAGAAAATATATATTTCCTCTCTTGGAGTAGCCCATCGACAAATCTGGTTCGAGACGTACCATCTCGCCGTAATCAGAAATTGCTGATTCATATTCCCCTAAATTTCTTTTGGAGTTTCCTCGGTTATTATATGCAAAGGCAAAATTCGGATTAATCCGAATTGCCTCCGAAAATTCGTTGATTGCTGAAGCAAAATCCCCAACTTCATAAAACGCATTTCCTCTCAAGAAATGTCCATCAGCAGTCACAGTGCTTTGAGGAAGTCCTTGCGTAGATGCTAAAAGGTTTAGCAATAAAGAGATTTCATTCGCCGACAAAGACGGCCCCTCTGGATCTACCTCTCGAGGGGCCACAGCTTCGAGTTTTTGCTGACCTTGCCAGGCAGATAGCGCCACATCGTATTCTACGAAATGCCGATTAGCCGCCTCTTCGTCACCACGCTTCTCGGCCAAAGCAATGCGCTCTTTACATACTTCGAAATAATCAAGCTGGGTTTGACGATTGAACTGACGACGCGTTTGCAGCCAACCTGCAAGACCGCCCCCACCCATAACTGCTGCCAATAACGCTACTGCCAACGCTATTAAGTCTAGTTCCAAATCGACATCACCCTAAGACACTGAGTCTACGGGCAATATTACCACTGTACCAATCATTGGTAAGGCCACTAGTGTCACTAAAGCACGTACAAAACGCGGCCGTGCCGCCTAACCCGGACCGTCTGGACCGTCGGGGGTGCCCATGGAGCTTTCGCCGCCGCCGGGGGGTACGCCGTCAATATCCGGCCCTTCTTCCTCGGAGAGGTGGGACTCCCGACGGGGACGGGTGGGCCGTGAGGCAGGGGCTGGGCGCGGGGCGGCCGAGGTCTGGGTGACACCGGCCATCTCTGGAGTGAAGCCATCCGGGAATTGCAGGGTGCGTACCGGGTAGTTGATGACAATGTTCTCTACCCGAAATTCACGGTGCAGGTTCTTGATCAGCGCCGACTGCAAGTTGAAACTGGCGATGCGATCACGCGCTTGCACGAACAGCCAGAAGTCCACGTTGGACTCCCCAAAGGCGTCAAAGGCGAACCAGGAACCGTAGGACCTGACGGCGTTGCGGTCATTCTCGACCAGATCGCCCATCACCTCGCGGCAAATCTTCTCCACATGGTCCAGATCACTGTCGTAGCTGACGCCGCAGGTGACGTACACGTTCACGGCTGGGACCGGTTGCTGGTAGTTGGTGATGATGGTCTCGGCAAAGCGCGCGTTGGGCACCACTACCAGGTTGTTGCCCCAGGTGCGGATGCGGGTGCTGCGCCAGCCGACCTCAACCACATAGCCGGCCATACCGCTTTCCAGTTCGATGTAGTCACCGGTGGCGATCACACCCTCGGTCATCACATACGTACCGGCGAACAGGTTGGCCAGGGTTGGCTGGATCGCCAGGGCTACGGCCAGACCACCCAACCCGAGACCAGCGATCAACGGACTGATGTTGATGTCCATCACGTCCATGACCAGCAGCGCACCGATGCCGTAGATGACCACACCGCCTACGCGTCTGATCAGAGGGAACAGGCGCAGGTCGACCACATGGTTGGCGCGGGTGGACAGGGATGCCAGATACCAGTCGATTGCAGCGGAGAGCAGGCCAACCACCACAATGATGCCGACAACCACGCCCAGACCGCGGGCGATGTCGTCGGCCCCGTCTCGCTCTGAGGAGGTCAGTTCAAAGGAGATGGTCACGGCCAGGTAGGCACCCAACGCCAGGATGCCCAGAGTTAGGGGCCACCGGAGCGACTTAACCAGACGTGAATCTAGGTCTGTGGGTGTCCAATTGGTCAGCCGCAGAGTCAGGGGGATGATGACCTTGTGGAATAAGAAAGCCACCACGATGGAGATCAATACGATAACGCCAGCAGTGGCCGGGTCCAACCACACGCGGTCGCCCAATCCAAAGCGGGCCAGTATCAGTTCCATCAAGTTGGACTCCAGTAGCTGGGGGAATTCCGTTCTGTGCAGGCTTGAAAAATGAGAGGGGGAAATCCCGCGTCACAGCATCGGAATTATAACATTTTGGCTCAGTTACCAGGCTCGACAGCCCCGCCATTTTGCAGCCTTTTTAGAAGCAGAGGGAGTATCTCTCCGGACGGCCCGTTCAGGGTGATATCACACCAGGACGTTAGAGACGTCTCGTCGGGGTTTATCTCGATCAGTGAGGCGCCCAGTTCCTTGGCGATTATTGGGAGTTGCGCCGCTGGATTGACGGTGCCGGAAGTACCCACCAGCAGCATCAGATCGCAGTTCTCAGCCTGCTGGCGACAGGCCAACAGCACATCTTCTGGGATGGGTTCGCCAAACATCACCGTGTCCATCTTGATGATGCCGCTGCAGTTTGTGCATCTGGGCGGAAGACTGTCGAAGTGGTAACCGTCCCTGGGTTGGCGGTCTCCGCACTCGATACACCGCAAGAATGTGCGGTTGCCGTGAATCTCCAACATGTTCTGACTGCCAGCCACACGGTGGAGGTTATCCACGTTTTGGGTCACCACACACTGCAAGAACCCCTGCTGTTCCATCTCGACTATCGCGTGGTGGCCTGGGTTGGGTTGGGCCTGGTCCACCGCGACTTTCATCTCGTAGGTTGGGTCGCCTGGTTGGTCTTCGCTGCTAAACCGCGCTTCCCACCATCCTTCTGGGTCTTGTAGGAATTTGCGGTAAGAAAGGTTGGTCGGCTCACCGTACTTGGTCCAGAGACCGCCCGGCCCACGAAATGGCGGTATCCCGCTTTCAACGGAAAGTCCGGCTCCGGCCATGATAACCACGTGTTTCGAGCGCAGGATAAGCGCCGCAGCCTGGTCCAACGATTCGGAGAATTCTTGGGTGAGGTTCATCATGATTCGTTGCCTATATTAACGGCGCGAAATCATGCTGAGAAGAGGCCAAATACCCCGTTAGTAAACGTCTCTAGGTACTTAAGAGGAAGCAGGGAAGGCTTCATGGCCGATCAATGGAACAAAGCGGCATGATCCCAGCGTCTTAATGGAAACGCCTTCACTGGTGCGTAGGACGCCAATCAGTTCTTGCCGGTCCAGGCTGCCCACTGGCACCACCATTCGGCCTCCGACGGCAAGCTGGTCGACCAACGAGGGAATCAGGCTGGGCGCTGCGGCCGAGACGACTATGGCGTCATACGGTCCCCGCCAGGCGCAACCCAGTTCTTCGGTGGCATCTTCGACGATGATGTTCTTATAACCCAACTCATCGAGGGTCTCGCGTGACCGTTGCGCCAAGCTGCGGATCAACTCGACGGTCACCACGCTGCCTTTGGGCACCATCTCTGCCAAGATGGCAGCCTGATAGCCAGAGCCGCCGCCGACCTCCAACACCCGGTCGCCTGGCTGGAGATGTAGAGCCTCTGTTATCAGTGCGACGATATACGGCTGGGAGATAGTCTGGCCCTCACCGATGGGCAACGGCATGTTTAGATAAGACTTGGATCTTTCATTCTCAGGAACGAACGCCTCACGGGGCACCCGCTCCATGGCCCTCACGACGGAAATCGACTTGATCTTCCGCCGTAGGCTGGAAAATAATTCCTTGCGATCAGAAAGGAGTTTTTGATTCAATTCTCGTTCTAACATGCTCGCAAATATAGCATTACATAACCTGGCGAAAAAGC
>PCAH01000086.1 GCA_002730485.1 Dehalococcoidia bacterium | reverse complement strand
CTCGCGCAGGGCACGACCACCGTTGCGAGGTCCTTCCAGATTGCCAGCCGCCAGGTGAACGCAGATGGCAATGGTGTTATTAACCTGGTCCTCGGTGAATTTCAGCATCTTTGCCGCGGCGATGGCTGGACCAAAAATGCCAAACACCGGGCCGGCATGAAAGCCGCGGGACATCACAGTCGGTATGAAGTCAGAAGCCATCCGCTCCATCACTTCGTAACCGGCGGTCACTCCGGTGAGGAACTCCTTGCCGGTCGCCCCAGAGGCTTCCGCGCCCACAAATGCTCCAGGGAGAATGCTGGTGCCCGGGTGAGTAAGCATCCGGAAAGAGTCCAGCTTCCCGCCAGACATGGCCATCTCAGCATTGGCAAAGGCCGCGCCGCCCTTGGTGACAGTGGTGCCATCCACCATAATCGTGGCGCCATGCCCAACGCCAGCTTCTTCTCCGGTGATGAGCTGCACGGCCTGTTGACCGCTGCGAGACTGGGAGCCAAGTAGTATGGATGCGAGGCTATGAAGGGTGACTCCCTTGGCCCGATCGACTACCTCCGGTGGTAGATCGTCATAACTCAGGCCTACTACCCACTGCGCAAGCTGTCTGCTGAGAGATACCATGCTCTTCTCCAATGCGTTTTTGACGTTTTACTGCCGATCCCACGGATCACAGCGCAGGTAGTCTACCCCATCCGAACTCCAAGTCCCACCACTCATGGCATATCTCTCTGGCCGAACTCCTGATTTATCTGTAATCAAAACAACAAAAGGGGTACTTGAGGACTACTTCCATTTCACGGATTGAGGAGTATATTAAGTCACCTGAAACAAACAATTTCGCAGACAACATCGTTTACAGCCAAACATGGAGGACAATCACCATGCCCTTTTACGAGAGAGATTCCGTACGTATCCACTACGAAGAGGTCGGCTCCGGGTTCCCGCTACTGATCATCCCGGGCGGCGGACTAAATGCCTCGATTACGTCGTTGGACACGTCGTGCCCTTTCAATCCGATGGTCGAATTTAAAGACGACTTCCGCTGTATCACCGCTGACCTGCGGAACGCGCCCCCAGGCCAGTCAACTGGCCCCCTCGAAGTCGACCGCCCCTGGGACTCGTACACCGATGACCACCTTGGCTTGATGGATTTTCTTGGTCTCGGACATTTCTTGGTCATGGGTTTTTGCATCGGTGCGCCGATGATGCACAACATCCTAAGGCTGGCATCCGACCGGGTTGTTGCGGCTGCATTTATGCAGCCCAGTGGTTATAGCCCAGAGCACCCTGGCCTGTTTTACCGGAACAACATCACCGGATGGGGACCGCCTCTCTGTGAAAAGAGACCAGACCTCAACATGGAAATGGTCCACGATTTTCTCACCAATATGTACACCAACCGTGAGGATTTCGTGTTCACCTCATCACGCGATTTTGTGAAGTCGCTTCAGGCACCATTACTGATCGCCCCAGACGATGTACCGGCTCACCCGTACGCTACAGCAATGGAAGTTGCCAGCTTAGCTCCCAACGCTGATGTGACGATCTACCCGTGGAAGGACACCCAAGAGCACATTGATGAGGTTGTCGAACACACTCGACGCTTCCTCAAGCAGCACGAACCCGCCAGTGAATAGGACAACCACCCAATCGAGTTGTAAAAATGGCGAATAACCCCGAAACAACGACAAACGAAGAACGCCGTGGAATGCGTGTCTCTGCTCCGTTCGTACTTTCCGGACTGAGCGCGGGTCATGGCATCTTCCATTGGTTCAGCCAAAGTTTCTTTGTGATGCTGCCAGAGGTGGTCTTCACCTTTGGCCTAAGTGGATTCCAGGTGGGCGCTATATCGGCCACCAGAGAGATTATCTCCGGCATGATCGCCCTACCAGGCGGAGTCATCACCGACATGGTCCGCCACCACTGGGGTCTTGTCTTAGCCGGTTGTATGGGCCTGTTCGGCATCGGCTGGCTGATCATGGGCACTGCGCCTGGCTATCCGGTATTACTGATCGGCATGGCAGCCGTAGCGGCAGCCGCCTCCATGTGGCATTTGCCCGCTGCAGCAGCTTTATCGAGACGGTTCACAGAACGCCGTGGTTCCGCGTTATCGATTCACGGCGTCGGCGGGAGTATCGGGGATGTCCTTGGCCCGGCATTAACGGGCGCCCTGCTGCTGACGCTCAGTTGGCGGGGGGTTCTCAGTATCTACGCCGTTGTCCCCTTGCTGCTGGTTGTAGTCGTCTTCTGGTCATTCCGCGATATCGGTCGCACTGCATCGCAGGACGCTCCACGGCCTGGATTCAAGGAACAGATGAACAATACCCGCCTCTCGTTTGTGGAGCACCCCAGATTGTGGGGAATCATGGCTGTAGCGGGGCTGAGGGGCATGGCCAACGTGGCGTTCCTGCCGTTCTTGGCCCTGTATTTGGGACTAGATGAGGAGTTGGGTCTGGGCAACGCCGCTCTGGGCCTACATATAGCCCTGCTGGTGGGAGTGGGAGTCGTTGCCGCGCCGGCAATCGGCTACTTATCGGACCGCACCGGCAGGAAACTGGTGTTGGTGCCTGGCATGCTCACCCTGTGTGCCCTCACCGCATTACTGGTCCCGTTTGGAGATGGCATTGGCCTGATAATCATCCTAGCTCTGATGGGTGTCTTCTTTTTCAGCGACCAACCCATTCTGACCGCTGCCGCCCTGGACATAGTTGGCGACCGAGTCGCCGCCAGCACCCTAGGAGTGTTCTCTTTCTCCAGGTTTGTGCTTGCGGCCGCATCACCACTCATCGCCGGTAAGTTGTATGACGAAGTTGGAATTGAAGCTACCTTCTTCTACATTGCCGGGACGTATCTCGTGGGGACCGTAGTCTTATTGGCAGTTCCACTCACCCTGGCCAATAAGTCTGAAGAGCTAGCTAGCGGAGAGACCGGAAGCTAAGAATTGCCGTATGAAACCAACCCGAAAGTGATTAGACTCTTCTGCTAAGGAACAATTAAGAATGCCACCACCGGACAGGTACAACACTGGATATAACGTGGGAGTAGGCGGTGCCGTTGTGGACGACGGTCGACTGCTGCTAGTACGCAGGGCTGGCCGTAGGGGTCGCGGAAATTGGCAGATACCCGGTGGGTTTGTCGAGCAGGATGAGACCATGGAACTGGCTGTGGTACGAGAGGTGGAAGAAGAAGCCGGTGTCACAGCCTCGGTCCAAGGTGTCTTGGGAATAAGGAACAGGTATGACGAAGATGGTGGCAACAGCCTGTATATCGTCCTGCTGCTGAATCCTCAGTCTGGTGAGCCCAATCCCGACATGAAAGAGGTTGACCGGGCCGAGTATTTCAGCCTGGAGGAGATACGGGCTTTGGAACAGATCTCCCCGGTGAACATTGAAGTTGCCCAGCGGGCGCTGGCCGAGGACCGCCGGTTGTTTTCCGCAAGGACGGTCGATCAACCAAACCGAGGGTCCTACACGCTGTTCATCGGGTGACCATACCCACAGTCGTCATTCCTCAATCACAGCGGTAGAAGTATTCATAGGGTTTGGTCGAGACGGGAAGAGCAGGACTCTGTCTACTGACTTATTGCTGGTAGCACAAAAAAGGGGCCTGGAGATAAACTCCAGGCCCCTTTGCTAATTGCGGGTAGGCTCAGTTGATTACTTGCCCTTGCCTTTGCCTTTCCCTTTGCCCTCGGACTTGCCGTTCGAGGTCGATGAGGGAGAAGACTCAGGTTTTTCCGGAGGAACGATCCTCACTGAGTCTGTTGCAAAGATCGGAGATCCTCCGTTGGTGGTCCCTTTCAGAACCCCTAAGACGGAATCAGCTTGGAACCCGGCCTGCTGGGTGTTGAAGTGGCAAACCACGTCCAGCAATCCGTCATCGTTCGCATCCTGATCCTCAGAGCACTTGACTAGGTTGTCTTCGTTTCCGGTACTACCGAAGGTAAGGGAGCTCTTGTCCACCTCAGTGGTGGCGTCGAACGAATCGGTAGATAGGATAGCAACCTTGATTTTGCCCTTGCTCTTAAGATTGATGTTGTTCGGACTGACGTCGATCGACGTGACCTGAATAGGCTCGTCTCCGACCTCAAGCTCGCCCATTTGTACACCGTCGATAGCGAAGGTGATCACGGGGGCTCCTGCTTCGCTGAGGTTCTCCACGATCAGGTTTCCGCCCTCGTCGGTGTCTACGTAGAGGATCGCATCAGCGTCTTCGCCGGCGGTGACGGTAAAGACGATCTCGGTGCCGTCCGTAGTCGTTGCCACGTAATCTAAGGAACCTTCCTCAACTGTGGTCAATTCTGATCCACAGGTGATTGTAAAGCTCGAACTTTGGGAAGACGGCACACTCCATCGTGTGGTTTGCTGATCAATCCCAGAACCGGGAGCGAAATCATATGCGCAGCCTAGATTGTGCGGATGCATGGGCCAGTCGAGGTAGATGTCGGAACAGGGCCCATAATCACAGTAATAAGAACCGTCATAGTGCTGCCCATCCCCAGCCGTGGCGTCAATTGTTTGCCAGAAATCACTCGTTATTTCAACGGTGTTTGTCCCGAGGAATATGCTGCCTTGGCCAATGACAAAACCGATGCCATCGGGAGTTGTCTGGCAGGTGTCGCAGTCTGGAAGGTCATAGACGCTAGTTATGCAACCGCGCATCTTGGCTTCGAGACGTGCCCAGTTTGATTCAGTCGCACCAGCTATATAGGTCAAGTACGATTCTTTACCCAACCTCCAATGGTAGGAGTCAGGGTAGGTGAGGGAAGCTCCTGAGTTCTTGATGGTAGCCGCTGACGTGTCCCCGTCCTTCGCTGTCGTCGACCACGTGGTCGATGCGTCTACCCAAGACCTGCCGCCCCATGACTTGTCGATGGCGTTCGGGATGCCGTCGCCGTCCTTATAGGCGTCGCAGACATCGCCAACGCAATCAAGATCTTGGTCTTCTTGATTGGGGTTGTACGCCTGGACACAGTTGTCGGTGCCGTCATTTAATCCGTCTGAATCTGAGTCCAGTTCACTTGGAGCACAACCATTTGCATTGACGTCACCGATTTCCGCTGCCGGTGTCGTCAGGCAGTTGTCGGCGCCGTTGTAAACTCCGTCACCGTCGCCGTCAAACTCACAGCCCAGTTCCCACCGGCTGTCCAGATGCGGAGCCTGCGCAGTCGTCTGAGCTGTTGCCAACGCCGTCGCTGTCGTCGTCAAGTTCACAGCCATTGGCATCTACCGAAGCACCAGACGGGGTGCTAGAGCAGTCATCTGCACCGTTGTAGACGCCGTCTCCGTCATCATCCAACTCACAGCCATTGGTGTCTACCGGCTCTCCGGATGCCGAGCCAGTGCAGTTGTCTGCGTTGTTGAATACGCCGTCACCGTCGTCATCCAGTTGGCTGGAGGAACAACCGGCTGTGTCCACTGACTCTCCGGTTGGTGTGCCCGAGCAGTCGTCTGCGTTGTTGAATACGCCGTCGCCGTCGTCATCCAGTTGACTGGAAGAACAACCTGCTGTGTCCACCGACTCTCCGGTTGGTGTACCAGAGCAGTCGTCGGCGTTGTTGAATACGCCATCACCGTCGTCGTCCAGTTGGCTGGAAGAACAACCGTTGGTGTCCACTGACTCTCCGGTTGGTGTGCCAGAGCAGTTGTCGGCGTCATTGTTGACTCCGTCACCATCAGCATCCAATTGGATGGCGGAACAACCGTTGGTGTCTACTGACGCTGCGGTTGCTGTTCCAGGACAGTTGTCGGCGTCATTGTTGACTCCGTCACCATCAGCATCCAACTGGGTGACAGAATAACCGTCGGTGTCTACCGACGCTCCGGTTGCTGTGCCAGGGCAGTTGTCGGCGTGGTCGCCCACACCGTCACCGTCGGTGTCGTTTGTTTCGTCGACCGTCAGCGTTCCGAACAACCGACCATCGGAATCGCCATTGGAGCCTGCGAGTTTAAACCCTTACGTGTCACCGGCACTCACCGTTAGCATGACACTGCCCGCGAAAGCGAATGCGCCCGAGTGGGGGCTCGTGCCGCCGCTTCCCAGGGGAGTTAGAACGGTTGTGCCATCATCGACAAACGCGTCAATGAACCATGCCGCCTGCCAAAAGCGGTGATTTCCTGTGTAGTTATAGTCCAAGGTGACCGTTTGAGAGGTTGCGGCTACCGCCGAGAACTCCCAAGTTCCAGACCCGCAGCAGGCAGTCTGCCAGCCGGTATCGGGATCAACGTTTACCTTGTAACTGAATTCGGCCTGGCCACTCGATCCGTCCGAGACCTCTGTTATTTCCCCGGAGCCTGTAGCTTCCCAGGGGGAATCGGACAAACTATGGTTGCCCATAGTTGACATCGGGTTGGCCACTGCAAACAGACCCAAAAGCAGCAGGACTGATATAGCCAGCCACTGGAATCGTTTGTTCTTTAAGATACTAGAATCGCGACCCATGATATTCATCCTAAAACTTTATTCTCCATAGTTCGGGTTTGCCACAAACCCGAGTACTATATGGTTCAATTATCATTTTTAATAGTCTAATAGAGTTTTGGTAATAGATGAATTGAGACTATATTACCGAAAACCTTAGCAGTTATGACAACCACGATGGATCTCCCCTTTGATCCATCACTGGAACTCGGCGTACATGGCTTAAAAATACTAACTGACGGTTTGATTTATTACCTAGCCGCTTTTTCAAATTGGTTTTCCACTAGTCCAAACCCAGGAAAATCTCAGCTTGCCGAACACAGAAATGATTCCCAAAGGGAGCCAATCGTCACAAGCGGCCAAGTCTATTCGGCCTAAGAATCTCATCTCGACTCAACCGGAAAAGAATAAGCCGACGTTTATTAGACGTCGGCTTCTTGTTCGACCACGCAGGTTGCCGGGTACGTTATAGGTACTCTTCTGCCAGAGCTCCAACCAGGTCATCCAGCGATTCTTCCTTAGACTCCCGCACGGTAAAGGTCACTTCACGGTTAGCGTACTGGCATTCGCAGGCGGTTGACCGATTCATGGCATCGCCATCCGACATACCGAACAGTGCGCTTAATGCGGTGGCTCTAGGGCGGCACATTGGGCGGGACAGGGTACCGTCAGCGTCGATCCGCCAAGTGTTGCCTGGCATCATGCCCAGCGGGCACGGTCCAAATACCTTGGTGATCTCAGCAGTGACCGACTCTCTCGGAGCATCGACCAATGCTTCGACCATCTCAACTCCCTCTGCCTCAGGAAGCAGATGAACGGTCTCAAACACCGGTACTTCCTCGTTGATCGCTTCGGTAACCGGCGGCGCTTTCGTCAAGGCGTTGGCAAGCATCAATAGGCCGGTGCTAAACGCAATCACGGTAGCACCCAAGACGCCGGGCGCCGCAAGCATCAATACTGCCAACGAACCCATCACCACCAGGATCGGCACAATGATCAACAAACCGAGGGTCGGGAGAATCTTCTCGTAGATGGTATGTTCAGTTCTCATAGCTGACCTCCATTCAATACCCTGACCAATGTCGACTACTTCATCGTTGCCTTTGCATTTTCTGACAATCTTGCCTTGTGACGCAGGGCCGCCTAGTCCCGTTTTAACGGCCATGAGACCTTCAAATTCAGGGCTCCTCGGTCTCTCCGCTGAGTTCATCTACGAAATACAAAAAACAGCTCTCCAAATCAGCGGCAGGGAGGGTAATATCAGTGTGGAAATTGATTAGCAGAGCCGTAAATCAAAGCCGAGCGAGCACCCAGTAGAGTCCCCACGCCTAACTCCATTGGACTAGACGAGTGTTCTGCCTTAATATCTAACGAATAATCAGGAGGGTTTATGCCTAAGATAATCCCGGTGCCCGATGACGTTAGCAAGCCATTTTGGGACGCCGTCAACGAAAAGCGGCTGTCACTGCAAAACTGTACCGCTTGCAACAAGCTCCAGTACCCGCCAAAACAGACATGCCAGGTCTGCGGTTCTGGGGAGAGATTGGAATGGAAAGATGTGGAAGGCAAAGGCCACATCTCCACCTATATCGTCATAGAAGATGGCCGGCTGAACCGGAGAATGCCCGATCAGCCCTACAACCTGGCGTTGATAACCCTGGACGAGGATACCAGCGTCAATTTCTACTCCAACCTCCCGGGGGTTCCGCCTTATAACGTCCCCGTTGGGTCTGCTGTCCAGGTAATCTTTGAAGAAGTTGGGCCGGACCAACTGATCCACGAGTGGCAGGTGGTGGATTAACCCTGCCGGTCCGTCCAAAACTAATGTAATGAGAATAGGTGAGTAATGGCGACGCAACCATATCAATGGCGAAGAGATACAGACGGGCTGGGAGTCTGGGAGCACCGCGGCAAGGTGGCGGTGGCCGGATATGGCCATTCCCCCGTTGACCGACGTTGGGACGAGACATCCATGGATCAAACCCTGGGAGCATATTCCATACTCGCCTGTGAGTTGGCCATGGAAGACGCAGGTGTCACCCCAGACCAGATCGATGGGGTCGTCTGCTGCGACAGCCATATTGCTGGCAACAGCGGAGGCACCGCTTCAAACTGGGCACCACGGCCATATTTCGACCCTCCCTACGACTCTGAATGGGGTCTAACGCTGGTAAACGGCGAATGGCTTGTCAAGAATATGAACCTGCCCAACGTAAAATTCGCTCCATGTGGTGTACCCACCATCGGTGAGATGTTCGGTCTTGCCGCCCAGGCCGTGGCCGACGGGAAATGCACCACATGCTTAGTGATCTACCCAACCGGGAACATGGAAGGCCGGTATCGCCGTGGCGGCGAGAACGCTGAGGATACCGCCGGAGGAGCCCGTCAATGGACGGTGCCATGGGGGAACCACGGAGGCAACGACTTCATCAACATCTTCCCTCACAACCAATATTGCCTGAAGTACGGCGGAACTCACGATGACGTAGCCCCTTTCGTAATCAACCAACACCGAAACGGACTCCTGACTCCATGGGGCTATAACGCCTCCAGTGGGATGGTCCAACTCACGTTGGATGATTACGTGAATTCCAGATATATCCTTAATCCGCTCCGGATTTTTGACTGCGACAGGCCGGTCAATGCATCGGCTGCCTACCTGGTTACCACTGCCGAGCGTGCCCGGGATATGAAGCAGCCGCCGGTGTACGTACTCAACCATTCCCAGCACAACTTCGCAAACCGGACCACCCAACCGGACCTGGATGAAATCGAAGACTGGACGGACCGCGCCGCCAAGAGAATGTATGAAGGAGCAGGGCTAGGCCCCGCAGATGTCGATATCTTCAACCCCTATGACGGCTACTCCATCATGGCCCAGTTCTTCCTGGAGGCCTTCCAGTGGCACGGCGTAACGAGGGGCGATGCCTTCGCCTTTTACGCGGGTGACATCAGGGTGGAGGGTCCGCATCCCTTCTCCTCTAGTGGAGGCAACCTGGGGAACGGGCGTACTCGAACCGCCATGTACACCGACAGTATCCAACAGCTTCGCGGAACCGCTGGTCCACGGCAGGTAACGGTGAAAGCAGAAACCGCGCTGGCAGCCTTCACTACGCCTAGCAGCGGCGGCTGGATGATGTTCGGTAAGCATCCAAGCTAGATAATTCCACCGGTCAGCAATTTGCCAATCCTGCCTTTGTTCTAGTTTATGAGTGCCGATATGTCGCAAAATCGAATACTTGAGGGTGTTCGCGTCCTCACCTTGGAGCAGGTCCACGCGCTGCCTTGGGGAACCTCCTTCCTGGCTGACCTGGGCGCTCAGGTGATTCGCGTGGAGAGCCTGGCCCATCTCCAAGACCGCAAGGCTGGGCCGTTCCCCAATGGTAAGGCCAGCGAGGAATGGTGGAACGAGGGTGGTAACCTGGCCTACTTTGGCACCCGCAACAAGCAGAGTCTCTGCCTTGATGTGAACGCCCTCAAGGGCAAAGAGGCTTTTCTCAAGCTGGCCCAAAATTGCGACATCGTCACCGATAACTTCCGGCCTGGCACCATGGAGCGGTTCGGCTTTGACCACGAGAGCCTGGCCAAGCTGAACCCCAAGATCATCACCCTGAGTTCCACCGCATTTGGCTACACCGGGCCGTGGCGAAGGGCCGGTTCCAGAGCACGCACGGTGGATGCCTCCTGCGGCATGTCCTACCTCACCGGCTACGAAGATGGCCCGTCCTACCGGGCCAGCAATAACTACATGGACCACTCGGTGGGCAACAACGTGGCCTACGCCCTGCTGCTGGCGCTTTATCAACGCAACAAGGCCGGCAAAGGTATGCGCATCGACCTCACCATGCAGGAAACGGGCGTGTCAGCCATCGGCCCCGCCATTCTGGAAACCCAGCGCGGGATTAGCCGCCCCCGTCTGGGCTGCGGCCATCTCTGGAAATCGCCCCACAACGTCTACCCCTGTAGCGGCACCGACCGCTGGATCGCCATTACCGTGTCCACCGATGAAGAATGGCAGGGTCTGAAACAGGCTATGGAACAGCCGGATTGGGCAGCTGATTCTCGCTTCGATACGGCCCAATGCCGTTGGAACCACCGTCATCAGTTGAACGACTTGTTGTCAGAATGGACCCAAACCCAAGACAATCAAGAGTTGATGAATCACCTTCAAAATAGCGGTGTTGCCGCAGGTGCGGTGTTGACCGCTGAGGACCTGGTGGCGAACCCTCATCTCGCGGAGCGAGGTTACATAGAGGAGTTTTCAAACGTCAACGCACCCCAGGCTGGCCCTCGGAAATATGCGGGTCGTCCTTTCCGCATGCCGGAGATTTCATTTGCCATCCGCAGCGTGGCTGCGCTGGGTGAGCACAATGTGGAAACGCTGCGAGACATCGCCGGATTGTCTGAAGAGGAAATCACCAACCTGGCCGACGAAGGGGTGATCTCCACCCAACCACTACCCACCGAAGCCGCACCTTAACAGCGCTTCTCCGTAAAATTTTGAGGTCTCTATAAGTTGGACATCTTATCGGATATAAAGGTATTGGAACTGACCCACAGTCTTTCTGGCGCGTTCTGCGCCAAGCTGCTGGCCGACCAGGGTGCCGATACCATTAAAGTGGAACCGCCTGGGTGGGGCGACCCAGCGCGCCGGGAGCCACCTTTCATCAATGGCGTTCCCGACCCCGAAGGCTCCACCATCTTCCTGGCTTTCAACACCAACAAACGGGGAGTCACTCTAGACGTCGAACAACCCCAGGGCCGCGAGTTGCTGCTGCGACTGGTGACCGATGCGGACGTAGTGATTGAAAGTTATCCTCCGGGGCATCTGGAGAGCGTCGGTTTGGGATACGAGGTCTTGAAAGAGACAAATCCTGGGTTGGTTCTTACATCCATTACATATTTCGGCCAGACAGGCCCTTACCGTGATTACCGAGGTAGCGACCTGGTCGCGCAAGCCCTGGGGGGATTCCTCCACGCAGTGACCGGTTCAGCGGACAAACCGCCCATGGGCACAGCCCTGGAGCAGATGGAAATCACCGCCGCCCGCAACGGAGCCGTCGCCGTCATGGCTGCCCTGCTCCACCGTCAGATATCCGGCACCGGTCAGCACATAGACCTATCCACCATGGAAGCAGCCATCAGCACTCCCTCCGGCCTGATCCAGCCCTACAGTTTCACTGGCCGTAGCCCCAAACGAGGGGGCAGCGATGGAAATGTGATGGACGGGATGCACCTACCCACCAAGGACGGCGAAGTGACATTGACCACCGCCGGCACGGGAGGCCGTCCGATGGAAGCTTGGTCCGAGTTCCTTGAGGAGCCAGGGCTGCTGGACCCCAAATTTGCCACACGGCCGAGTCGTTTGGAGAACTGGGAAGAACTTCACAGCCTGGTCGCCCCCAAGCTGGCCCTTTGGAACAACCTGGACCTGATGCGGGAAGCCATGGCCCGGGGGTTGGTCATAGGGTTGGTCCAGAACCCCCAGCAAGTCGTGGACTCACCCCATCTAACCGAGCGTGGCTACTTTGTGGAGATCGATCATCCAACAGCAGGGAACCTGAAATACCCAAGCCCCGGCTTCCTGATGGATGAGGAGAACGCCATGGAGGGCAGCAAGGCGGCACCGACGCTGGGTGAGCACAACTCAGAGATATTCGGCGGGGAGTTGGGTCTCTCAACTGAAGAGTTGGGTCTGCTTCGTGCCTCTCAAGTAATCTAGAAATCTTATGTTCGGAGGAATCCGAGAATGTACATGGTGAGAAACGTCTGGAAGTGTGCCCGAGGAAAGGTGCCCGAGTGCATGGAAGTTGTTAAGAGTGTCAGGGCTTCCTGGGCCAGAGATGGTAACACCACGGGGAAGATCTACACGGATTTTACAGACCGTATGGATACCATCGCGTTTGAGATCGAAATTGAAAGCCTGGATGATTACTTCAACAATCAGCGCTCCAATTACGACACGCTATCCCCCGAGACTATCGAGTCCGTCAGGCAATTCAATATAAACACCGTAGAAGGCAGCCGTCAGATATGGGAGGTCGTTCCTTAGCGTCGTGAACCGGGAACGGTGACGGGTGTCTCGGCAATCTGAAATATATTCCTCATTTAGGAGAACAAACATGATCTGGTGTCGTTTTGAATTGGATGGAGAAACCAACTACGGTATCGTCGAGGGCGACCGCGTCACGCAGGTTTCCGGAAGTCCCCTTGAGAAGTACTCCGTCACCAACAACACCCACTCCTTGGATCAGGTCAAGTTATTGGCGCCCATCAAACCAGGCATGCTGTACGCTGCTGGCCCCAATTATCGGGGCCACGTAGAGGGCATGGCCGCACGGCGGGGTTCACCGCCAAGCTATCCCGACCGGCCATCTCCCAACTACCGGTCGGTACACGCTGTAATCGGTACTGGGGAGAACATCGTGGTGCCCAAGGACAGTGAGGGAGCTGTCCAGCCGGAGGGGCAGCTGGCGGTGGTTATTGGCAAGAAAGCCAAGAATGTATCAATTGCTGAGGCCTTGGATTGTGTGTTCGGCTACACCATCGGGAACGACATCAGTAACCGGCCCTGGCAACAGGCAGACCGCACCATGTTTCGCGGCAAGAATTGCGACACCTGGAAACCGCTGGGACCGTGGATAGTAACTGACCTAGACCCCAAGGGATTCCGAATCATAGTGCGGCACAACGGGGTAGTCTGGGAGGATTTTTCGTCATCCGACCAGATTTGGGACACAGCAACTTGGATCCACGAGCTAAGCAAATACGCCACTTTGTATCCAGGTGACGTGTTGTGGATGGGAACCCAGGGAGCCGACGGCGACATGGTACCCGGCGACACCATCGAGATCGAGATCAGCGACATTGGCACTCTCAGAAACTACGTAGTTGCTGAAGAATAGGA
Organism: Dehalococcoidia bacterium; assembly: GCA_002730485.1. Next base: position 396 of record PCAH01000086.1, on the reverse strand, counting down.
TCAGCAGGCCAACACTTTCGACGCCGCAACCCTAGTAACTCCGAAACGACAAAAGCCCCTTCAAATGAGGGGGCTTTTGTCGTTTTTGTTGGTTCGCCTAGGTAGACATGGGTTTTATTCTAGAGTGAAACCCTCATACCCGTTAGCTACTACCTCATTGCGCTTGGCCCGCATTGCTGGGGCGGTATCAGGTGCTGTCAGTAATGCCCGTGCCTTGCCAGGGATGTTAGCTCCGACAAACCAGGAGTTGGCCTGCGTCCGCAGGATCTTTGCGCCGTCCTCATTTACGTGTTTGACCCAGGCGTCTGACCTGCCCCCCGAAAACTGGTCCAGGTGTAATGTTAGACCTGGGCTAGATGAAGGGAAGAGAAATGCCGAGAAAGAAGCACACCCCGG
>PCAH01000085.1 GCA_002730485.1 Dehalococcoidia bacterium | reverse complement strand
GGGTACGATGCCGCCCGAGTCACCCAATACCAGTACCGTTTCCGCATCTGGCGAAACTATGATCTTGGAGATTCCTGGAAGTATCTCTTCCATGGCTTCCAGGTACAGCCGCTGCCTGGTCACATCCTGTGCCAACTTGGACTTGTTGTATTCGTCTAAGACCGAGATGAACCCTTGGGCTTCACCCTCTGCTCTGGCAACCCTGGCTTGGGCGAATGCTTCAGCTTCTCTCTTGATCCTTTCCGCGTTACCACTGGCCCTGGGTATGATGTCGTTCTCGTAAGCCCGGGCTTGGTTGATTCTGGTGTCACGCTCCTGACGAGCTCTGAGCACGTCATCAAAGGCGTCCCGTACTTCTTCAGGCGCTTTCACATCCTGAAGCTGTACGTTGGTTACGTTTATGCCAGCTTCATAACTGTCAAGAATGACTTGTAGCCGTTGTTTGGTGGACGTCTGAACCTCTTCACGCCTTGTGGTGAGGACATCGTCAATCGACCTTTGACCAACTACCAAGCGAAGGGCCGCTTCAGAGGCGTCTTTGAGGGTTCTTCCGTCGGGGTGTCCTGCGGTGATCCCGCGGTCATTCTCCCCTGGGTCCGACACGTTGAACAGATAGTCGGTGAGATTCTTGATGTCGTATTGCACGACCATCTGAACATCTACGATATTCAGGTCGCCGCTGATCATCTCAGCTTCAAGGGGTGCAGGCGTATCGGCAACGTTCTCGCCGCTGCGGAATCCAAGCTCCAAACGGCGAGTCTCAGATGTCAAAACGACATCTTTCTTGCCGATGGGTCCCGGCCACCACCAGTGCAGACCTTGCTGGGTTTCCGGGTTTCCCTGCACCGAGCCGAACCGACGCAGAGCCGCCTGTTCACCTGGGTTGATGGTATATATTCCAGAGGCCGCCCAAATGACGACAATCAGACCTAAAACCAGTACGATCGCCAATCCGATCCCACCGCCGCCGAAGCGTTGGGAGAAGCGACCGATGCCGTCTCGGATACCGCCCATGATCTTTTCGAAATCCATTTCGGGTTGCCTGGGTCCACCGCCGGGTTGATACATATTCTTATGTCCCTTTTCCTATGCTGTTGTTTATGGCGTTAGCCAAACTGAGGCTGGACGCCCTGTTATCTGTGGAGCTTGGTAGATTCTACCATCTTAGGAATGTCCGAACTACATCTTGGTCTCCGGGCTAATGCATTTCCCACCGAATTGCTTCAATACCGAATACACTCGCTTTATGTGATGCTCCACAACCCTGTTACGTTGTTTCTTGCAAATTGGACTGAACTGAATTGGACTGAACTGGATAGGCACAGCTACTTCTCACGGGTATCGAATGCAAGGCTGCCGCTGTAGGTGCTGATTCCGCAATTGGGTGAAGGGTATAATGCTTCCTGCCGTGGTGGTCCGACAGACTTTTCCCGCCATGACATTCATACTTCAGTTAAGGACGTGGCAGATGACTACCTTTGCTTTGGACGTGATCCAGGGAAACGATATGACCCGCATCAAAGCGGTGTGTGAACACCAACGGGGTCTCATCTATGTGGTGCCTGCAGAACGCAGTTGGGTTTGCGATAAGAATAATATTTCAGCCCACGCCCTGGCCGGGTTCTTCCGGGAACTGAGCGCTTTGGGGAATAAAGATGTTGAAGGGCTGATGCAGCAGTGGGGCCTCTACTACCGGCAATTACCCAAAGAACAAGAAGATACCCAGGAAGAGGAAACTTCTACCGAGTAGATAGCCAAATAGCTGAGAAATAAAAAGAGGCGGGTCAATCGACCCGCCTCTTTTTGTTTTTGACGTTTGGTTACCAGCGATTGGTTAGTCGTCGCCGTCTGCAGCCGCGGTTGACGGCAGTGTGGCTGCCGGTTGTGGGTTGGCAGCCGGGGTTGCGTCCTCCGGGGTTGGACTGTAGGCCGGCGGTGTCTCCGGTGTCACGGGAGGTGTGGCCGGTTCTCCACCAGGCTCGTCGTCGGCATTGAACAGTCGGTTCATGGCCTCGCCGGATACGGTCTCGTACTCAATCAGGTATTCCGCCAGGCGGACAAGCTTCGGCTGGTGGATAGTGATTGCTTCCACCGCGTCTTCGTAGGCTTTGTTGATGAGTTCGGAGACCGCAAGGTCGATCTCTTCACCTACGTTTCCGCCGTAGTCCTTCTCTTCAGCTCCAGAACCCCGTCCTAGGAACACCATCTCTTCGGCTTTACCGAAAGTCCTGGGGGCTCCCAGCCCGTCGAGGCTGTGGGAGTTTCTGATGATGATCTTGACTGCTTGTTGACCCTTGGCAATCAAGTCTTCGTTGAACTCGGCGAGTTGGAAGTCAAGTTCTTTTCGAGACCTGAACTCGGTGCCGTCTTCCATGATCACAAGGAGGTCGTTACCGTAGACTTCGATCGCGGAGATCTGGCCGCCCCGGGCTTTCTCAATGACCTCACTGATTGGCATCTCTTCGTAGTTCTTTGCGCTGAACATGCCGTAGCGTTTGACCATTCCCATGGCCAGCTTGGTCGCCTGTTCCAAGTCGTTACTGGCACCGGTGGTTACCTCGTCAAAGATGATCTGCTCGGCCACCCTTCCGCCCATGGTTACGGCCATTCGGTGGGCGAACTGGTTTTTGGTCCACAGGTAACGGTCTTCCTCTGGAACCAGGGCCGTGTGTCCGCCCATCTGGCCGCGGGCGACGATCGATATCTTGTGTACTGGGTCAGCGAATTCAAGGGCCCAGGCGACCAGAGCGTGTCCGGCTTCATGGTAGGCCGTCATCTCCTTCTCGCGGGGATTGATTCGCCGGTTCTTGCGCTGGGGGCCAGCGACAACCCTGTCTACAGCCTCTTCAAAGTCGTCCATGAAGATCTGTTTCTTACTGCTTCTAGCGGCCATGATGGCTGCTTCGTTTATCAGGTTGGAGAGTTCCGCGCCGCTGAAACCGGGCGTCTCCTTGGCCAGGGATTCAAAGGTAACCTCCGGAGCCAAAGGTTTTCCGGAAGCGTGTACCTTCAGGATGGCCTTGCGGCCTTCGATATCGGGTAGGTCCATGGTGACACGTCGGTCGAACCGACCGGGCCGCAAAAGGGCTGGGTCCAGGATGTCTGGTCGGTTGGTGGCGGCGATCACAATGATGTTGGTATTGGTCTCGAACCCGTCCATTTCCACCAGTATCTGGTTCAGTGTCTGCTCACGTTCGTCATGTCCACCGCCAAGACCTGCGCCACGGTGCCGACCAACGGCGTCGATCTCATCGACGAACACGATACACGGTGCGTTTCGTTTGGCCTGCTCAAACAGGTCTCTGACCCGAGCGGCACCAACACCCACGAACATCTCTACGAATTCAGAACCGCTGATGTGGAAGAAAGGCACACCGGCTTCCCCGGCAACTGCTCGTGCCATCAGGGTCTTGCCTGTGCCAGGAGGGCCAACTAGGAGCACACCCTTGGGTATGCGGGCACCCAAAGCCAGGAACCGCTCAGGGAACTTGAGAAACTCGACGACCTCTGACAGTTCTTCCTTGGATTCTTCGACTCCCGCAACGTCGTTGAACGACACGGTAGGTCGGTTAAAGGGCATCATTTTGGCGCGGCTGCGGCCAAAACTCATGGTCTGGTTATTGCTGCCCTGGGCCTGACGCATCATGAATAGGATCAGGCCGCCAAAGAAGATCAGAGGCAGGAAGTTGAGCATTATGCCGAAGAAGCTGCTCAGGCCACTGGAGCCCTTGTAAACCACCTGAACACCGGATGGCGGTCCAACGTCCACACCGCTCTCGACCAACAATCCTATGACATCGGTATCGCGGCCGATCCGGCTGGTAAACCGGTCAGCTCCTGAAGCGCTGAGACCCCTAGGGAAAACGGTCAACTGTCGGCCGTCAATGACAATCTCTCGGATGTTATTGTCCTTGGCCATGGCCACCACTGTAGTCAGTGGCTCTTCACTGCGCGCGCCGAGGCTGGGCAACAACGTGTAGAAAATGACTATGACCCCGATGATGATCATCAGGTACACAAAGCTGTTGCGAAGCCATCGATTATTACCCATCTTTACCCCTTATTTCCCTCTATCAATGAGGACAGCTACTCCTAGTTTATATTATCGGAGTGAGCTTGGAATTGCAAAGCGTTCACGCCCAATTTGGGTTGGTATCCAGCCTTATTTTGCATGCACCCGTCGCTTTGTTTCCAGCCTCTTGATTTATTTGGATGCCGGACGACACTCAAAGGGTGCGGTTTCATGAATCTTGGTATAAACTTTCCCATGCCGATTTAGCCTGGATTCTCAGATATTCGATTAAGTTCAAGAATCAGATGAATCCTTGTTAGTCATTACGCATCTAAGACCATATTGGATCGCCCGTAGTGCGCTTTGGTATCGGATTGAAACGGATGCGACTGGTTATTCCAGCGCTTGGCTTTAGCCCCGTTTCTACTGTGGAAAATCTTGAATCCGGTACACCGGCACCTTGGTCGGATATTAGAAAAAAGAATCAATAAGAGGGCGAAATATGGCTGATTACGCACACCCGGAGTCATTGGTAACAACAGATTGGGTAGCTGAACACGGATCAGACGCCAACGTAAGGTTGGTTGAGGTTGATGTCGACACGTCTGCTTATGATGCTGGACACATCGCCGGAGCTGTTGGTTGGAACTGGCAGTCCCAGCTCCAGCAGACCGTCAGCAGGGACCTGGTCAGCAAAAAAGGGATGGAACAACTTCTTGGTTCCGCTGGAATAGACAACGGCACAACCGTCATTCTCTATGGCGATAACAACAACTGGTTTGCCGCCTGGGCCTTCTGGCAGATGAAGTACTACGGCCACGAAGACGTGAAATTGATGAACGGTGGACGCGCCAAGTGGGAAACCGAGGGCAAGCCCTTGACCACCGACGCTGTGAGCCACGGTTCCAAGTCCTACACAGCCAAGGCTGCCAACGAGGACATCCGCGCCTACCGCGACCAGGTATTGAGCAAGGTCAACTCCGGTAGCATCAATCTGGTTGATGTCCGAGCCCCCGCTGAGTACAGCGGTGAGTTGCTGGCCCCGGAGAACCTTCCCCAAGAAGGCTCCCAGCGCGGCGGGCATATCCCCAGTGCGGCCAACGTGCCTTGGGGACAGGCTGTGGCCGAGGACGGTTCCTTCAAGTCGGCCGATGAACTTCGGGCCCTCTACGGTGGCAAGGGCATCGATGGCGGAAAAGAGACCATCGCCTACTGCCGGATCGGGGAACGTTCATCCCACACCTGGTTCGTCCTGACCCAGCTTCTGGGACACAGCAACGTCCGCAACTACGACGGCTCCTGGACCGAGTGGGGCAGCATCGTAGGCGCACCCATCGAGAAGTAGTCTTCCATAGAAGTTCTTGGTTGGACTTCCACCAAGAACTTAGCTTCTCGATTAACCATCTGAACTACAAAGGGCCGCAGCGATGCGGCCCTTTTCTTTTGTTCAAGATCGTGTCGATGCCAATCAAATGAGTTCTTGTACCATCCGTTCGTCCTGAGCCTGTCGAAGGATGCGCATCAGTCATGCCAAGGGCCAAGGGTGGTTCATGAAAGAGAGTGGTTCAACATGCTCACCATGAGCGATTAGGAAGTTTTGTAGCAGCCCGGCGGATTCCGGCTGTCTCCGGAATGACGTGTGCGTCATGTTCATATCAGTGGGACAGTCGGCTAATCATCTCCTCACACCGTCATTCTGACCAAGCCGCAGCGGCGAAGAATCTACCAAGATCCAGGAAGACATGGTGCCGCAGTTCAGTGGGACGGCTCACAAGTTGTAATTCGGCAGGTCCTTCGCTTCACTCAGGATGACATTCTCAATGAGCGGCCCCGCACATTGGAACTACAAGGCCACGAGCCCCTAAATCCGTTCTTCCTGAGTTCGTCGAAAGATGCGCATCAACCGAATTCCTGGTGTGGCACCGCCAACAGCCGTGGTTCGCCATCTTTCCGCGGAAGAACACCATGAGCGGGATAGATGAGGAGTGATCTGCGGACGTTCCGCAGGGATGACTTGCCAAGTGGATTCCAGCTTTCGCTGGAATGACGGGGAGTGACTTGAGCCGTTTGAAGTAGCAGAGCACTGGTTTTACGAAAAATGCCATTGGGCATGACTAAAAACGGTTTCCGTAACAAAGTCTTAATGAATTCGTAACAAAGGGTTAACAAACCGGAAACAGCCATGTAACAGATTTGAAACCACCTGGAAATATCCGGCCCATAGACTAACTTCGAATACTCTCTTTGGGGATGAGGAGGCAAGAATGTTAGTTGAAACAGCGCCACAAACCAACGGCGCACGGATACTTCGGAGGGTCTTACCCTTCGCTGTTGCCGGATTTGTCGCGGTTGCGCTAATCACCGGATACAGCGTGGCGTTCGCGCAGGACATCACCTCTGATGCGGACAAATTGGATCAGAACGCCAACATCATCTGGATGATGGGTGCTTTCTTGGTCTTCTTCATGCAGGCGGGGTTCGCTTTCCTGGGGGCAGGCCTGATTAGGGCCAAGAACACCACAAACTACATGACCAAGAGCTTCTTGGACTTTGCCATAGCGTCGTTGTCCTTCTGGGCTTTTGGGTTCGCTTTGATGTGGGGTACATCGGAGATGGGCATCGCGGGAAACACAAATTACTTCCTGACTGATGCGGCCGATGGTCAAACCTATGTGGACTTCGTATTCCAGATGGTCTTCGCTGGAACCGCAGCCACCATCGTTGCCGGTGCGGTAGCCGAGCGGACCAAGACCCAGGCTTATCTGGCCTACAGCTTCATAGTCGGCGCGATCATCTATCCGCTATATGGACACTGGGTCTGGGGCGGCGGCTGGTTGTCTCAACTCAGTGAGATCGACCTTCCAGCAGCGGCCGATTACGCCGGTTCCGGTGTCGTCCACGCGGTAGGAGGCTTTGTAGCCCTAGCCGGTGCGGTAGTTGTTGGCCCACGCTTGGGCAAGTTCAACGCGGACGGCTCCTCCAATGTTCTGTCCGGACATAACGTGCCTTACGTGGTCATAGGAACGTTCATCCTGTTCTTTGGTTGGTTCGGGTTCAACATCAACACGGGCGACTCCATCGGTTTGAATGCCATCAACACATTGTTGGCTGGCGCGACGGGTGCGGTGGTCGCCATGTACATAAAGCTGGTTCAGACCGGCAAGACCGACATCCTGATGTCCTGTAACGGTGCATTGGCTGGCCTCGTGGGTATCACCGCCGGTGTGGCTTTCGTGGAACCATGGTCCGCAGTGGTCATCGGTGCCATCGCAGCGCCGATCATGATGGGTTCGATAATCGTGATCGAGCGTGTCTTCAAGATCGACGATCCGGTGGGTGCCATCTCAGTCCACGGTGTAACCGGACTGTGGGGACTGTTGGCGGTCGGCATCTTCGCCAACGGCAACAACGGTGTGGAAGGTCTGGTCGTCGGAGAGGGCAAACAGATCGTCTCCCAGCTGATCAGCATGGGTGTGGTGCTTGCCTGGGGGCTGGTGACCGGATTCGCATTGTTCACCTTGCTCAAGGTCACCATGGGTGTCCGCGCCACTGAGGAGGAAGAATTGGAAGGAATGGATATCACAGAGCATGACCTGCCTGCCTATGGTGACGACTAGTCTCTAGGGCGAATCGTCGAATAGGCCAGGTTCAACGACTGGAGAAAACCGTCAGAGGATCCGTCGTTCCTCTGACGGTACTCTCCAGAAATGTTACACATAGAATTTTCACCAAAGTCACGAAATTCAAGCCTGGAGAATCAAGAATGTAACAAACATTTAACAACTACGAAAATTCTATGTAACAAATCCACGGCAAACTAGGGGCATACCAAACAGAGGAAGCGACTGATGATTGCATTAGCAGCGGCGGGGGCGTTCGTAAGATTGTTCGGAATGTGGGTGGTTCTTCCTCGGTTCATTCTTCGCAAGTAAATCTAAAGACATCTGCGCGGGCTGGCTTCGGTCCGGATCCGCGATCACAGAGTTTGGCCAAACAATCCATGTTTGTCGCAAGAGCGACGGCATGGATTGTTTATTGTCTAAATAAAACGACGGCGGTGTAGGAAAGATGAATACAGGAGATACAGCTTGGGTTTTGACGGCTTCAGCATTAGTGTTGCTGATGACGCCAGGATTGGCGTTTTTCTACGGCGGATTGGTCCGTAAGAAAAACATAGTTTCCACCCTCATGTATAGCTTCGTGAGTATGGGGTTGGTGGGTATCGTTTGGGTTCTTTGGGGCTACAGCCTGGCCTTTGGCCCAGATCTTGAAGGATGGCAGTTCATTGGAAACCTGGAATGGTTCGCTCTGAAAGACGTTTCAGCCAACGAAGCCGGACCCTATTCAGATACGATTCCCCATCAGGCATTCATGATCTTCCAGGCCATGTTTGCAATCATCACGCCAGCTCTGGTCACCGGAGCATTTGCTGAACGGATGAAGTTCGGCTCGCTCTGCGTCTTCATAGTGCTGTGGGTGACAATCGTGTACGCCCCCCTCGCTCACTGGGTTTGGGGCGGCGGTTGGCTCGGCGACTTGGGCGCTCTGGACTTTGCCGGAGGTACTGTTGTCCACATTAGCGCCGGTGCGGGTGCTTTGGCTGGGGCATTGGTGATTGGACGCCGCAGAGGCTTCCCTGAACAACCGATGGGTCCGGCTAACGTGCCCATGGTACTCCTTGGAGCGGCCCTGCTATGGTTTGGCTGGTTCGGATTCAATGCCGGAAGCAGCCTTTCCGCCGACGGTGTCGCAACCAATGCCTTTGTGGTGACCAACGCTGCTGCTGCAGCGGCCATGATGTCCTGGTTGATCTTGGCTTGGTTGGTTGACGGGAAGCCCAGCGCCGTTGGTGCGGCATCGGGAGCCGTGGCCGGTCTTGTGGCCATAACCCCGGCTGCCGGTTTCGTGGGGCCGATGCCTGCCCTGATCATCGGTTTGGGTGCCGGCGTGTTCTGCTACGGGATGGTCAAACTGCTGCTTCGTCTCAAGGTTGACGATGCGCTGGCGGTCTTTGGAGTCCACGGTGTGGGCGGTATCTGGGGCGCGCTGGCCACTGGTATATTCGTAGGTGTCGGCTATGCCGCTCTGGGTGACGGAGTCACTCGCTGGGAGCAGATCGGCAACCAGTTAGTTGGTATCGTCGCCGCGTTCGCCTGGTCTCTATTCCTCACGACGGTCATCATGCTGGCCATCAAGTACACCATTGGTCTTAGCGTTGATGAAGTTGGAGAGGGGACTGGCCTGGATGTATCCGAGCACGGCGAGACAGCTTACGAGCCGTAGGCCTATGGTCAATATCCATCATTAGGCACTTTTTGGGCGGGGTTGGCGGTTTATGCTGGCCCCGCCCATTTTTTGGAATTGCTAGGAGTGTATCTTCTGGATGGAGCCCGCTGGGCGGTTAAAGCAGTTATACTTAAAGCCAAAGTTAATTCAGGTATAAATCTGGAGGCAACGCATGGATGCAGAGCGGACTGCGGAGCGAGACTTCGTGGTACGCATGGCCCAGGAGAATGATGTTAAGTTCATTCGCCTGTGGTTCACCGACATTCTGGGCCATCTGAAAGGGTTTGCCATCACGGTGGAAGACTTGGAAGATGCCATCGAACAGGGTGTGGGATTCGATGGAGCGGCCATTGAGGGTTTCGCCCGGATCGATGAAAGTGACATGCGTGCTTTTCCTGACCCAACCACGTTCACGTTGCTGCCCTGGCGTCCACGCCAAAACGCTGTGGCTCGCATGTTCTGCGATATCAGAACTCCCCAAGGCGATCCGTTCATCGGCGACCCGCGTTACGCCCTGAAACGGAACCTGGAGCGGTTGGTCAGCAACGGTTACACATATTATGTTGGACCAGAGCTTGAGTTTTTCTATCTGAAGGATTCTGAGTCGGCAGAACCCCTAGACCAGCAGGGATACTACGACCAGATCTCAAGTTGCCCATCAGCTGATTTGCGCCGAGACACGGTCTTGAACCTGGCTGACATGGGAATCCCGGTCAAGTATTCCCACCACGAAGGCGCTCCCAGCCAGCATGAGATTGACCTGCAATACACCGACGCCTTGACCATGGCCGACAATGTGATGACTGCCAAGCTGCTCATCAAAGAATTAGCCCAGCAGGCTTCCGCTTATGCCACGTTCATGCCGAAGCCCATGTCCAAAATGAACGGTTCAGGGATGCATATTCACCAATCGTTGTTCCAAGGCGACAAGAATATGTTCTTTGACTCTGATGACGAACACCAACTGTCTATTACTGGAAAGCGGTTTATCGCCGGCTTGCTGCACCACGCCCCGGAGATCACCCTGATTACCAACCAGTGGGTGAACTCCTACAAGCGTTTAGTGCCTGGTTTTGAGGCGCCCGCGTTCATCTCGTGGGCACACGTAAGCCGGTCTGACTTAATCAGAGTGCCGGCCTTCAAACCTGGGCATGAAAGTTCCATGAGAGTGGAATACCGCGCGCCAGACCCGGCCTGCAACCCGTATTTGGCCTTCAGCGTGATGCTCGCGGCTGGGTTCAAGGGGATTAAGGACGAATATCCAGTGCCTCCGGCAGTCGAGGGCAATGTCTTTGCCATGACACCGGAAGAACGCCAAACCAAAGGTATCAGGGCGTTGCCGGGCAGCTTGGGAGAGGCCATAGCTCTGGCCGAAGGCAGTGAGCTACTACAGGAATCGCTGGGCGGGCATATTCTGAACAGCGTAATCCAGAACAAGACCATGGAATGGGACGAGTACCGCG